>NZ_JEXX01000002.1:0-338586 GCF_000582055.1 Acinetobacter sp. 766875 | reverse complement strand
AAAAAAAAATCAGAGTAAGTTCTACAGTGGTAAAAAGAAGAAACATACGCTAAAAGCACAAGTGATCTATCATCCGAACAGCAAACAAATCATAGGGCTAGATATATCGAATGGCAGTCAGCATGACATTAAATTGGCAAGAAGAACGGTTAAAAAATTCAAACATTGTAAATATGTTATGACCGATTTAGGGTACTACGGATTAGAGCAAGATGGCTTTAAATTATTGATGCCAATAAAGAAAAAGAAGAATTTACCCTTATTTGATGTTGAGAAAAAGTACAATAAAATGATTGGAAAAATACGAGTTGTGATCGAACATATTAATAGTCAATTGAAAACATTTAGAATATTAAGTGAACGCTATCGAAATAGACGGAAAAGATTCGGTTTACGCATTAACTTAATCGCTGCACTGGTAAATCGGATGAACTTGCAATAACGACTTTCGCAAGAGGTCTATTTAAATAAAAGCTTTGCATAATAAATAAAAAAGCACTTTATAAACTTATAGGAGAGATTAAATGAAAGCATTTCTCGTACTTGATGAACTAAACCAGTTTCATTGGGCGATGCTTAAGTCTGTCCTATTGATTTTAGCATTATTACCAATTGCTGAAGTTTCATTAAAACTATGGCTGAGTACAGAAGGTAGCAGCCAAATCATGATTGGTTTCTTCGCATTAAGTATTGTGAGCGCGTGGTTAATGGTGAGCTTCTTTATGGCATTAAAAGCGAGTGTATGGCAAGCTAAACAGATCTCTTCTAAATATGAGCAATTAGTTTTTAAAGCTTATCGCTATGTACCTATGGTCTTTTTATCAAGCTTAGTTGCTTATTTATCTTTAGAATTATCAATCGCTTTTTAGTGATATTTAAAACCAAATTTTTAAATAAAACGTAGAGGCAGTATCTACGTTTTATTTTTTTGTTTAAGCAGGCTCAACCAATCGTGCTGTGATTTTACGGACGACGGGTAAGACTAAAAGCAGCGTTGGAAAAGCAATTAACCAAGAAATGACCCATGCAGACATCCAGACATTTATAGAAAAGCCTTCTAGTCCTAAACTTCGTAAAGTGCTGACCATGGACACTACAAAAGTCATAATGATGGATAGAAGAAAAGGTAAAACAATAGCTGTATAACGACTTGGAAGTTTCTTAAAATTATAGAAAGTTTTTTGGTTTTCCATTTTGACTCCGTAAACCAACAAACGCCCGCGCCATTCAAAATATAAAAATATTTTGAATAAATAGCTCCAAGCCTTGTTGGAGGTATGTTGGAACGTTGATTGACGTAAACGTTTACGGCTTTTGAGTCAGCAGATTTAATTTAACATGAATTTTGAGAGCTGAAAATAAAAAGAGGGTGTTTCTTTATTTGTACATATTATATGCTTCAAATCAGATATTTAAGAATATGAGAAAAGTAAATGGAACAAATCGAGTGGAATGATTTTTTAAAAGTAGAGCTTCGTGTAGGTAAAATTATTCAAGCTGAGGTTTTTGAAAAGGCGCGTAAACCTGCTTATATTCTGCATGTAGATTTTGGTGAAGAATTGGGTGTACGTAAATCGAGTGCCCAGATTACTAAACTTTATCAACCGCAGGACTTGATTGATAAATTAGTGGTTGCTGTCGTGAATTTCCCTAAAAAACAAATTGGTCCTATTCAGTCAGAATGCTTAGTGACAGGGTTTCATAACGCAGATGGGGATGTTGCACTTTGTATCCCAGAGTTTGAAGTTCCTCTGGGTACAAAGCTATTATAACTTAGCGACGTGATTTATAAGACACATCAACTTTACGTGGACGATAGATCCAACCTAAAACCAACAGTAATACTGCAAATCCTAAAATTGGATAATCACCTAAACGGTTATAGAGAGTTTGGCCTTGCATAGCCGGTAAATCACCTCTCAAGACAAACTCTTTATCAATCGGTGCTTGTTCAGTGATATGACCATTTTGATCAATAAATGCTGTTACACCTGTGTTGGTTGCACGAATAAACCAGCGACCATTTTCTTTCGCGCGCATTTGTACCATTTGTAAATGTTGCCATGGGCCAGCAGTACCCGTAAACCAAGCATCATTAGATACAGTCACCAAGAAGTCGCTATCTTCTGCATTACGTCGTGTCAGGTTTGGATATGCCACTTCATAACAAATTGCAGCAGCAAGCGCATGCCCTTTAATTAAGAGTGGTTTCTGGTTGCTCTCACCACGTGTAAAACCGCTCATGCTAATATCATTTTGCATGGCTGGTAACACCCAAGAGAGTAAACCTGAAAGCGGAATATATTCACCAAACGGCACAAGACGCTGCTTTTTATAAAGGCCGCTTGAATCGCTGCCAGACGCCATAATACTGTTGTAATACAGAGGACTGCCGACTTGATGTGATTTTGCAACATCCCAATAAGGAATACCGGTTACCCAAGCGGTATGGTTCTTTTTCGCTTGTGCATCCATGGCATCCAAAAACGGTTCAATATCGGTTTGGAAGAGTGGAATTGAAGACTCAGGCCATACAATGAGGTCACGGCCCCATTCAGATTGAGTTAAACCTGCATAAATTTCTAATGTTCTAACTTGATATTCGGTTAGCCATTTTAAATCTTGTGGAATGTTACCTTGAATAAGCGAAACACTAAGCGGTTTAGCCGCTTTAGGTTGTACAAACTGAATATATGATGCTCCCCATGCACCTAAAACTAATAGGGCAGAAGGAATAACCCAGAAAATACGCTTACGCAGAACTTCAACTAAAGCACACGCCAATACAATTGCCACGAAAGAAATTGCATAAATACCAAATAGCGGTGCATAGCCATCAAGTAAACGTTCGGTAAAAGCGTACCCTACAAATAGCCATGGGAAACCTGTAAACACCCAAGTTTTAGCCCACTCAAAAACAATCCAGAGAGGGGCGAAAGTCAGCGGTGTTTCAGGGAAGAAGCGTCGATAAACCCAAGTTTGGAATGCTGTAAATAACCCCATCACAAGAGCCATAACAGCAATCATACATACGCTTAAAAAGGCATTGGTATCGCCGTATACATGGATAGATGTATAGAGCCAGAAAGCCCCTACAAACCATAAACCAAAACCATAACTCCAACCAATCGCAAATGCTTGTTTGGCTGAGCGTTTATGTAATGTTGCATAGAGTAGGGCAGGAGACAAAATTGCCAGCCACCACCAATAATAAGGTGCCAGTGCAAAACTAAACACGGCACCTGAAAATAAAGCAATGAGCAATGGAAAAATTAATGGAAGCTGTTTTTGTTGTTGCGAAGAATCTAACAGCTTTTCAAAGTATGCTCTCATTGACGTACAGCTCGAATCAGATGAATAGTGCGGGCATCTGCTTCAACAATCGTAAATAACCATTTTCCAAGTTCAACTGTCTGACCTTGTAAATCACTGACTAGACCAATTTCTTGAAGCAATAAACCGCCGACAGTTTCTACTTCATCGTCAGAAAAATCAGCATCTAAAACAGTGTTGAAGTGTTCAATTGGTGTAAGTGCCTGCACCATCCATGCATTCGCTACAGTATGGTCGTTATCTGGAACAATGTACTGAGCATCTTCATCAGCAGTATCATGTTCGTCTTCAATTTCACCAACGATCTCTTCAAGAATATCTTCAAGCGTAACAAGACCAGCCGTTGAACCATATTCATCAATGACAATTGCGATATGGGTTTGGGTATGTTTGAGCATACGAAGAACTTGATCTGAACGTGCGCTTTCAGGCACAAATAATGGCTGGCGCATAAGCGAGCCAATATCTAATTTGGTATTCGGTTCAGTCAAAAATGGCAGTAAATCTTTTGCCAATAAAATACCGACGACGTTATCGGGTTGGTCAGCTGAGAAAACTGGAAAACGTGAATGAGCAGACTCAACCAATACGTGAAGAATATCAAGTAACTGATCATCTTCTTGCATACTGATCATTGCTGTTCGTGGCGTCATAACTTCACGAATTTTTGTAGCAGGAAGGTCAAGAACACCTTCAAGCATGGCAACAGTATCAGGTTCTAAAAAACGACGTGAATTTTGGACTAGTTTTAATAATTCATCTCGGGTTTCGGGCGCTGTACCTAACCACTTTCGTAAGCCTCGCATTCCCCACGACGGACTCGGTTCCTCTTGCATGATCTTTCCTAAAGACTCAATGTATCAAATGAATACATTGATCATACCGAAGAAAAGGCCCTTATGCATCTATAAAACAAAGTAAAAGACAAAACACATATTGTTATGTAAACACCAGTTACAGTTCATAAGTCAGTGATCGGTTTATGCTAAAATGTGAAAATTCTATTTGTTCGAGTTTGTTATGTCAGAACAACCTATTTCACCTACTGTACAACTCAATACGCGTGGTTTACGTTGTCCGGAACCTGTCATGATGTTGCATCAAGCCATTCGTAAATCTAAGTCTGGAGATGTGGTTGAGGTCTTCGCAACAGACAATTCGACTTCGTGGGATATTCCTAAATTTTGTATGCATTTAGGTCACGAGTTACTTTTGCAAGAAGAACGCTTAGATGAAAATGGTCATAAAGAATTTCATTATCTGGTGAAAAAGGGTTAATAGAATAAATAAGGCTTCTAATGAATAGTGTTGGGAGCCATTAAACATTTAAATTATTTTAAAATGATAATTTTTTACAAATAAGAATCATTATATAATCTATAAAATTAAGTATATAAATGGCATATAAAAATGAAAGATTATTTTCTAAAACGAAGCTTATTTATTTTCCTTTGGTTCGCATGTCTTGCTGGTTTGTTAAGTATAAAAGTTTCTTGGTTAACTGAGACTATGGCTACAATAATTTTATTCACTTTTATAATTCTCGGTTCAATTATATTAGGTTATAGAAATACATCTTTTGCTCCAGAATCAAAAATTAATAATAGCCTCATCTTACATACAGGATTCATGGGATTTATGCTAATGATTGATTTATTGTTTGGAAAATCAGCTTGGTATATTGATCTAGCACGTAATTTTGGTTTTCTTAGCTTATTTTTATTAGGCACATTTATTTTCTATAAAAAGAATTTTAATCTAAAAGTATCAAAATACCGCCTTTTCAATAAGTGGATACTAATAAAAAAGCCCCGATTATTCGGGGCTTTTTTATTACATATTAGGGTAATTCGGACCACCGCCGCCTTCAGGCGTTACCCATGTAATGTTTTGAGATGGGTCTTTAATATCACAAGTCTTACAGTGAACACAGTTTGCTGCGTTAATCTGGAAGCGTTTAGAACCATCATCATTTTCCATGATTTCATAAACACCAGCAGGGCAGTAGCGCTGAGCAGGCTCATCCCATTTTGGTAAGTTCACATTCACTGGAATTGAAGGATCAGTAAGCTTCAAGTGAGCTGGCTGATTTTCTTCATGTACAGTGTTTGAGATAAACACCGAAGACAAACGATCAAATGTAAGCTTGCCATCTGGTTTTGGATAGTTTGGCTTAAAGCTCGTTGCATCAACAGTTTTCAATGCAGCGAAGTCTTGTTTCAAATCATGCAAAGTGAATGGAACTTTAAAGACGTTCTGGTCGATAAAGTTAAATGCACCACCAATCCATTGACCAAATTTATGCATTGCTGGGCCAAAGTTACGAGAGTTATAAAGCTCTTCTTTTAACCAGCTGTTGTTAAATTTGTCAGTGTATGAAGTTAATTCTTTAACGAATAAATCTTCACCTTCAGTAACACGAGCAATCGCAAGGTCACCGCCTTTTTCTACACCAGCAGCAATCGCTTCAAATACAGCTTCACCACATAACATGCCTGATTTCATGGCAGTGTGTGAGCCTTTGATTTTTGCAAAGTTTAAGAAGCCTGCATCATCACCAATTAAGCAACCACCTGGGAAAGTCAATTTAGGCAATGAGTTGAAACCGCCTTTCACTACAGCACGTGCGCCGTAAGAAATACGCTTACCACCTTCTAAATACTGTTTAATAAGTGGGTGAGTTTTCCAGCGCTGCATTTCCATAAATGGATACATGTGTGGATTTTCATAAGACAAGTCCACAATCATACCCAAAGTCACTTGGTTGTTTTCAGCGTGATATAACCACCAACCACCAGAAGAACCAGTTTCAGATAATGGCCAACCTGCACCGTGCATCACTAAGCCCGGCTTATGTTTTGCTGGGTCAATTTCCCAAAGTTCTTTAATCCCGATACCGTAGTGCTGAGGGTCAGCATCTTTATCAAGGTTGTATTTCGCAATGAGGCGTTTGCCTAAGTGACCACGGCAACCTTCAGCAAAGAGGGTGTATTTAGCGTGAAGCTCATAACCCGGAGTAAAGTTATGCGTTGGTTCGCCATCTTTACCAATACCCATGTCGCCAGTTTGAATACCTTTTACAGTACCGTCTTCATGATAAAGCACTTCAGATGCAGCAAAACCAGGGAAAATAGAAACTTCTAATTCTTCAGCTTTTTGACCTAACCAGCGAACAACGTTACCTAGCGAGATAACATAGTTACCGTCATTGTGCATGGTTTTTGGAACCATCCAGTGAGGTGCTTCTTTAGACGTAGTTTCTGAAAGCAAGAAGAAAGTTTTGTCTTCAGTTACAGGCACGTTAAGAGGCGCACCTTCTTCTTTCCAGTTTGGGAAAAGTTCATTAATAGCACGCGGTTCAAGTACAGCACCAGATAAGATATGCGCACCTACTTCAGAGCCTTTTTCAACTACACAAACTGAAAGATCGGGTAAGTTATTCTCAATCGCTAATTGACGGATCTTAATCGCAGCAGATAGACCTGCAGGCCCTGCACCTACGATGACAACGTCAAACTCCATCGATTCGCGTTCGATGTGTTCCATGTAGGACTCCTCAATACTTAAAGGTGGCAACCGTAATGTCAGATCATCCGGTGCTGCCGTGAGTTTTAATCCATAGGCGCAAATATGCTATTGTGCCTTTTATCGTTTTGGCTAGTATAGTTTTAAACCATGATCTAGCCAATTGGCTGAGTCGTCATATTTTCTCGTCAGCAAGGCATAAACTATGGTAAATCAAAATAATTCCCCATCGGATATGGGAAAAATACCGTTATCTGATGATAAAAACTTAATGAACATTGCACAATACTTAAAAGGTGTACAGCAAAGTCACAAAAGGTCAATCCCACCTTTAGAGCAATGGCATCCAAAGCATTGCGGTAAAATGGATTTAACGGTTAAAGCCAATGGAGAATGGTGGCACGAAGGTCAATTAATCAAGCGCCAAGCTCTATTGGATTTGTTTACCAAAGTCCTATGGAAAGAAGAGGGTAAATTCTACCTGAAAACCCCTGTAGAACAAATTGAAATCGAAGTTGAAGATGAACCTTTATTGGTCAATCAGGTCGTTCAGGTTGAAATTTCAGGTGATCAGTTTTTGCAACTGACTACCACCAATCAAGATGTGATTTTAGTTGATGCAGAACACCCGATTTTTATGCGCGAATATGCAGGAGAATTACGCCCATACGTGCATGTCCGATTTGGTATTAATGCGCTTATTCAACGTCAGGCTTTCTATCATCTCGTAAACTACGGAACACTGGTCGAAAATGATAAAGGCGAAACCATTTTGCAGTTAAAAAGTGGTAATTTGCACTTGCAATTAGGCACTTGAGGTTTAAGCTTTATAGAGTGAAATTTTCCGACACTCTTTAGTACTGCCATGACTGCCATACAGCCTTTATTTACTGAATTAGAATCTATGCCTAAAGCATCGGCAGATGCCCCAATTGGTATTTTTGATTCAGGTATTGGAGGTATGTCAGTTGCAGCAGAAATTGCCAGATATTTGCCAAACGAACATATTGTGTATTATGCCGATACAGCCTATGTTCCTTATGGCCCTCGTTCTGATGAAGAAATTAGAGAGCTTACCGCTCGCGCTGTCGACTGGTTATACCGCCAAGGTTGTAAAATTGCAGTCGTGGCATGTAATACTGCCTCAGCATTTAGTCTTGACCATTTACGTGAACATTATGGCGAGCACTTTCCCATTGTTGGTTTAGTACCGGCATTAAACCCTGCCGTATTACAAACCCGTTCTAAAGTAGTTGCAGTGTTGGCAACGCCTGCTACTTTTCGTGGGCAACTCATTAAAGATGTTGTGGAAAAATTTGCTGTTCCAGCGGGTGTTAAAGTCATGACTTTAACCAATCTGGAGCTTGTTCCTTGTGTAGAAGCAGGACAGCAAATGAGTCCTGTTTGTTTAAATGCATTAAAAGAGGTTTTACAGCCTGCAGCCGATCAAGGGGCTGACTATTTAGTACTCGGTTGTACACATTATCCGTTCTTAAATGAAGCAATTCATCATCTTTTTGATAACCAATTCACACTGGTTGATTCGGGATTAGCAGTTGCCCGACAAACAGCCCGTATTTTAATAAAAAATGAGTTATTATGTGACCAAATACGTCAGAATGTTGCACGTATTGAATGTTATGTAAGTGGTAATAATGCTGAAGCATTGCAACCTGTTTTACAGAATATGATTCCACAAGAATTGACATGGACGCTACACAATCTGAGTTGAGCTCTGTTGTAGGCATTCAGAAGAAAGCGTTTTTTTATATTTATTTTTCTTATTTGGGGCGGTTCATAATCTTGGCTTATTTGGGCCATATTAAGATTATGGGGCGATAAGGGTATTGTTATGCTCGATACACGCTATCAGATTTTTATTTCAACGTCAGGTCGCGAGATGCAACCTGAACGTATGGTTCTCTCTCAAACTTTAGTCAGTATGGGTTTTTTTGCTTGGGGTTTAGAGTATAGAAGTCCTTTAACTACAACACTTGCCCGTCGGCAAATTGATGAATCGGATTATGTTGTTTTGTTGCTAGGTAGCCAGTATGGTGAACAATCTATTTCTGGTGCTAGTTACTTTGCTCTAGAGTATGAATACGCTTTAAGTCGAGCTAAACCTATTGTGGTATTTATGCATGAACAGCCTGAAAGCCGCGAGATGCATTTACAAGAGGCTCATCCACAGCTTAAAGAAAAATTTCTCGCATTTAGAAAAAAACTATTACATGAAGCTCACCACATATTTTACTTTAAAAGCCCTCGTGACTTAGAGTTAGCGGTCCGTTTAAATATGCCTTTAATAGTTGAACAGCATGTGGGGCAAGGCTGGGTACCTGCACACCAAGCACATCAATTAGAAGATGAAATTAATCGATTAAAAAGTAAAATTTCACAATTAGAGCAACAGTTAGTAGAGTCATCAACTCAAACCAATGAAGTGGCTCCACATGATGTTTTTGCGTTTGAATATCACATTCAAGCTTTTCAAGATGGCAACTTTAGAGAGCTTAAGCGTCAGAGACAAATGACTTGGTCACAGCTCTTAAGTATATTGGCTAAACATTTTGAGACAGCCATGCCAGAAGAAAACTTTGGAACTTGTCTCAACGAATATCTCAATCATGCGGGACTAGAGGATGCCCGTCAGGAACTGCCAAGAGCACATGCGGTGGCTGGCGCACAGATTAATCACAAGGCACTATTCCGTATTAAAAATCAGATGCAATCACAGGGGTGGATTGTTCCAACCAAGATTGATCAGCAGCATAGTTTATGGAAGGTAACGACAAAAGCGCAAAAGCTCTTGCTCAGTTATAAATGGAACCATCGGGTGACTCGATTAAAAGCTTAGAGCAATTCAATTTAGATATGACCATGAAAACTGTTACATTAGTGTCATAAGATGAACTGAAAGGCATTTGCGCATGTCGTTTGAACAAAAACCGAAAGTTACTGTCATTTTAGCGAATTTAGGCACACCGGATGAGGCAACTGTCCCAGCGGTGCGCCGTTTTTTAAAGCAGTTTTTATCTGATTCACGTGTGATTGAAATACCAAAATTCATCTGGTGGATTATCTTAAATCTGTTTGTTTTGCCTTTTCGCCCAAAAAGAGTAGCGCATGCCTATGCTTCGGTATGGTCTACCGATTCGCCCATGCGTGAAATTGTATTTGAGCAAACTCAACGTGTGCAGGCTTATTTAGAGCGTGAAAATAAACAGTTTGACTTAACTGTGTTGCCCGCCATGACTTATGGTAATCCGGGTATTGATGCAGTTTTAGAAAAGTTGGCAGCTCATCCACAAGAGCATGTCATTTTATTGCCTTTATTTCCTCAGTATTCTGCCACATCGACAGCACCGTTATATGACGCATTTGCTAAGTGGATTCCTACTCAGCGAAATTTGCCAGGCTTGACCATTATTAAAGACTACTACCAGCACCCAATGTTTATTCAAGCACTGGCAGAAAGTGTTTTAGCTTATCAAGCACAGCATGGTAAGCCTGAAAAACTATTGATGTCTTTTCATGGTATTCCGCAGCCTTATGCAGACAAAGGTGATCCTTATGCAGACCGTTGTCGCATTACTGCTAAGTTAGTCGCTGAAGCTTTGCATTTAAAAGATGATGAATGGGCTATTAGTTTCCAATCACGTTTTGGAAAACAAGAATGGGTGAAACCTTATACCGATCAGCTCTTACAAGATTGGGCGAAGCAAGGCGTTAAGTCTGTTCAGGTTTTAAGTCCCGCTTTCTCTGCTGACTGTTTAGAAACACTTGAAGAGCTCGCTATGCAAAACGCTGAGTTGTTTCAAGAGGCAGGTGGTGGAAGCTACGCTTACATTCCTGCTTTAAATAGCGATCAAGCTCATATTGATTTGCTTGCAGGTTTAGTTCAGGCTAATCTTGATGCCCTTACCCATACCTTAGCCCACCGTTAATTGCGTTTTAGCCAGAGGTTCTTATGCTGCAAGTCAAAATTGTTCCAGTTACTGCTTTTGCTCAAAATTGTTCTATTGTTTGGGACAGTGAAACAAAAGAAGCAGTTTTGATTGATGCAGGTGGCGACGCTGCTGTTTTGAAGAAAGAAGTAGAAGCTTTAGGTTTAAAAGTAAAGGCGTTATGGCTCACTCATGGGCATTTAGATCACGCAGGGGCAGTGGGTGAACTCGCAAAAGAGTGGAGTGTTCCTGTTGTTGGTCCGCATAAAGAAGATCAGTTCTGGCTAGATATGATTCAGGAAGTTTCTGCACGTTATGGTTTTCCAATTCCACAGCCTGTAAAAGTCGATCAATGGCTTGAAGGCGGTGAAGTGCTAAAACTCGGTGAAGATGAGTTTGAAGTGCGTTTTGCACCAGGACATACACCAGGTCACGTCATGTTCTATAACAAGAATCATGGTTTACTCTGGACTGGCGATGTCCTGTTTAAAGGCTCAATAGGCAGAACAGACTTTCCACGTGGTAACCATGAGCAACTCATTGAATCGATTCAACGTGAATGCTTTAGCTTGCCAGATCAAACCCAGTTTATTTCGGGTCATGGTCCAATGAGTACCATTGGCTATGAAAAACAATTTAACCCTTTTGTCGCGGGTAAAGCGGGTTAATCCTCATAATCATCTTCATGCTGACTACCCTTGTCTTGCTGAGGAGCATCTTGGGTAGGCAGTCTATATTCATCGTTTGCCCAAGCGCCTAAATCAATGAGTTTACAACGTTCAGAACAAAACGGACGAAATTCATTGCCTTCCCAAACACTTGGTTCACCACAACGTGGGCAGGGGAATGTACGTGGCATAAAGCGATATCCTCAAAGTGAAGAGAAATAGATTAGGCAAAAGTCAGGTGACTTGTTAGACTTGTGCCGATTTTTATTTAGTTTGATGTGATTATGCAGATTCGTCAATTTCAAGCACAACGTATGCAAGCGCCTCGTGATTTTACCCCAATTGAAAATACTCCAATTTGTGTAGAAATTGGGGCAGGCAAAGGTAAACATGCTCTGCTATTTAGTGGGCAAAATCCTCAGCACACGTTATATGCAATTGAGCGAACTAGAGAAAAATTCTTAGCCATGCAAAAGCAGCATGGTTTGGAACCAAGAGACAACTTGGTACCTCTACATGCAGATGCTTTACCTTGGGTTGTACATGCTTTACACCCTGCTCAAGTTGAACATTTTTTTATTCTCTATCCGAACCCAGAACCTCATAATCCAGCACAACGCTGGTTGAACATGCCATTTTTTGAGTTCCTGTTATCACGCCTGAAAACAGGTGGAACTATTACTTTAGCAAGTAATATTCCTGAATATATTGAAGAAGCTGAACAACAGTTATTAAACGTGTGGAAGCTGTCTTACCAAAAAGAAAAAATTGCGCAAACCTCTGCACGCACTCATTTTGAAATTAAATATTTAGAGCGTGGCGAGCTTTGTCAGCAGCTCATTATGACCAAGCCTGAAGGTTATACCACTCGTTTTGATGAGTTTGCGCCATTGCAAGGGCAAACACATGGCGAATAAGCGGATTGCCATTATTGGTGCTGGTCCGGCTGGTTTAATGGCAGCTGAGGTACTGAGTCAGTATGCTTATGAAATTGATGTGTTTGAGCAAAAACCTTCGGCTGCGCGTAAGTTTCTGATGGCTGGTAAAACAGGGCTAAATATCTCGCATGCTGAACCATTATCCCAGTTCATTGAACGTTATGACCATGCAGAATGGCTCAAACCGTGGGTTAAAAAATGGGATGCAGTCTGGATTCAGAACTGGATGAAAAGTCTAGGAATAGACTCGTATGTAGGTAGTTCTGGTCGTATTTTCCCTGTTGAAATGAAAGCGGCTCCTTTACTTCGTGCTTGGTTAAAACGTTTAGCAGAACAGCAAGTTAAATTCTTTTATCGTCATCGTTGTATTAATTTGCAAGGTACAACAGTGACTTTAGAAAACCAAAATAATCAAATCACTGAAACTTTTACCCAACAATACGATGCAGTGGTATTAGCATGCGGGGCGGTGTCTTGGTCTCAATTGGGTAGTGATGGCGCTTGGCAAAAATGGATGGATCAATCCAGTATCGAACCTTTTCAAGCGAGTAACGCAGGGGTATTGCACACTTGGTCAGCTTTTATGGAAAGTTGTTTTGGGGAACCTTTAAAGCGTATCAATGCGTGGGTTGAAGCTAACCAATTTACTCATGGTGATATTGTGATTACTCACTACGGTTTAGAAAGTGGGGTCATTTATAAACTCGGACGAGCTTTAAGAGAACAACAAAAACAAGGAAAAAGTTTAAATCTATTTTTAGACTTATTGCCTGATGTAGAGCTTACACAGTTAGTTAAAAAGTTACAGGCTAGCAAAAAACAATCGCTTACTAATATCTGGCGTAAAGCGGGCTTAGACACGGCCAAAATTAACTTAATTAGAGAAGTGGTTGATAAATCGCTATGGAGCCAACCAGAGGTTATGGCTCAGCAAATTAAAGCACTTCAAATTAAGTTAGATGGTTTTAGACCGATTGAAGAAGCAATTAGTTGTGCTGGTGGTATCAAGCAAGATGCATTAACTGAAAGCTTAGAGCTTAAGCAAACCTCAGGTGTTTTTTGCTGTGGCGAAATGCTGGATTGGGATGCTCCTACAGGCGGATATTTGCTGACAGCATGTTTTGCTACGGGCCGAGCAGCTGGTGAAGGTGTGCATTCATTCTTAGAAAAATAACAGCGAATTTGGTGCTATGTTTGATATGTGAAAAGTGTTATTTTTGAGCGATCAATAATAATAGGATTTATGAGAACATGTCTCAGACATCACCAGTTTATCAAGGAAGTTGTTTATGTCAGGGTATCCGCTATGAAATTAAAGGCGGTATCGGAGATATTATTCAGTGCCACTGCCAACGCTGTCGGAAAGCCAATGGAACAGCATTTGCAACGAATGCTCCTGTCAACAGTGCAGATTTTAAAATTACACAAGGTGAAGACCTCGTCAAAAAATTTGCTGTGAACGGTGTGTCCCGTTGGTTTTGTAGTGAATGTGGTTCACCGCTTATTAGCTCGCGTGATGCCCAACCTGAACTGTATCGTTTAAGAATTGGGACACTAGATACACCATTAGACCAAAAGCCGACAATGCATATTTTTGCTGCTTCAAAAGCAGAGTGGGAAAGCATTTGTGACGATTTACCGCAATACGATGAACGTCCATGATTTAAAAAGTATGTTTTAATCAACTTTTAGATGATTTAATATACTTAAAACAGGGAGATGGCATTCCTCCCTTGAAAAACCGCCGTATTGGCTAATGATGCCTACGTTACCCTCATGTATTTATATCGCTGGGTACGTAGGTTATTGCGTACTCTGCTTATTTTTGGAGTACGCCATGTCATATTTTCCCTCATTATTTTTTGCTCTTTTAGCATCTCACTAAAGGGGTGGTTCTATGTATTATCCTTTACTTTCAATTGCTTTAGGCTCGGTTCTAGGGGCGTGGTTGCGTTGGTTTTTAGGTTTAAAACTGAACCCGATTTATCCGCAAATTCCGTTGGGTACTGTTACTGTTAATTTGGTCGGTGGCTTTATTATTGGTTTTGCGATGGCTTATTTTGCTCATAGTGATTTGAGCCCGAATTATAAGCTTTTTGTGATTACCGGTTTTTGTGGTGCTTTAACTACCTTTTCAACGTTCTCGATTGAGATTGTGACTTTATTGCAAAGTGGTAAGTTGGGAATGGCGATGTTGGCGATTTCTATTCATTTAATTGGGTCTTTAATTTTTACGTGTTTGGGGTTGGCGACTTATTATTGGGTAGCAGGCAACTGATATTCCGATGTTTAAGGAGCGATATATACTGCACGGCCTCTGTTTTACGATATTCTCCAAGACCATTTGTATAGGCATACCTTACTTTTGAGAGATCAAAAGTAAGCAAAAATCTTTTGTTTCGCTGATCTACATCCATGTAGCACAGCAAAACAGCGGCATCCATGCCGCTTGTCACGATAGTAAATGATGAATTAAAAACATCTGATTTATTTTGGGATTTGATACGCGTTAAAGTCATCAACAGCCTGACTGAAATCAGCTATATATTGTTTTTGCAAAATATTGGATAAGTGCAAACGGGAAACAGGTTCTGTTGATGACAAATGCCTTTGGTTACTTTGGGCAAAACCAAAGTAACAGAATTAGCTACTTTCATTTGAGAATAAACGGTAAGACTCCCTCGTGTATTCACAAATTCTTAATTACTTTTCAGTTAAAGCCTGACCTTCAAACTTCACACCATCCCAACCATTTTGCATAAACTGACGAATATTTTGGTGGTCAGTTCCCTCTGGGGTAGCCAATACAGATGCGTAGTGCTCTGCAAATAAACTTAAAGTTTGTGCTTGGTCTAAACCTTGTAACTTGGCAAAAGAGAAAACTTTTGCACTGCCTTGATTTTCAGTTGCAGCGTTATGCTGTGCGCCATTTTGAAAAGCTGTTGGAGTATGTTGGTAGCGTGCTTCAATATAAGCTAAAACGTCTGAAAATTTTGCTGTGCCTGCTTGTAATTGGGCAAGTAACTCTTGTGCCATAATCTTAAACTTCCTAACAAATGGGGCTTAAGCATAGCATCGAATACACGCTTTGAAAGCGTGGGAGCTATAAAAAAATGATGGGATATTTGGAAAATTGAGAATATTTTTTAGACAAGATGTGGATAAGTTTTAGTTTATACACAACTGAAAAAAATATAGAAAAAATCCACATAAAAAAAGAAGCCTAAGTGGAGGAGATGAGTCTTAGGCTTCCAATGATTTAAGTGTATTGGTTAAAACTTAACGTAAGATTAACTTTTACGATTGAAGCGGGCGAAGCGTTTGTTAAAGCTTGCAACACGCCCTTCATTACTTGCTTGACGTACTTCACCTGTATAGAACGGGTGTGATGCACTTGAAATATCAAGAGTCACATAAGGATAGACTTGTCCTTGATATTCTTTGGTTTGTTTCGTCTGAATGGTACTACCAATTAAGAAGTACACGTCTGCATTGGTGTCATGAAATAACACTTGTTGATAAGCAGGATGAATATCTTTACGCATGAGAGATTGTCCTAAATTATTTTTGATTAAAGAAATGTTATAACATAACAATTAATAAGTCAATGTAACCCTAAAAGGCTACATTGATAAGTAAATTAAGTTAGTTAGAAGGTGGAACCAGCTCTTCAAATAAATCATTCAGGTTGTCATGTACTTTTAAGTGAATGAGGTTCCAGTAGTGTCCTGAAATGGTTCTATTAACCATTAATGTATCTGGTGAAGGTTTAAAGACATCCCAATATTTTAAAGACTTTTTCACGAGTAACATGCCATCATGATGGGATGAATTCTCTGCAAAATCATAGGTTGTGGTAAGCGGACGCAATAACACTTCAATCCAGAGTTTATAAAGATCGCTCGGGAATTTACCTTTTTCGGTCAGTGAGTGTAGAGCAAGTAACTCAGTTTCAATAAGATCAATATCTTCATGACGAGCTGCATTCACCAATCGTTTAAAGCTATAGACAATTTCATTGGAAAGCGTTTTAACACTGCCATAGTCATAAATAATGACACTGCCATCTTGGCGGAAGGCAAAGTTACCCGGATGAGGGTCACAGTGAAAACGTTTTAAAAAGAACATTTCCTGACCTAAAGCGCGGATTAAACGTCGGCCAATTGTGTTTCGAATTTCGATAGGCCAAGAACTAGCAGTTTCAATACTGTCACCTTGTTCAAGGCTTAAGGTTAAAATACGTCTTGAAGAGTAATCTTTATAAACAGTCGGGATAATAATTTTGTCGTCTAATTTACTATGAAAAGTTTTAAAGACCTCAAGATTTTGAGCTTCGATTTCATAGTTAAGCTCTGCTGATAGACTATCTTGAATCTCTGCAAAAAGCTGATCTTGCAGCTTTTTATCAATCTTAAGTACACCCATTAAGCGTAGTGCTAAACGTACTTGTTTTAAGTCACTTTCACAGGCTTCATCAACACCGGGATATTGAACCTTAACCACAACTTGTTCACCATTTGGCAAAACTGCTTTGTGAACTTGTCCAATCGATGCAGCAGCAAAAGGCTGTTCATCAAAAGATTTAAAGGCAGCATTGAGCGGTTTTCCAAGCTCACGTTCAACTTGTTGCTGAATCGCTGCAAAAGGCATGGCTGGAGCTTGGCGTTGTAGTTTTGATATTGCTTTAGCAACTTCTGGTGGGAAGATATCTTTATATTGCGATGCAATTTGCCCAACTTTCATGACAGCACCTTTCATTTCACCTAAGGTGTCTGCAATCTGTAGACCGATATCTTGAAACAATTTAGTTTTTGCAGCCAGTTTCTGTTCTTCATCCGCAGTCAGGTTTCGAATCGAGTTAGAAACGGTTTTTGTTGCAATGCTCGCGGTCATTCCTGCAAGTTTCATAAATCGTTTGCCAGGTGAACTTGCATTCTTTGCCATATCTTCGATACCTCGTTGACTACAACATAATATTGTCTAGTTTTGATCATAGGTGACAAAACTTAAAAAGCCTATATGAAATTGTTTATCGCATGTAAGAAAATTTTCGAAAAACAAAACGTTATTTTTAAAGTAAAAAATGTGAAAAGCTTTTCAAAATTCATTTCATAAACAAAGCTTTAATATCTATAAAGTCGCTGTTTTTTTAGTGCTAAGGTGAAGGACATGTTAAATAAGAAATAGAGACAATAAAAGTTATGACCAGTCTAAATTCGTCCTATGGGCGCTCTCAAGCGGTTCCTTTATCTGTATTCGAGCAGTCGAAAGATGCACATATTATTCGTTCTGATGAAGAAGCAATTGAGATTGCCAAGCAACTTGCTCAAGAGTTTGCCCAAGAAGCATCAGATCGTGATAGAGAACGCCGTTTACCCTTAAATGAAATTCAGCAGTTCTCACAAAGCGGCCTGTGGGCCATTACAGTACCTAAGCAATTTGGTGGCGCACAAGTCAAGTATCGAACTTTAGCAGAAGTGATCAAAACAATTGCAAGTGTCGATCCTTCCCTTGCTCAGTTGCCTCAAAATCACTTGGCTTTTATTGAACATTTAAGACTAGATGCGAAACCTGAACAGCAACAGTTCTTCTTTAATTTGGTGCTAAGAGGAATTCGTTTTGGCAATGCATTTTCGGAAAAACACAGTAAGACAGTCGCGGACCTTACGACTAAACTTGAAAAGACCGAACATGGCTATGAAATTAATGGCAAAAAATTCTTTGCAACGGGTGCTTTGCTCGCACATTGGATTCCAATTGTTGCTGTAAATGAACAAGGACAACCTTATGCTGCACTTGTGCCACGTGAAACTTCTGGGGTCAATATTATTAATGACTGGTCTGGTTTTGGACAACGTACCACCGCTAGTGGCACGGTAGAACTAAATCAGGTGCCAGTACGTGAAGAATATCTAGTTCCGATTTACCAAGCATTTGAACGCCCAACACCAGCAGGTGCTATTTCTCAGTTTATTCAGGCTGCAGTCGATGCAGGTATTGCGCGTGGTGCAATTGAAGAAACGATTCAATATGTCAAAAATCACAGCCGTGCATGGATTGATTCAGGTCTGGAAAAAGCCAGTGATGACCCCTACACCATTGCAAATATTGGTGACTTAAAAATCAAACTGCGTGCAGCAGAAGCGGTACTGGATTTGGCTGGAGATGCAATTGATCAGGCGATTGCTGACACCACCGAAGAACATGTAAACCAAGCGACACTATTGGTTGCCGAGGCAAAAGTACTTACCACAGAAATTGCTATTTTGGCTGCCAATAAACTTTTTGAGTTATCGGGTACGCGTTCTACTTTATCTGAACTCAACCTTGACCGTCACTGGCGCAATGCCCGTACCCATACCTTGCATGACCCTGTGCGTTGGAAATATCACATTGTCGGTAACTACTACCTCAATGGAGTTCAACCACCTCGTCATGCATGGAGTTAAATTGAAGAAAAAACAAAATTAGGAGAATAACGATGACAACAGCTCAAATTGAATTAGAAGAACTATCGGTAGGCGCGGATTATGAAAAGGTTGCAAACAGATTTCGTCCTATTTTTGAGAAAATTGCGCAAGGTGCAATTCAACGGGAAAAAGAGCGAATCTTACCTTTTGAACCGATTCAGTGGTTAAAAGAAGCTAAGTTGGGTGCTGTACGAGTACCCCGTAAATATGGTGGAGATGGGGTTTCATTACCTCAACTGTTCCAGCTTTTAGCAGAGTTAGCAGAAGCTGATTCCAATATTGTACAAGCTTTACGTGGTCATTTTGCATTTGTTGAAGACCGCTTGGTTGCTCATAAAGAGCATTCGCAAGAAGTCTGGTTTCAGCGTTTTATACAAGGCGATTTAGTCGGAAATGCATGGACAGAAGTTGGAAATGTACAGATTGGTGATGTCGTTACACGTGTCACCAAAGACGCTTCGGGTAACTTGGTGGTAAATGGTGAAAAGTACTATTCAACTGGCAGTATCTTTGCAGACTGGATTGATTTATTTGCTTACGATGAGGTAAATGACCGTCATGTGATTGCTGCTATTTACCGTCATGAAACAGGTGTAAGTGTGCTTGATGATTGGGATGGCTTTGGTCAAAAGACAACCGGCAGTGGTACTTTAAAAGTACATCAAGTTCATTTGCCAGCTTCAAACCTCATTCCATTTGACCAACGTTTTAAGTATCAAACCGCTTTTTATCAGGTGGTGCATCTTGCAACATTAACAGGTATTGCGCGCGCTGCAGTCGAGACGTTCAGTCAGGAAATTCGTGAACGCAAACGTATTTTTAGTCATGGTAATGGTGACTTGGTTCGTCACGACCCACAAGTTTTACAAGTGGTCGGTAAGGCCTCAGCTCAAGCTTATGCAAGTGAAGCAATCACCTTGAAAACGGCCGAGGCATTACAAAAGGCTTATGAAAGCCATTTTGCCGAGTCTGAAGTGAAAGAGCATCAGTTTAATGTAGATGCCGAGCTTGAGTCGGCACAAGGGCAGGTCGTGATTTCCAATTTAGTGCTTGATTTAACAAGTCAGTTATTTAATGCATTAGGTGCATCAGCAAGTAGCCAAGCGAAACAACTTGATCGTTTCTGGCGTAATGCGCGTACTGTGTCTTCACATAATCCGCTTATTTATAAAGAAAAAGTGATTGGAGATTGGGAAGTAAACCGTACGGATTTACCTTTTGTCTGGCAAATTGGAGCAAGCCCGCGGGCAAAGTCTGCATAAAATAAAAAAGCCGATATTTCATCGGCTTTTTTATTAGGTTTGACTTAGGCGCTTTGTATTTAGGTAGAGCCGTGAGAGCAGTAAAACACAGGCGATACTTAAACCAATAATTAAACCAAGCCATACGCCAGCTACGCCCCAATGGGTATAACGTGCCAAATAAAGCCCGATTGGGAAAGCGATCACCCAATAAGCCATTAGGGTAATCCACATTGGTGCTTGTGTGTCTTGCATGCCTCTTAAACAGCCGGCAGCGCTGACTTGTAGAGCATCCATCAACTGATACCCCATTGCAAACCAGAGTAAATACATGGCAACAGGTACAACGTCTATATCTTGAGTATAAACCGAGACAATTTGTTCACGGCCTAAGGCAATAAACGACATAGTCAATAGAGCAAAAAATACTGCTGTGCTTAGACCAATCTTTTGTACTTGGTACATGGAAGCCCAGTTCTTTTCACCATAATACGTCCCCACGCGAATGGTTAAGGCAATTGCAAGTGATAGCGGAATCATAAACAACACAGAGGTAACTGAAATAGCCACTTGGTGTGCAGCAATAAACACTTCACCTAATGGGCTAAGGACTAATGCACCTGTACTAAAAATACTTACTTCAAAGAACACTGCTAAACCAATTGGCAAGCCAAGCTTTAAAATTCTTTTAACCCAAGTCAGGTTAATTTTGTCAAATCTACTAAAAATAGAAGTATTTCGATAAGCAGAAGCTTTATAGATATAGCCTGCTAAAGTGATCAGCATCAGCCATTGTAAAATGGAGGTTGCAAAGCCACAGCCTGCACTACCTAAGGCTGGAATTGGTCCTAAGCCATGCATAAAAATCATGTTAAGCGGGATTAAAACCACTAAGGCCAATAAGCTAATCGCGGTTACAGGACGTGGGTGGCCTAAAGCTTCTGAATAGCCACGTAGCGCTGCGTACATAGTTACAGCAGGCATACCCAAACCAATAGCATGCAAGAATAAACTTGCTTTAGGTCTTAAGCTTTCTGGAACACCGAATACGTGTAAGAAAAAAGGCATAAGCTGCAAAATGAGCATAGCCATTACACCTAAAATGATGGCAACCCATAATGACTGACGAACAATCACAGGAATTTGTTCTGTATTTCTAGCGCCTTTTGCCTCTGCAACTAACGGCGTAGTTGCAATCATGATGCCGCTAAACAGAAGCATAATGGGAACCCATAACCCTACACCTACCGCAATAGCGGCTAAGTCTGCGGCAGATAAATGCCCAGCCATAATGGTATCAATTAACCCGAACCCTGCTTGAGCAAACTGCGTAATTAAAATAGGTAACATTAAATGGAAGAGTTGTTTTAATTCAGCCCGAAACGACGTGACATTCGACACAAAAGGTACTCTTTATAAATATAAAAATGAAACTAGCGCTGCAAGGTGAGTAACACACCAACAAAGATGACCACTCCACCAAGAAACCGTTGCCATGTAACAGGTGTCTTTTCGGTGCCTAACCAGCCAAAATGATCAAGTAACATAGAAATGACCAATTGTCCAAAAACGACTAACCCTGTAAAGGTTAAAAAACCAAGCTTAGGTGCAGTATAAATGCTCATGCTAATTGCATAAACCCCAAGAAATCCTCCGGTCCAAAGAAGCCAAGGAATATTAGATATTTCACTTAAAGAGGGTTTTTCAGCACTTTGGAAGAACACCATAATGGCCAAGACAATAGTGCCTATGAAAAATGATAACAATGCCGCTTGTAATGGTGAGTGTAATTGCTCACGAAGCTGAGCATTGATTGCAGTCTGAAAAGCCATGGCAACACCGATTCCCATAGCTAAGGGTAAGATCAGGAAAAGTTGACTAGAGAATTTCATCATTTTTATCAATATTTAAGTATGTTTAAAAACAGTCTAAAGCAATTAAGGTATGTTTTCATAAGCCCATTGATGCAGTCATGTTAAAATAGAAATATTGTGTAAATTGGACCTTGTTCCTTGGCTGTATTAAACCCTGCTTCTGTTCCGTTATCTTTATATATCCACATGCCTTGGTGCGTGCGTAAATGTCCATATTGTGACTTTAACTCGCATGCGGTGCCTGATGGTGCGCTTTCGTCAGAACTCGAGCAAATCTATTTAAAAGCCTTAGTGGCCGACTTTAAAACTCAAGTTGAGATGGCACAAGGGCGTTCAATTCACAGTGTATTTATTGGTGGGGGAACGCCTTCACTTATTTCTGCTAAAGGTTATGCATGGCTGTTTGAGCAGCTTAAGTCATTACTTAAACTTGAAGATAACTGTGAAATTACTTTAGAAGCTAATCCGGGAACACTAGAACATGACCCGTTTGCAGGCTATTTAGAGGCGGGGATTAACCGGTTGTCGATTGGTGTACAGACTTTTAATACAGATCACTTGCAAAAGCTTGGACGTATTCATTCAGCAAATAATGCTATGGATGCAATAGAGCAAGCAAGACAAGCAGGCTTTAAGCGAGTTAATGTCGATTTAATGCATGGTCTGCCTGAACAAACACTCGAACAAGCACTTTATGATTTAAAGATGGCTGTAGAGCATGGTGCTACACATATCAGTTGGTATCAACTTACTATTGAGCCAAATACCGTGTTTTTCCGAACGCAGCCTGTTCTACCTCAAGATGAAGTGTTAGAAGATATTCAAGAGCAAGGCGAAGCATATCTAAAAGCAAATGGCTTTATCAATTATGAAGTGTCAGCTTGGCGTAAAGAGCAGCCTTCAGCTCATAATTTAAATTATTGGGAGTTTGGTGATTACCTTGCAATTGGTGCAGGTGCACATGGCAAAGTAACACAGTCAGATGGCGTCTATCGTTTCCAAAAGACTCGTTTGCCGAAAGACTATTTAGCTAAAGTTCCAGCAGAACATTTACAAATGAAAAAGATTGAAGCAGATGAACTACCTTTTGAGTTTATGATGAATGCTTTACGCTTAAATGATGGGGTAAAAGCCGATTTATATAAACAGCGTACAGGCTTAAGTTTAGATGATTTAAATGATGTGCTTACTTCATTACGGGCAAGGAAACTTCTGGTAGAGGACAGCACTCGTTTGGCCTGTACAGAGCAAGGGCATATTTTCTTAAATTCGATACTCGAAGAGTTTTTATAATTAAATAGTCCTAAAGAAAAAGCCGCACGATTAGATGCGGCTTTTTTAATTTTAGCGGGTAGTATAACCGCCATTTGCGAAAATCGTCTGGCCCGTAATCCACCAACCATCAGTGACTAAAAAGCGAACGAGAGGCTCAATATCTTCAATTTTAGTAAGTCCACCTAAAGCTGAAGCTGATTTATGATAAGCGACTGCTTCAGCAGACTCTTGGCCATAAAAGAACGGTGTGTCCATTGGACCTGGTGCAACAGCAGTTACAGAAATCTGGCGATCTCCAAATTCTTTCGATGCAGCGCGGGTGTAATGCTCAACAGGTGCTTTTAAACCTTCATAGGTTGAATAGAGTCCAGTATAGGCTGCAAGAAGAGAAGTCACGATTGAACAGATTTTTCCACCGTTATTTAAATGTCGACCTGCCGATTGAATAAAGAAATAGGCAATTTTTGAGTTGATATCGCTCATGCTATCAAACTCTTGTTCTGTCGTTTCTAAAAATGACTTCTTTAAGACCTTTCCAACTGTATTAATCGCAATATCTATTCCACCAAAATGCTGCTTAGTGTCTAAGAATAGCTTCTCGATGTTATCGATATCTGTTAGATCTGCCTGAATTAGAATTGCATCTGCACCCAAGGCTTTTACGTCTGCGAGTGTTTGCTCGGCATCTGCTTGAGTTTCTGAACTATTATAGTGAATTGCGAGTTTTGCTCCTTGTTCTGCAAATTTTCGACTAATGAGTCCGCCGAGGTTTTTAGCACCGCCAGTAATCAATACAACTTTATCTTTGAGGCTATGAGTTGTCATGATGATTGTTCCTATGATGACTTGTTTTAATGTATTTTTAGTCTAGATTGGCGGTAATTTTTGATCAATTGTGCTAGTTTGGTTTAACTATTCAGAAAATACGAACAATTAAATGGATCGTTTGCAGCAATTTTTTATTTTTACAGAAGTCGCTAAACGACAAAGCTTTAGTGAGGTTGCACATCGACTCGATTTACCGCGCTCAACAGTAACGAGTGCTATTCAACAGCTTGAGACTCACTATGGCGTACGCTTATTTCATCGAACTACACGTAAAGTCAGTCTTACGCAAGATGGACAGCGAATATTGCCAGAATGCCAAAATCTTTTATTGGACTATGAACAATTAGAACAACTCATTCAGACCCAAAAACAGCATTACCGAGGCACATTAAAAATTTCGATGCCCAGTCGGATTGTGCATCAAGTAATTATTCCTGAACTGTCAGATTTTTATCATCGCTATCCAGATATACATTTGCAGCTTAATAGTTCTGATGACATGACTGACTTAATTGAAAAAGGAATTGACTGTGTTGTTCGGGTAGGTGAGCTAGATAGCAGTAGTTTAATTGCAAGATTTATTGGCCATTTGGTCATGGTGAATTGTGCAAGTAGAGGCTATTTAGAACAGTACGGTATGCCTGAACAATTAGAAGATCTATCTCAGCACAAACTCATTAACTATGCGGGAGCCGTAGGTGAAAAGCAGGGTGAGTTTGTATATCAAGGAGGAAGCGTGATGATGGATAGTGCTTTAAGTGTAAATAATACGGAAGCTTATAGTGCTGCGGCCTGTGCAGGTTTAGGGATTATTCAAGTTCCTTACTATGATGTTCAAGATAAAATTGAGCAGGGAATCTTGGTTGAGGTCCTGAGTGCTTATAGTGCACCGTCACTTCCACTTAATATTTTGTATCCCAACAGGACTTATATTCCGAAACGATTAGAAGTTTTTATGAATTGGGTGGGAGAGGTTTTAAATCGAAAATGTATCGTCATCTTTTAGTCATAAAAAGAAAATAAGATAACAATAAAAAAAGCCTCTCAAATTGTGAGAGGCTTTTTAGAATTTGGTGGGTCGTCCGCGACTCGAACGCGGGACCAACGGATTAAAAGTCCGCTGCTCTACCAACTGAGCTAACGACCCAAATAGGTTCAAAACAGATAAGTGGTGGGTCGTCCGCGACTCGAACGCGGGACCAACGGATTAAAAGTCCGCTGCTCTACCAACTGAGCTAACGACCCAAATAGGTTCAAAACAGATAAGTGGTGGGTCGTCCGCGACTCGAACGCGGGACCAACGGATTAAAAGTCCGCTGCTCTACCAACTGAGCTAACGACCCAAATAGGTTCAAAACAGATAAGTGGTGGGTCGTCCGCGACTCGAACGCGGGACCAACGGATTAAAAGTCCGCTGCTCTACCAACTGAGCTAACGACCCGTATCGTTTTGATGTCGCGTATTTTAGCAAGTTATTCAACTAACACAAGAGGAAATTTAAAAACATTTGCATGATTGCCTATAAAAAGCACGATTTCCTCTTGTTTAGCTAAAAAATGAACTAAAAACGGTATTTATATGCCTGAATGTTGTCAAAAATTTCAGTTGTGATGTCACAGTAACTGCTTGCACCAGGCAATAAAGCGAGTAAACGTTCAGAAGTTTTGCTCGGATTAAACGCATCTTCTTTCAGTTTATTCTTCTGATATTTAAATGTGCCTGTTGTTTCGACCTTTTTTTGTACACGTAAAAATACCGGTACAGCATAAGCAGGCAAACACTTCTTAAACACAGTGACCATTTCGGTTAAATCTGCATCATTTAACTCTTCACCATCTGCCAGCGTAATTGCTGCCATACCAGCACGGCCGTTGGTATTTGGAATTTCTACACCATACACAACAGCTTCAGCAATTTTTTCGTATTCACACACCATGTTTTCCACTTCAGTGGTCGATACGTTTTCACCTTTCCAGCGGAAAGTGTCGCCTAGGCGGTCCACAAACTGAGCATGACGGAAACCGATATCTCGAACTAAATCACCAGTGTTGAAATAAGAGTCACCTTTTTTGAAAACATCTTTCCAGATCACAGACTTGTTCTTTTCAGGGTCGGTGTAACCATCAAATGGAGAACGGCTAGTAATTTTCCCAATGAGTAGGCCAACTTCACCTGCTTTTACTTTTTGGCACCAGCCGTTTTTATCGCGGATTGGTTCATTTTTTTCTTTGTCGAACTGAACAATGGCATATGGTGTAGGAGAGAAGCCAACTGTGTTGTCAAAGTTGAAAATGTTGCTAAATCCGACGTTACCTTCGCTCGATGCATAAAGCTCAAGCACTTCTTTAACACCGAAACGTTGTTTGAACTTGTCCCAGATATTTGGGCGCATGCCGTTACCGATCATTTTGGTAACACGATGGTTACGGTCAAGTTCCGTAACAGGGGCATCCATTAGGTAGCGACAAAGTTCACCGACATATCCAATTGCAGACGCATTAAATTTTTGAACGTCTTTCCAGAATGCGCTAGTCGAATATTTACGACGAATTGCAAGGGTTGCACTTCCAGCAATTACACCACACCAGCAAACCACCACACCTGTTGCATGGTAAAGCGGTAAGGTTACGTACATAACGTCATCTGGGCCTAAGTTTAAGATATGGCCATAAGTACCATACGCTAATGTCCAGCGACTGTGTTTGAAAATAACTGCCTTTGGTAAACCTGTTGTACCAGAGGTGTAAATATAAAACAGGCCATCATTACCAGTCACAGAATGGGTAGTGGATGGGTTAAATTTTGGAAATTGATCAATTTGGTCAGCTAGATTGATATAACCTTGAGGTGCTGTACCCGAATTTTGACGGGTTGCCTGATCTGCGAACCAGTGGAAACGATCTTTAGGAACATTTAAATCCTGACGAATTTCGTCAATAGCAGCACGAACTTCTTCACCCGCAATAACAGCAATTGGCTTTACCAGATTGATGCTATGAGCAAGAACCTTACCGACTTGTGATGTATTCACAAGTGCAATCGTGACTCCAATCTTGGCTAAACCAACAATTGTTGCAATCAGCTCCGAGCGGTTTTCAATCATTACAGCAATGACGTCACCCTTATGTGCTCCCAAGGAGAGATAGTAATGGGAAATCTGGTTTGCCCATTCATTTAAAGCTTCATAAGAATAACTTTGATCTTCAAATAATAATGCCGCGCCTTTAGGATTTCGCTTAACAGCTTTTTCAAAAGCAATACCCAAACCTGTTGGAGTATGTGATGTTCTTAAATAAGCCTGTCTAAGACCATTTAGGATATGGGGTACTTTGGGAATGAAGCTAGGAAGTCTTGTGGCAACATCACCAAGCGTAATGATATCGGTCTGTGTTGTCTGGCTCATATCAATCCTATTTATTTTTCGATCAATCCAAAAAAGGTTGTGGGGCAAAAAGTCCAATAGTTTTCATGGTTCACCATGCTTTTAAAACTTTTCTTCTAGTGCAATCAACCTAATTGGTTAAAAATAACAAAAAAAACCTAGTCATCGAAATGACTAGGTTTGTTTAAATTAGCTGCAATTGAGCAAATGGCTTACTCAGCTACAGGATTAGCTTTTTTTGGCGGACGGCCACGAGGACGGCGAGGACGACTTGGTTTATCCTTGTCGGCTTTAGCGTCTTCTGTTTCAGCATCAGCTGCCGCTTCAGTCGGAGCCGCTGTTTCTTCAGGAGCTACTTTCGCTTTGCTTGTTGCTTTTGATGGCGCAGGTTCTTTTGCTACAGGAGCTTCAGCTACTGTTTCTGTAGTTTTTTCTTCTACAGGAGCAGCTTCAGGCTGTGCAACTTCAGTTGACTGATTAAGTTCAAGCGGTTGCTGTTCTGGTTCAGCAGTAGCTTGTGTTTCAGCTGGTGCAGTAGCAACAGTTTCTTCTGCTACAGGAGCAGGAGTTACAACTTCTTCTTGAGCAGAATGTTGTTGTTTCACTTGCTCAAATGCTTGCTCCGCAGCTAATTTTGCTAAACGGCGACGTTCACGCGGGTCATTTGCAACACGTGGAGTCGGTGCTTGCGATGGAGTAAGTGGAAGTACTGGTGCTGGTTCTGCTTCTTCAGCCGGTTTATGGCTTGGAAGTTCTGCATCACGAGTTACAGGCTTTTTCTCTTCTGTTTCAGAAGTTACTTCAACCACTAAAGTACTTGTATACTGTTCTGCAAACTTTTGCAATGCACGATTAAACGTTGGTACTAAACCAAATTGTTCAATCAATACGGTACAGTCTTCGCCATATACATGACGAATTAAGCTACCGATCGTGTGTTGTGCCAAAGTTGGTATTTGCGATGGCGCAATAGATGGCACAGCAGCTTTGGCTTGTTTAGCCTCACGTTGCTGACGACGACGCATACGTGGGTCATTGCTAGCACGTTGGATTTGTGGCTGAGCAGCTTGTTCAGTTGGCTGAGCTTCATTTTTTGCTTCAGCAACAACTGCTTTCTCTTCTGCAACAGGAGCTGGTGTTGACTCTGGAGCAACTTCAGCAGGAGTAGGCTCAACACGCTCAACTTGGCGTTCAGGTGTAAGCGCCACAATCTCGCTTTGACCTTGATCAACATTAATAATTAAAGCAGTGTTCATGACATCATGCTTAGGTGCATCAATCACATCAACTTTAACTTGTTTTTCATCAACAACAACTGGTGCCGGCGTATTTTGATTTTCATTTAATACGCTTGGATCGCGGTGGCGATTTGGACGGTTCGGACGCTGTTGATTATTGCGATCACGACGTGGAACAACATTTTCAGTTTGTTGTACATCATTATTTTGATGTTGCTGATCTTGCTGTTGTTGACGTTTTTGCTGACGTTTTAACTCACGTTGCTCTTGGCGTGACAACTGAACCACTTCTTCATGCACTTGATGTTGCTGTTCATGAGATTGGTGATGCTGCTCACGTTGCTCTTTATGTTTACGCTTTTTGTTGTTCTGACGTTGTTGCTGAGATTTATCATCTTTTTCAACATGTTCACGAACTTCTTGTTTCACAGGTGACTGTGAAATATAAGCGTTATTTGTTTGAACTGGCGCAACTTCTGCAACAGCCGGTACGGCTACTTGACCGAACTGACCACGGCTAACAGCACCCGTATTTACCATTTGCTCAATCGCAGCAGCAGCGTTTTGTGCTGAACGAGATTGATCAACAGTTTGCGCTTGTTTTTGAACAAATAAGTTTTCTAACCATGCACAAGGGCTTGCTGCTTTTTGAGCTGCAGGTTGCTGTACTACAGGTTGAGTTGTATGGCTTGTCTTTTTCTGAGCAGAACCATTTTTTGAAGCAGGAGCTGTTACATGAGCATGATCTGCTTCTTCTAAATGCCATTCAGAAGACTCATAACCTAACTCTTTCTCACTAGAGCGAGTTGCTTCAGTACGTTCATAGCTAGATGGAGCAAAACCATCTGGGTTATAAGCAATTTCGTAATGTGGAGTTTCTAAGTGCGGGTGAGGTAATACAGTTACACGTACACCAGAAGTTTGCTCTAAATACACCAAACTATGGCGTTTTTCATTAAGCAAGAAGGCTGCAATTTCAACTGGAACTTCAACCTGAACTTCACCATGACGTTCACGAAGAGCAATCTCTTCAACTTTACGCATGATTGAAAGAGAAAGTGAACGTAAGTCACGAACCATGCCTGTACCATGACAGCGAGGGCATACATAACCTGTTGCTTCTTCAAGCGATGGACGTAAGCGTTGACGGCTCATTTCCATTAAGCCAAAACGAGACAACTGACCGAACTGAATACGGGCACGATCGCTTTGGGTTGCTTCACGAAGTTTTGCTTCAACCATACGTTGATTGCGTTCTTTAGTCATATCGATGAAGTCGATCACAACTAAACCGCCAATGTCACGAAGACGAAGTTGACGAGCAATTTCTTCTGCTGCTTCAAGGTTTGTATTCAGTGCAGTTTCTTCAACGTCATGTCCGCGAGTTGATTTCGCAGAGTTAATGTCGATTGAAACTAAAGCTTCAGTCTGGTCAATTACGATTGAACCGCCAGAAGGAAGTTTTACTTCACGTTCGTAAGCAGTTTGAATTTGGCTTTCAATACCAAAATGAGCGAATAATGGCTCGTTTAAAGTATAAGTTTTTAATTTGTCTAATTGACGTGGCATTACTGCTTTAACAAAGTTATATGCTTCGTTATAAGCCTGTTCACTATCAATTAAGATTTCAGCAACGTCATCACGTAAGTAATCACGAATCGCACGTGTTACAACGCCAGCTTCCTGATGAACAAGCATCGGAGAAGGGCCTGAGCTTGCTGTACTTTGAATTTGTGCCCAAAGGTCAAGCAAGTGTTGTAAGTCGAGTTGTAATTCTTCTTGAGTACGGCCAATACCAGCGGTACGTACAATAACGCTCATACCACGAGGTACATTTAAAGACGCTAAAATTTCTTTTAACTCTTCACGCACTGAACCTGAAATTTGACGGCTAATACCACCACCTTTCGGGTTGTTTGGCATAAGAACCAAATAACGGCCTGCAAGAGAAATAAAAGTAGAAAGGGCTGCACCTTTATTACCACGTTCTTCTTTTTCAACCTGAACTAAAAGCTCTGTGCCTTCAGTAATAAGTTCACGAATGTTTGAAGTTTGACGTGGGTCTGCCTGAAAATAGCTGTTCGCAATTTCACGCATAGATAAGAAGCCTTGACGACCTGCGCCGTATTCAACAAAAACAGCTTCTAATGAAGGTTCTACGCGGGTGACATGGCCTTTATAGATATTGGATTTTTTCTGTTCTCGGGTACGATTCTCTAAATCAAAATCGTAAAGACGATTACCAGTGATAAGTGCAACGCGAACTTCTTCGGCATGAGTTGCATTAATCAACATACGTTTCATGGGTGTGACACCTAATAGTGACTCACACAAACAAACCAAACAAACTTAAAGGTTCTGAACGAACATCGAACATGACGGATCATTTCCCAGATCTCAAAATACTTGTGGTCTGAGTCATCTGTTACCGGCTACATTTAGCCTTAGCTTCGATTCTCGTCTGTGATGTAGGCAATACTGCTTCAACCTTTAAATCGGAATTCCCTTTTGCTTCACTGGCGGGGGAGCGGTGCATTGGTTAATGACTTTCACTGTCATTGGGCGCGAAGTGACTTCTTTATTGGAAGTTTGATACGGAATGCTCATCGTATCGGTGCTTTCGGCAGTTCCAATGCATCAACGCTTTAGCCTGAAGGCAACATTAAGGATCGATTTGTCTGATGTGTATCAGTTTACGTTCCATAACCAACTAGAGTTGGTAACATATTTTTTTGAACAAACTGAATTAAACGCAACAGTTTGTCATTTTGCCGATATAATAAGCCTTCGGCGTCGGCATAATTCTTTAGGACCTGTCCGAGCTGGTGATGAAAGCATCATTTTGATTGAGGTTTCAATCAGGGAAATTTCCCTTTAGATGTTCACTTACGGTGGTATCCGTGCGCTGACTATATCAAACCTTGCAGCATCTGCCTATGGGCTAAGCTTAGATTTCTTGTGAAAAAACTAAGCTAATCGGTCATTTATTAATCAAATTTCGTAAAATTTCAGGTTTAAATATTAGTATGAATTCTACACAGCAATGGCAAAGTGTCACTTGGTTTGAGGTGGATGAGCATCAAGCAGGACAACGAATCGATAATTTCCTGTTTTCACGTTTGAAGGGTGTACCAAAGAGTCGAATTTATCGTTTGATTCGTGAAGGTCAGGTTCGCGTAAATAAAAAACGTATTAAAGCCGAGACCAAACTTGCAATTGGCGACCAGATTCGCGTTGCGCCTATTCGTTATGAACAAAAAGATGAAACTGCTGTTCCTGTAAGCGACACTGTAGCTCAAGGTTTATTAAGCCGTGTGGTTTACGAAGATGAAGGCCTATTAGTTGTAAATAAACCTTCAGGTATTGCCGTACATGGCGGTAGTGGCGTGGCGTATGGTTTGATTGAGGCACTACGCGCGGCAACAGGTAAAAAATATTTAGAACTGATTCATCGTATTGACCGTGACACTTCTGGTCTGGTCATGATTAGTAAAAAGCGTAGCACTTTAAAGTTGCTACAAGATATGTTGCGTGAACACAAAATTCGTAAGACCTATGCCGCTATTGTAAAAGGTCAGGTAAGTCTTGATAAACAACTCATTGATGCTCCTCTATTTCGCTATGAGCTAGCAAATGGCGAGCGTCGCGTACGTGTATCTAAAGAAGGTAAGCCAAGTAAAACTGAATGGGTGGTTGCAGAGCGCTTTAAAAATGCCACACTGGTTCATGCTTCGCCTTTATCGGGTCGTACCCATCAAATTCGTGTACATGGTTTAAGTATTGGACATCCTTTGCTGGGTGACGATAAATATGGTCACAACACTGCTTATTCGGGTCCTGAAGCACGTCGTCTATGTTTACATGCGATGCGTTTAGATATTCCCGGTTATCCAACGATTGAAGCACCGTTACCAGAAGACATGACCCAGTTATTAGAGGCTTTGAGAGTAGCAAAATGAGTCTGAAAACCGAATTAGTGATTTTTGACTGGGATGGTACTTTATATAATTCTGTCGGTCAGATTGTTGCAAGTTTACAGCATGCGGCTGAGCAGCATGAGTTAACGCTAACGGATGAAGCCGCAAAAAGTATTATTGGTTTAGGTTTACCGGAAGTGATGCAAACTTTATTTCCGGAAACACCAGAGCTACATGAATCGATTTTAAAAGCATATGGCGATCACTATATTGCCAACTCGACAAATGATGCATGGTTCGAGGGTATTTCTGATTTACTTCATGACTTAAAAGCTCAAGGTTTAAAACTTGCGGTAGCAACAGGTAAAAACCGCCGTGGGTTAGACCGTGTGATTGCAAAAACACAGAGTACTCATCTTTTTGATGTGACTCGAGCAGCCAATGAAACCCGTTCAAAACCAGATCCACTCATGTTGCAGGAAATTTTGAATGTAACAGGGGTAAGCGTCGAGCGCGCCATAATGATTGGTGATAGTAGCTATGATCTTGAGATGGCACAGCGTTTAGGTATGCCACGTATTGGTGTTGGCTATGGTGTGCATTCGATCGAAGTTCTACAACAGTTCCAGCCTTTAACGATTGCTAAAGATGTACCTGAACTGCACAACTTTTTAAGAGAGTATGCAAAGTTATCTAATGCAGATGTAGCGTAATTTAGAATGATATAAGAAGGGGGAATTTATTCCCTCTTATTGTATGACCAATAACAATAAGACGAGAAAAATGAGCCGTTCTATTCGTTTATTAAATCTTTTACAGCAACTTCGTGAATCCCGTTATCCAGTGACTGCACACGTCTTGGCTGAGCGTATGGGAATTAGTGTTCGTAGTATTTACCGCGATATTGATAGTCTACGAGCCCAAGGTGTGAGAATCGATGCATCAGCGGGTTTAGGATTTCGGCTTAAAGAAGACATAGTATTGCCACCAATGACGCTCAATGAAAATGAAGTTGAAGCTATTTTTCTGGCGTTGTATTGGTTGAAGAGTGTACCCGATCAATCTTTACAATCGGCTTCTACATCAATCTTAGCTAAATTAAATTCTGTGCTGCCTGAACATCGCCAATATTTATTACAGCAAACAACCTTAAGAGCATTTAACACATGGCTGCCTGTAGATAAAAATCAGGTTGAACAAGTACGTTTAGCCATTCGGCAGCAAGTCAAAATTACAATGCATTATCATGATGAACAACAACGAAGTAGCGTTCGAACCTTGTGGCCATTTGCCTTGGGATACTTTAATGACAAAATTGTGTTGGCCGCATGGTGTGAACTAAGGCAGGACTTTCGACATTTTAGAATGGATCGTATTCAACACTTAAGTTTAACCCAAGAATTATATCCATCATTTAAGCAGCAACTCTTCCAGCAGTGGTGGGCACAAGAATCGCAGACTACTGACAAAAACTGACAAAAGATATTTGTAGACTAGAACCACGATAAACAAGGAGCCATAAAAATGAGCCTTAAACTTTATACTAACAAAGAATCGCGTGGTGTAGTGATCGACTGGCTTTTAGTCGAGCTTGGTGTTGAATGTGAACGTATTGAAGTTGCATACCGAACCGAGATGAAGTCACCAGAATATTTAAAAATTAATCCTTTTGGAAAAGTACCTGTATTGGTAGATGGCGATGTTGTTATTTATGAGTTAGGGGCAATTTGCGCATATCTTGCGGACAAGTTTAGTGACAAAGGCTTGGCACCAGCCTTGAATGATCCGAAGCGTGGTTTGTACTATCGTTGGTTATTTATGATGGCTGGACCTTGGGAAGCTGCTGGCGTTGATAAAGCTCTAGGAATAAAAGTATCTCCTGAGCAAAAAATGTTTGTGAGTTATGGTGATTACAACGATGCTTACCAAGCTTTGATTCAAGGGCTGAGTGAGGCTAATCCATACTTATGTGGTGAACAGTTTACGGCAGCAGATGTCAGCGTGGGCGCGATGTTGTTATGGCAATTGAAAATGAACACGATTGAATCACACCCTACCATTACACGTTATGTTGAAACGATTAAACAACGTGAAGGGTTAAAACAAAGCAGTATGGGTGGATTATTGTAAACCTATGCTGCTTCGAGCCACCTTTTAAGGTGGCTTTTTGTTTTTTAATCAAAAGCTTTAATTGCTAATAAAACCCGCAGCGACGTTAATACAAATTGCTAAAATAGTCGTGTTAAAGCCAAATGCCAGAACGAAATGAAATAAGTTTAGCAAACGCATATGCCTAGTGGTAACCGATACATCTGCTGTTTGTGCTGAAGTACCAATAATATAACTAAAATATAAGAAATCAGGATATGTTGGATTTTTGGTCCCTGGAAAATCTAATCCACCACTTTCTTCATTTCTGGATAAAGCCATGTAAAAGTCATGTGCATAGTGCAAGGCGAAAACGGTGTGCATAAAAAGCCATGCTGAAACAATGGTAAGTAAAGCTAAAGCAACATGTCCTAATTTTGCATAATGGTCAGAAGGAAGCTGAGACAGCTGTACTAATATAGCAACTAGACACATAGAAATTGCAAGTAAAACAATCAGCATAATGACCCATTTGCTTTCATCTTGTTTTTTAGCTTGCTGCTGCATTTGAGAGTGATCAGCATTTTTCATAAGTTTGAAAACATTCAATAAATATAAGCCAATCGAACCGTTCCAGCTTACTAATAAAATAGTAGACCATTTCCATGCGGTAAACCAAGTCAATAGAATTCCGGCAATAACGCCAACGAATAAAGCAATAAAGAAGTGAGGTCGGTTTTTTACGCTACGCCCCAAATGCTTTAATAGTCCCAACATTTACTCGACTCTCCTTATGCCGTAAAAACTATTTTTTTACTATTTGGTTAATTTAACATTAAGTTTTATATATTGTTTATACTTTTGATTGTCTTTTTAAATAATATTTTTGATAAGCTAAAATATAAAAAATTATCGCAATTTAAATAATGGATCAAAAGTATAAAATAAATCTTAAGCTCATTTATTTTATACTTTAATTTAGATTTTCTAACTAATTTATTATTGCCAAATAAAGTTAACTTTAATTTGTCGTATTTAATCGAGATTCTTATCAAGATGAAACACTTTATTGAGCTGGTCAATAAATCTTTTAACACCTACAGATTCTGTATTTTTACGATAACTGACAAATAAATCTAAAGAAGGTAAATCCACATCTAAAGGGCGAACTACTGTATTTGATACACCTAGAGGTGCAACATAGGCTGGTAAAATCGTACAACCTAGACCTGACCCAATCGAATTAATATTGAGTAAAATACTATCGGCCTTTTGTACGATATTCAGATCAATACCATGAGTTTTAGTAAATTCTAAAATAGTATTGTGCAGCGTATTCGATTGTTCGGCGGCAGGAATAATAAAATCTATACCGTGTAAAGCTTTTACAGGAATGCGTTCATATTTAGCCAAAGGATGGTTTCTAGGTAATAAAAAAATTAATGGTTCTGTTAAAACAAATTGGCTTTGGATTTCATCGGTTTCGGTATTATCACGAGTGAAGGTGATGTCGAGTTCACCTCTTTTTAATGCTTTGAGTTGTTCTGTATTATTTAAGCTTGATAGTTCAATGGTCAGGTCAGGATGTTGTAATCGTAGATTAGGAAGTACGTACGGGAAAATTTTCATTTCTGCAATGGGGACAAAACCAATACGTAATAATTGTTGTTTGGCCTTTGAGACTTGACGTGCCATCGCTACAGCTTTATCTGCTTGAGCAAGTGTTAAACGGGCATGTTCTAAAAATACTTCACCTTCTTCAGTTAACTCGACTTTACGTTTTGTGCGGTTTAAAAGTCGTACACCGACATCTTCTTCTAAATCTTTAATTTGTTGGCTAAGGGAGGGTTGAGCAGTATAGAGTTTTAGAGCGGCCTTACTAAAATTTAATTCTTCAGCAACAGTGATGAAATATCGAAGATGGCGTAATTCCATAAGACTAATCCAAAAAATGTCTTACTATGATTTAAGTAAAGTATAAAGCATAAAACTATATAGCGTGAAGATGCTTTAGATATTTATAAAATAAATGAAAATTTATAAATCATTATTAAATTAATATGAAATTTTTCTTAATTATTAATTTATAAAATATATTAATTGCCGATTATTAACTGTTTTTTTTAAATTTTCATAGGAAATTTTAATTTCTTTTTTAAAAATCACTTAAAGTTTTCTCATATTATGAAAAAATCTATTATTAATGCAGAGATTTAGGTGTTGATTTTTTTAGCGAAAAATTTTGGAAAGTATTTTTATAGTAAATGTATCACACTTATATTGCTCTATTTTTTAGTTTATCAAGCATCGATAAAAGTTGATAAAATTAAGCAATTTAAAAGATTTATTGAATAACTAAGATAAAAGTAGTTCATGCTTTAGCTGTAGATTACTTATTATATACTATTGTTATGTTATACAGTAGCTTTTAATAAGAACTGTAAGTAACGAATCACAAACTCAACACATCTAAACATTTTTTTGTGGCACTTTAGATTGGTGTATGTCGGCGGCGACAAAAATAAAGGGATATTTATATGATAAATAAGTGTAAGTGTCATAGCTTAATTTATTTAAATCGCTAAGATAGAAAATTGAATGAATCATCCTCCTGATGCTACAACCATAGAATAAGCCCATGAAAGACAAGCCGACATTAACTTATCAATTGCCGACTCAGTCCTGTTGGACGCATACATGGATAAAACCGCCTTTTTGTCATCCTGAATTGGGCCATGAAAACGACACCCGTTTTTATAATCAGCAGCCTAGATCGCCTGCACGAGGATCGAAAGAATTATTGCGTTGGTTAGTCACTCGTGAATCTTATACATGGAATGTTGATATTCAAGGTGAATACGAAACTCATGTGAATACACCAATTGCCTTACCACAGAACCGTCCTCATGCGGATTTAGATGATTGGCAAGTATGGTTTGTAGGTCACGCTACTGTACTCATTCAAATTGGACCATATAACTTTATTACCGACCCGGTTTGGTGTGATTATGCGAGTCCGTTGCATGGGCGTGGACCACGCCGTGTATGCCCGGCCGGTTTTGCTTTGGAACAGTTGCCCACTATTCATGGAGTCTTACTGAGCCATAATCATTATGATCATATGGATTTGGCAACGCTTGAATGGTTGCACAAGAAATTTGCGATGCCGATTTATACAGGGCTTGGCAACGGGTTTTACTTGCCTAAAGATTTCCATGTCATTGAAATGGATTGGTGGCAAGAAATTCCTTATCATGAGTTAAGAATTGTCTATACACCTGCTCAGCACGGTTCGGGGCGGGGCTTACGTGATCAAAATAAAGCACTTTGGGGTGGTTTTTCGGTTTTAGCAAAAACAGGTCATTGTTTTTTCGCTGGTGACACTGGCTATGCAGCACACTTCAAACAGATACATGCACGTTATGGCGCACCACGTGTTGCTTTACTTCCAATTGGAGCTTATGAACCTCGTAAACTAATGAGCTACGTTCACATGAACCCTCAAGATGCAGTTCATGCACATTTGGATTTACAAGCGCATCGTTCTGTAGCGATTCACTATCGAACTTTCCAGTTAACAGATGAAGATCGGGAAGACCCTGAACATGCTTTAGCTCAAGCTATTAAAGCTTCATCAAAACTTGCTAATCCCTTTTATTGTATTCGAGAAGGGCATAAATTGACTGTCTAAAAGCCTATGGTTTTTATATTAAAAAAGCCAGTTTAAATTGAACTGGCTTTTTATTATTTCGACTTAAATTAAGCTAAGTCAAAACGGTCAAGATTCATGACTTTTGTCCATGCTGCAACAAAGTCTTTAACAAATTTTTCTTTACCGTCGGCTTGAGCATAAACCTCTGCCAATGCACGTAAGATTGAATTAGAACCAAAGACTAAATCATTGCGTGTTGCAGTAAATTTAACTGCACCTGTTTTACGATCTTTGCCTTCAAATACTTCACTTGTTGAATCAACAGGTGCCCATACATTCGACATGTCGAGTAAGTTTGTAAAGAAATCTGTGCTAAGTACACCGACTTGCTGAGTGAATACACCATGCTGTGAACCATCCCAATTGGTGCCCAGTACACGTAAACCACCAATTAATGCAGTTAACTCTGGTGCAGTCAAAGTCAGTTGCTGAGCTTTATCAATCAATAAGATTTCAGCTGGTGTGTTGACTCCCTGTTTTTTCCAGTTTCTAAAGCCATCAGCAGCGCCGAGTAGTAGTTGGAAAGTTTCGATATCAGTTTGACTTTGTAATGCATCTACACGACCAGGAGCGAATGGTACGCTAACGTTGAAACCTGCCGCCTGAGCAGCTTGTTCTACACCGATGTTCCCTGCAAGCACAATTAAGTCAGCCAATGATAATTGAGTTGATGCTTTGAGTTCTTCAATTTTAGTTAAAGTCTCAACAGCTTTTTTATTGACTTCCCAACCACGTTGAGGAGCTAAAGCAATGCGTGCACCGTTTGCTCCACCGCGTTTGTCTCCACCACGGAATGTTGATGCTGATGCCCAACCAAGAGAAACCAACTCACCGGCAGATAATCCTAATGCCACAATTTTTGCTTTTGCATCAGCAATACTTGCAGCAGATGGAATAGCGTTAGCGGCCGGTAATGGGTCTTGCCAAATTAAATCTTCAGCAGGAACTTCGGGACCTAAATAACGTGCTTTTGGACCCATATCACGGTGAGTTAATTTGAACCATGCGCGGGCAAAAGCATTTGCAAAGGCTTGAGGGTCGTTATGGAAGCGACGAGAGATCTTTTCAAATTCAGGGTCAAAACGTAAAGTCAAATCTGTAGTCAACATTGTTGGCTTACGTTTAATTGACGGGTCGAAAGGATCAGGAATAATTGCCTCAGCATCTGCTGCTACCCATTGGATTGCACCAGCAGGTGAACGTTCTTGTACCCACTCGTATTTGAATAGGTTTTCAAAGAAGTAATTGCTCCATTGTGTTGGAGTCTGTGACCAAATTACTTCTAAACCTGACGTGATCGCATCTTTACCCACACCTGTGCCATAGCTATTTGCCCAGCCAAAGCCCATTTGCTCAATTGGAGCGCCTTCTGGATCGGCATGAACATGGTCAGCAGAGGCTGCACCGTGAGTTTTACCTAAAGTATGACCGCCTGCAATCAAAGCAACAATTTCTTCATCGTCCATTGCCATGTTGCCGAAAGTCGCGCGAATAAACGGCGCAGCTGATCTTGGGTCACCGCTAGCTTCTGGACCTTCAGGGTTTACATAAATTAGTCCCATCTCGGTTGCCGCAAGATTACTGCCAGCTAAAGCTTCAGAGTTACGGTGAGCTAACCATTCTTTTTCATCGCCCCAGTTTACATCGTTGTCTGGTTCCCAAACATCTTCACGGCCTGCACCAAAACCAAAGGTACGGAAGCCAGAAGACTCAAGTGCAATGTTTCCGGCAAGAATAAATAAGTCAGCCCATGATATTTTTTGACCGTATTTTTGTTTAACAGGCCATAGTAAACGGCGTGCTTTATCTAAACTTGCGTTGTCAGGCCAGCTATTTAAAGGCGCAAAACGTTGTTGACCACGACCCGCACCACCACGGCCATCACCCATACGGTAGGTGCCGGCAGCATGCCATGCTAAACGAATAAATAAGCCTGTGTAATTTCCCCAATCGGCTGGCCACCAATCTTGGGAATCGGTTAAGACATTTTTGATATCCGCTTTAAGTGCGTAGTAGTCAATTTTTTTAAATTCTTCACGGTAATTAAAATCTTTACCAAGTGGATTAGAGCGTTCTGAATGTTGATTGAGTAAGTCGACGCGTAATTGATTTGGCCACCAGTGCAAATTAGTCGTGCCACCACCGACTGTTACTTGCGGTTTTGAGTTATGACCTGAAAAAGGACATTTTGATTCGTTTGACATGATTATATTCTCTCTGGGTAATATTTATTTGAGCTCTTAATGGAACCGAAAGCTCATTTTCCTGGACTTCTGGGTTAAAAAATGATGCTTATCGAATAAAGAAATGAGGAAACAAATGGTGAGATAAACCGTTTTAAAAATTTTTTCACTGTTATGTCAGCTCATCATTTTTATTCAACAATACATGAGTTTCCTTTGTTTATTATTCCTTCAATTTACTGCATGAAGGCTAAAAAACAAGAGGGAAAATGGTTCGACTTTTGCAAATAATGATGCATGGCATGAGCTCCTTAATCATTGAAACATCGCAATATCTTTCAATTTCGTTCTTTAAATATACTAAAATTTGATTGTTTATTTTTCAAATGGATTAAATTGTCTATATTAATAGGTAAAATCGATTTTAAGGGTTAAGCAAAATTGGTGAGTACGGTAAATGAGGATTTGAAAAAAGAAAAAACTAAAACTAGTTCAATTAAAAAGGAGAGTTAAAACTCTCCTTTTTTAAATATTTATACGGTGACAAGGCGATTAGATTTAACCATATCCGCCAAACCATGCGTTTTAAAGTAATACTCAAGCCAGCTTTTTACAATAAGCGGGTTATTCATTTTCATGACATCATCAAGTAACTTTTGGGCATCTGTCATTGGTACATGGCAAATTGCTTTACGCACACGCAAGATATTGCTTGAACTCATAGAAAGAGTATTAAAGCCCATTGCCATTAGTAAGATTGCTGATAATGGGTCACCCGCCATCTCACCACAAATACTTACCGGTTTTTGGTATTTGTGACATTCCTTCACCAGTCGAGTCAACGCACGCAAAATAGATGGATGGAAGTGTGAATATACGCTAGCCACATGCGGGTTATTACGGTCTACCGCAAGTAAGTATTGAGTTAAGTCATTTGAACCAACCGAGAAGAAATCGACAAGTTCAGCAAACTCATCAATTTGTAGCAGTACACTTGGTACCTCTACCATAATCCCGATTTTTGGTTTAGTAATTTTAACTTGCTCTTCTTCTTGCACGGCTATCCAGTCTCGCTCAAGTAAATAAAGTACTTCTTCGACTTCACTTACTGTTGTCACCATTGGCAATAGAATATGCAAGTTATTTAAACCAATACTGGCTTTGAGCATTGCCCGGATTTGTGCTGAGAAAATCTCCGGATGATCGAGTGTAAAACGAATACCGCGCCATCCTAATGCCGAGTTTTCTTCTTCGATACTGAAGTACGGTAAATCTTTATCGGCACCAATATCGAGGGTTCGCATTACCACTGGTTTATTGGCAAAGTGACTCAACTGTTGGCGGTAGATTGCACGTTGTTCTTCTTCACCTGGGAAACGTTCCCGTAACATGAATGGAATTTCACTTCGGTAGAGACCTACACCTTGCGCGCCGCGTTGTACGCCGCGAACAACATCAATCATGAGACCCGTGTTTACAAAAAGTTGAACAGAAACCCCATCAGGAGTAATCGCTTCTTTGGTCTCGTATTGTTTGAGATCTTTTGCGATTTGCTCGTCTTCTTTTTGAATTTCTTTATAGCGTTGGCGTAAACGACGTGGAGGGTTCACAAAAACACGGCCCTGATAGGCATCCACAATCATTTCCGCGTCATCAAGCGTATTTACAGGCAGTTCGGTTACACCAACTACAGTTGGAATACCTAATGCGCGTGCCACAATCACCATATGTGAATTAGCTGCACCTTCTGAGGTTACAATAGCAGCGATATTATCGACCGGTAACTCGACGAGCGCAGCAGTACTAATTTCTTCACCAATTAAAATACTGTCTGGACTGAGTTCACGGTGGCTAGAATCTTCTTCTTGTAAACATGCCAAAATACGTCGGCCTAAATCTTTAAGGTCGGAAACGCGTTCGCGAAGATAATCATCTTCCATTTGCGCAAATAGGGCAGTGTGCTTTTCAATTACACGACGTACAGCACCTTGTGCCCAATGACCATCACGAATCAGATCTTTAATTTCTGCAGGTAATGCATTTTCATCTAGCATTCTTAAGAAAACACTAAATAAAGCGCGTTCTTCTGCCATGAGTGAATCATGCATTTTTTCGTCTAAAGAACGAATCTCTGAACGAACTGATGAGATCGCTTGATCTAAAAGGCGAAGTTCATGGCTAATATCTTCTGCTTCACGGTCAGGGACAGCACCCAAATCGGCAGGTGGATATAAAATGATAGCGCGGCCTAAAGCAACACCGCCTGCACCTGAAGCGCCTTGGAAGGTTTTATAGGCAGGTCCATTGCTTGGTTTACGAAATACATCGATGTTACCAACCGCGTGAGCATGTGCAATTACCCCGGAAAGCTGTGCACATAGCGTAACTAAAAAGGACTCGGCTGCTTCGCTAAAATCTTGAGGAAGTCTATTTTGGACGACTAAAACACCCATAACCTTACGACGGTACATGACAGGTACGCCGAGGAATGAGTTATAAATTTCTTCGCCCGTTTCGGGTAAGTACAAGAAGCGCTCATGCTTTGGGGCATTATCAAGGTTAACGATTTCCTCACGTTGCCCAACCAGACCGACCAAGCCTTCACCTAACTGCAATGAGACATGTCCAACAGATTCTGGATTTAAGCCTTTTGAGGCCATCAAGACATAACGCTGATTGCGTTCATCGAGTAAATAAATAGAGCAAACATCCACTTTCATGGCCTCAGCAACCTGATTGACCATAATGTCTAACGATTCATGCAAACTCACGGACGCATTAATCTCTTGGACAATGCGTCTTAGAGTGTCGAGTTGCATGTTTGACATGGATGTATACTCCAGTATTTTTTAGACTATGAATGTATTTATAACAGCACTTTTAATAAAAATCATTTGCTAGATAAATGATTTTTAGGGTAATTGTTGCATAGGCAACTGTGTACACAACTCCACCATGGCTTTGCGGTAAACATCACGCTTAAAGTTCACCACTTGACCAAGAGGATACCAATAGCTAACCCACTGCCATTCATCGAATTCGGGCGGGTCAGAGAGGTTCAACTGAATATTTTTTGCAGGCGCAGTTAACTTCAGTAAAAACCATTTTTGTTTCTGTCCGATACATACGGGGTCAGAGTCTGACCGAATGTACCGATGTGGCAAACGATAACGCAGCCATCCCTTGGTTTGCGCAATAATCTGGACATGTTCGGGCAATAAGCCGATTTCTTCTCTCAGTTCTCGAAAAAGTGCCTGTTCAGGGGTTTCTCCAAACTGGATGCCTCCTTGTGGAAATTGCCAAGCATTGTGACCAATGCGCTTTGCCCATAAAACCTGTCCATCATCGTTTGCCAAAATGATCCCGACATTCGGTCGGAAACCTTCTGAGTCGATCATTTGGCTACCTAAATATTTGTCTATATCGTTGACTTTGACCACGGGGACCAACAACTTTTTATGTCCAGCTCGAAAAGATCAAAGTAAAATGTTTAAATTGTTACGATCTTAACGAATTTCTATCGACTAGCGGAGATAGATTTACATTTTTTTTCTTAAATTTCAGTTTAAACGAGAATTTTCATGAAACTGGCGTTGTTTGATTTAGACCATACCTTGTTAAATACCGATTCAGACCATTCTTGGGGTGAATTTTTAGTCAATGAAGGTTTGGTTGATCCGGTTCATCATCGTCAGATGAATGATAAATTTTATGAAGATTACAAAGCAGGGCAACTTGACCCCTATGCTTATAATGAATTTGTTTTTGGCTTTTTAACTAAGCATGACAATAACTATTTAACTGAGCTTCATCAGTTGTTTATGGAAAAAGTAATTCGCCCTCAAATGCGTCCTAAAGGTTTTGAGGCGATTAAGAAACATCAAGATTTAGGCCATACCATTGTGGGTATTACGGCAACGAGTGATTTTATTACGGCGCCGATTTTCCGTGAATTTGGCATTACTGAAATTTTAGCAACCAATGCCGAAGTTGTTGATGGCAAATATACAGGTAAAGTTGCAGGCTTAGCATGTTATCAAAAAGGTAAGCTTGCGCGTCTTGACGATTGGTTGGCTGGACGCAGTGTGTCTGAGTCTTGGGCTTATTCAGATTCAATCAATGACCGTTTTTTACTTGAATATGCAACACATGCAATTGCTGTAAATCCTGATGATCGTCTAGAAAAGTTAGCTCAAGAGCATAACTGGGAAATTCAGGACTGGTCGATTTAAGATTGTAGAGTTGGAAGACCCATACGGTATTTAAGGTTTTCCAACTCTTAATTCATTAGGTTTAAATCATTCTTTTTATATCCCATGAAAATCCTAATCCAAAAATAAATATTGATAAGTTCAATAAAAATAAATTTAAAAAAAGAGGTAATAATGTCAAAAACACCACAGATTAAATTACCAGAACAACTTTGGAATAATCAAAGCATTGATTTAACACGTCATAGCTATCAAGGAAAATTACTGAGTAAAAGTGAGGGTTTTAAATTAGGTAAGACTCAACGGAAAAAAGTACCGCTTGAACAACTTTCAAAACTTTCCGAAAGGCCAGAAGGATCAACTGCTTTAACGATCTATGATTGGAGTAACCAAGGACGTTTAGAAAAACTCAAACCGATTCGTGCAAAACGGATGAGCGTTTCACCATTTACATTTTATCGTGGCATGCCTTCTTTGATGCTATTTGACCAAGTGTGGGAGCCACTAAATGCAGGTTTATTTCAACAGATTTGTGGTGATTGTCATTTAAGTAACTTTGGTGGTTTTGCAAGTCCAGAACGCAACCTGTTATTTGGAATTAATGATTTTGATGAAACTTTAGTTGCCCCGTTTGAATGGGATGTAAAGCGTTTAGCAACCAGTTTTGTGATTGCAGCACGCGATATTAATCTTGCAGATAAAGTGGGTTTAAAAGCAGTTAAAATAATGCTGAATAGTTATCGTCAGCACTTATTAGAAAATGCCAAACTTTCGCCTCTACAAGTTTGGTATGAAAAAATTGATGCCGTTACCTTATTAGAAAATACTGAATGCCGAAAACTAAGAAAAAAAAGCGAAAAGGATCTTGATTCTGCGCAGAAAAAAACGGTGTACTCTGTATTGCCGAAGCTTACACAGCAAGACCAAGATACAGGTTTACGTCATTTTGTAGATGATGCGCCGTTATTATGGCATCCAAGTGCAGATGAACCATTTAGTAAAGATGTTGACGTATTCTTTAAACAATACCGTGACTCTTTGAAATATGATCGCCAAGTCCTTTTTGATCGTTATCAATGTACAGATGTGGCTTTTAAAGTGGTTGGTATCGGAAGTGTTGGTACACGATCAGCCATAGCATTATTTCAGGATGCAGATCGGGAACCATTAATTTTACAAATGAAAGAAGCGAATCCATCAATTCTTAGTCCGTTATTTGTAGAACAAGTAAATCACGAAGGTGAACGTGTAATACATGGCCAGCAACTGATGCAGGCCGCAAGTGATATATTTCTTGGGTTTTCCTCAATATCAACTCAACATTTTCATGTACGTCAGTTACGTGATATGAAAATCTCTTTTAATCTTAAGGATATGGATGAAGAGTATTTCTATAAGTATGCTGAAGATTGTGGCTTGGCTTTAGCGCATGCCCATGCAAAATCGGGAAATGCAGATGTACTTATAGGATATCTTGGAGAGGGCGATACGATTATAGACGTATTACAAACCTATGCAGAAGAATATGCAGAGCGTAATCTAAACGACTATCAACAATTTATGAATGAAATTGCTGATAGTAAGATTCAACTCGCTGGAGATGATGCGCTTTAATAAATTATTTAACTTTCTCTGTGGTATACCAAATATTTGGGTCAGGGTTTTGTTGATGCCAAAGCTTAAATTGAGCCCGCCATTGCTGAAAGGGCTCCGATAACGTAGGGCGTGGATCATCACTTAAGCTATAAGCCATGCCTTCTACCAGCCATTTAGGTTTAGTCAGCATTGCTATATTTCCCCATTCTTCGGCTTGTCGATGATGAATAAGCTCATGAGTGATATAGAAATCTTTCCAGCCTCGCGGTGCAACCAATAACCCCAAATTACCAACCGCTTTAGCGGCTGCTTTTTCCATACCAAAGGTATTGGCACATTGTGGAGTTGAGCAAAAAACCATAGGGGGTTGTTGATGAAAAGCACCTACTTTATCTTGGGTTTCTTGTAATGCCTGATTATAAAGTGTCTTTGCAAGAGGCTGTGTCTTTGGATCATCTACACAGACTTGACCATCACAATGTAACAATGAAAGGTGATGGGTGAAAATAACACGTATCGGTTTAAACCAAATAAATGTAACTAGAACTAAGACAGCTAAAGTTATAAATATATATAAACCGATTTTAATTATCTTTGAATATGGATTCTTCACGATCATGAATCTTAAGCGAAAAGTATAATGATAGTAGAGTAAAGGGTATATATTTACAGCATTATTTCTAATCAATATATAACTTTATTAATTAAAATAGCAGGACTAAAAATAAGCGCACTAAAAGTAAAGGTAGCAATGGTTTCTTTCAAGAATTTATAGATCAGCTCATTACCGCTATTTTTGGTGAGTTACTTATTTATATCATTGCTTTACTGTTTATGAGTGCACTTGGCGGAATTATTTTCGCTGCTATATGTTTCAGTTGGGGCGTTCTATTTTTACTACTACCTTTCGCGGTTTTGATTTATATCCTTGTTAAAAAATATAGCCATTAATACCGTTATTCTTGCATCATTTTAATCAACTCTTGCATGGCTCTAGATTGCGTACGTGCAGGGTGCCATACCATACCTAGCTGACGGTTCATCTCGACATTTAAATCGAGCTGCTGCATATCTTGATTCAATAAAGTTTTTGGTAAAACTGACCAACCTAAACCAATAGAGACCAACATACGAATTGACTCTAGAGGGTTATTGCTCATAGTAATTTTCGGTTTAAGGCCTTGTTTTTCAAACTCGGCCAAAGTAATTTGGGCTGTATAAGTCTGTGCGGCAGGCAGCAAACTTGGATATTCGATTAAATCTTGCAAAGTGAGATTCTTTTGCTGTGCCAATGGATGAAATGGCGCAGCTACAAAAACTAAAGGATCATTCCAGATGGTAATGTAGTTAAGACGTTCATCACCTGAAGGTGGAAGTGTTAAAAATGCAAGCTCTAAATCACCAGCAAGGACCTGTTCATGTGCTTGTTCTGAGTCAACAAAATGTACGTCTAAAGTGACTTGTGGAAACTGCTGAACAAAGTGTTTAAGTGGAGCAGGTAAGTGGTGCAAACCGATGTGATGACTCGTGCCAATTTTTAAACGGCCTTGTATTTGTGTTTGTTCATGACTTAGCGTGTGGTGAATATCTTTAAGTTCATTTAACCAGCTTTTGACTTTTGGTAATAATGAATGCGCAGCATGAGTGGCTTGAACCCCACGTCCTGCCGACTCAAATAGCTTTACGCCGAAATATTCTTCGAGACTATGAATACGTTTGGTAACAGCAGGTTGGGTAATAAAGAGTTGATCTGCAGCCACAGAGATAGACCCTGTTTCCATAACTTTTACAAAAGCTTCAAAGGCTGCAAGATTCATAATACAACTCTACTTGGGATAGAAAAATCGAGAGAGGCTAAAGTCGCCAAGCCAAAATCGTATCATGCTTGCAGCCAAACGTTCTATAAACTTGTGATTTGGCGTATTAATCTTAACCTAAGCAGTTGTCTCTTTTTCGTTTAAAGCTGAAATACGACGGTCTTTTGCTGCCCATATTTTTTCATGAAAGAAAAATGCAAATGCTTGTACGGTTGGTTCTAACATACTTAAGGTTAAAGCCATCCAAATGTTACCTGTTACAAAGTACGCGACTAGCATTGCTACCGTAATATGCATAATGTAGTAACTTAAGGTTTTCTTTAATGTACGTTGGTTATTTACAACGAATTTTTGAATATTAGCCATCATCGTTCTCTCTACCTATATTTGATATTTTTAGTATAGAGATAAGAGTATAAGATTAAAAATGGATTATGCAAATGATAATCATTAACAAAACCGATTTAAATATTTTTGAGTAATATAAATAAAGAAGGAAATGATTCCTAAAAGTTTTCTAATTTATAAAAATGATAAATTAGATTTATGTGAAACTCTGGCTATAATCGAAGAAAGATTAGAATTACCCAGTCCAATGGAGCAAGACGACATGGCAGGCAAAACTTTATATGACAAATTGTGGGATGACCACGTAGTTACAGAGCGTGATGATGGTTCGTGCTTACTTTATATCGACCGTCATTTATTGCATGAAGTAACCAGTCCACAAGCATTTGAAGGTTTGCAACTTGCGGGTCGTCAACCGTGGCGTTTAAGCGCAAACGTAGCTACACCAGACCACAACGTTCCAACCTCTAAAAAAGAGCGTGATCAGGGCATTGCAGGTATTGAAGATGATACGTCTCGTATTCAGGTTCAAACCTTAGATGATAATTGTAAGGCATTTAATATCGTTGAATTTGGTATTAATGATATTCGCCAAGGTATTGTGCATGTTGTTGGTCCTGAGCAAGGCTTAACTTTACCGGGTATGACGGTAGTATGCGGTGACTCGCATACAGCAACTCACGGTGCTTTTGGTTGTTTGGCACATGGTATCGGGACATCTGAAGTTGAACACGTTTTAGCGACACAATGTTTGATTCAGAAAAAATCAAAAAATATGTTGGTTCGTGTTGATGGCGTTTTAGGTAAGGGTGTAACACCAAAAGATGTGGTGTTGGCGATTATCGGTAAAATCGGTACCGCAGGCGGTACGGGTTACGCAATTGAGTTCGGTGGCCAAGTTTTCCGTGATATGTCGATTGAAGGACGTATGACGGTATGTAACATGGCGATTGAAGCTGGTGCACGTGTTGGTATGGTTGCAGTTGATGACAAAACCATTGAATACGTAAAAGGCCGTAGCTACGCACCAAAAGGTGAGCAGTGGGAACAAGCGGTTGCTTATTGGAACACTTTACATTCAGACGATGATGCTGTTTTTGATGCAGTTGTTGAGTTAAATGGCGCAGAGATTGAACCACAGGTATCTTGGGGAACTTCACCTGAGATGGTAATTCCAGTATCTAAAGCTGTACCAACTTTAGAACAAGCGAAAGATGACGTACAACGTAGTGACTGGACACGTGCATATCAATATATGGGGTTAAACGCAGGTCAGGCATTGGCTGAAATTCAACTTGACCGTGTATTTATTGGTTCTTGCACTAACTCACGTATTGAAGATATCCGTGCTGCTGCTGAGGTGGTTAAAGGCCGTAAAGTGGCTTCTAGCATTAAGCAAGCGATGATTGTTCCGGGTTCTGGTTTAGTGAAACAGCAAGCAGAAAAAGAAGGTTTGGATAAAATTTTCTTGGAAGCTGGTTTCGAGTGGCGTGAACCGGGTTGTTCAATGTGTTTAGCCATGAATGCAGACAAGTTACAACCGGGCGAACACTGTGCATCGACATCAAACCGTAACTTTGAAGGTCGTCAAGGGAATGGTGGCCGTACTCACTTGGTAAGTCCGGCAATGGCAGCAGCGGCTGCAATTGCAGGTCATTTTGTTGACGTTCGTTCATTTTAATTCGGTCTGGAGCAAACCATGAAAGCTTATACAGTTGAACAAGGTATCGTTGCACCATTAGATCGTGCCAATGTCGATACAGATTTAATTATTCCAAAACAGTTTTTAAAATCGATTAAACGTACTGGTTTTGGTGACAACTTATTTGATGAACTTCGTTATTTAGATGAAGGTTACCCAGGTCAAGATAACTCGGTACGTCCAAAAAATCCGGACTTTGTTTTGAATCAACCACGTTATCAGGGAGCAACAGTTTTAATTGCTCGTACGAACTTTGGTTGTGGTTCAAGTCGTGAGCATGCACCTTGGGCATTAAACGAATATGGTTTCCGTACCGTTATTGCACCAAGCTTTGCTGATATTTTCTTTAATAACTGTTTTAAAAACGGCATGTTACCAGTTATTTTATCTGAGAATATTGTTGATCAATTATTCAAAGAATGTGCTGCGAATAAAGGATATCAATTAACAATTGATTTGGCTGCGCAAGAAGTTCGTACACCAACAGGTGAAGCATTTAAATTCGAAGTGGATCCATTTCGTAAGCATTGCTTGTTAAATGGCTTGGATGATATTGGCTTAACTCTTCAAAATGCGGACGCAATTCGCGCTTATGAAGAAAAAAACAAACAGGTTCGTCCTTGGGTATTCCAAGAGATAAATTAACCTTTTGGTACATTTTAAACATAGTCATGGCGTCGTGTTCAAACTCTTGCTAACATGCTAAAGCATAACAACAGCTTAAAATTATGCACTAGATGAGGATTGGGCTTGAACAATGAAGAGGAACGTTACTCATAGCTTTTTGTTGGGCCTGTGCGCAATAACACTAAGTGCTTGTCAGAGCACTTACAATGTAGTGGATACTGTTCGTATTAAGCAGGCTGAACAAGAAAATTTGGGGCAGAATGCAGCAATATATTGTTCGGGCGCAAAAAGTTGCGAATTTGAACGGCTAAATGATATTACTGTTGTTGATGCACAGACACGTCGTATTAGTAATCAGGCAATTCATCAAGGAATTGTGAGATTAAATGGTTCGGTGTTAAGTCAAAGCAATAGTTTGTATTTATCTGTGCCTGCCAAACAATATGAAGTGGTGATTCGTTACTATCCGATTTCTCCAGATCGGGCAGAAACCATCCATGTTATTCACCAATTCAAAGCCAACCATCGCTATATGTTTAAAATGTACCGAGACAAATCTAACCGTTCGGGTAGTTTGCTGAATGTTTCTGTACCAGATCCATTATGTGTTGACTTAGAGCAGGATGGGCGTGTAATTCGCCGTTTTTGTCGACCATTTGATGTAACCACAGGACTCGGTGAATTTCTCGAACAGAAAAAACTAACACCACGGCAGTCGTAACGCTGTCTTGTCTTTGAAAATGGAAAACTTCATGTCTAAACAGATTTTAATTTTGGCTGGCGATGGGATTGGTCCTGAAATTGTTGGGGCAGCAGAAAAAGTATTAAATAAAGTAAATGAAAAATTTAATTTGTCTTTGACTTGGGAACATGGCTTGTTAGGTGGAGCTGCGATTGATGCTCATGGAGAACCATATCCAGCTGTAACAAGTGAGCAAGCCAAAAAAGCTGATGCCATTTTATTAGGCGCCGTTGGTGGACCAAAATGGGACACTATTGAACGCTCTATTCGCCCTGAACGCGGTCTTTTAAAAATTCGTAGTGAACTTAACTTATTTGCTAACTTGCGCCCAGCGATCTTATATCCACAATTGGCTGATGCTTCTAGCTTAAAACCTGAAATTGTTGCAGGTTTAGATATTTTGATCGTTCGTGAATTGACTGGTGGTATCTACTTTGGTCAACCACGTGGTATTCGTGAACTCGAAAATGGTGAAAAACAGGGCTATAACACTGACGTTTATTCTGAGAGCGAAATTAAGCGTATTGCAAAAGTTGCTTTTGAACTTGCAGGATTACGTGGCGGTAAAGTGTGTTCTGTAGATAAAGCAAACGTTTTAGAAGTGACAGAGCTTTGGAAGCAAACGGTTACTGACTTACAGCAAGCGAACTATCCAAATATTCAGCTTTCACATATGTATGTGGATAATGCTGCTATGCAACTTGTACGTGCACCTAAACAGTTTGACGTAATCGTTACAGGTAACTTATTTGGCGATATCTTGTCTGACGAAGCAGCAATGCTTACAGGCTCAATTGGTATGTTGCCGTCAGCTTCTTTAGATGAAAATGGCAAAGGCATGTATGAACCTTGTCATGGTTCGGCGCCTGATATTGCGGGTCAAAATGTGGCAAACCCATTAGCAACCATTCTTTCTGTTGCAATGATGCTTCGTTATACCTTCCGTGAAGAAGCTGCTGCTAAAGCAATTGAAGATGCAGTAGGGCAAGTACTTGATCAAGGTTTCCGTACAGCCGATATTATGTCTGAAGGCATGACTAAAGTAGGTACAGCCGAGATGGGTGCAGCTGTTGTAGCTGCTCTTGCTTAATCGCTACTTTGGTAAAAAACGCAGCCTAATCGCTGCGTTTTTTTATTGTCGAAAAGTTTTAACAGGCTTTGCCCTGATATTGGATTGATTCAGCAATGTCATTTTTAAGCTGAAAAATAACTTTGCAATTAAAATTAACATCGTAAGAGTTGCTCCCTAATGTCCCGGATTGGATAGGAACTGGATTACCACCCATCTCTACATTACTCACCATAGGAATGGGAATACTTAATGGCCGTAAAATCGTGTAGATGAGTTGATTTGATGTTTTTTGTGGAACATGCGCAATTTGAAAGCCAAGACCGCGTAAGTTTAGTTCTTGTTGAATGGTGGTCGATGATTTGCCCAGAAAGCCTTTTAAATATTCTTGTAAGTCGACAGATTGGCGTGGTTGAGTTGCGCAACCGTTCAAATAAATAGACATCACTGAGAGCAAGGTTATTCGGCATAGGTTCGGTATATTCATTTTTCTCTCTATCAAATTATATTTATTATTAGATAACGGTAGGTTGGATTGCCTAGCTTGTAAAGAAAAAAAGGAAGTTTATGATAAATGGAGGATGAGTTTATCTAGCAATTCATACTCACATCTGAAAGGCTTTATAATTACTTCGTAAAAAACTTAAGGAAAACATGATGAAAAAAATACTTTTAGCACTTTTATGCAGCTTTGGAGTAACAGCGGTATATGCCGATAATTGCGACACTACTCGTAATACCTATGATGATATTTACTGTACAAATAAAATCTATGCGAGTGCTGATGCAGATCTAAATAAAAATTATCAGGCATTAAGAGCAAAATTGAATGCGGCGCAAAGAAATACGCTTAAGAAGTCTCAGCTTGCGTGGATACGTCAACGTGATGCTGAATGTACAGATTCAAATAGAAATAGTGTAGACGTGCAGTGTCGTTTACAGACAACGCAGGAAAGAAACCATTGGCTACAAGAAAGATTGCGTGAATGCCAAACAGTTGGATGTAAGTCTAGTCGATTAAGTGAATAAATAAAGCAATAAAAAAGCCACATCATGAAGTGGCTTTTTTGCATTCACTAATTAGCGAGCACGGTACGTAATACGACCTTTAGTTAAGTCATATGGAGTCATTTCGACTTTTACACTGTCGCCAGTAAGAATACGGATATAGTGTTTACGCATTTTACCAGAAATGTGTGCAATAACTTCGTGACCGTTTTCAAGACGTACACGGAACATCGTATTAGGAAGCGTTTCGGTGACAACGCCTTCGAACTCAATGAGTTCCTCTTTATTGGCCATAGCCTACCTGATGATCAAATTGGAAAGGCGCAAATTATAGTCAATTTATTTAAAAAAAACAAGATAGACATCTTCTTGTTAAAGCATCTGGTTAAACTATGACTAGTAAAAAAGATGTAATTTTTTTCACAAAACAACTCTAATTCTGTTGTCAGTTTGGTCAATCAACGCTAATCTAAAATCATAGTTATTAGGGACTGTTCATGCATAAAGAGTCAACAGCTCCTAAGTATCAATGAAGTATCTACATGGAAGGGCACTGCGTGGGTCAGCTAACAGATGCATCAGTTGTATTACGTTTTGGCTATCAAGCAATTCGTCGTGCAGGATTGCCAACAGAAGAAATATTAACTAAAGCGGGAGTCGCTTTAAATCAGGTCGATACAAATGCACGTACTCCGTTAAGTGCACAGTACGCCTTTTGGACTGCAGCTCAGGAAGTCAGTAAAGATCCAGACATCGGTTTGCATTTAGGTGAGCATTTGCCTTTGTACCGTGGTCAGGTGATTGAACATTTATTTATTAGTAGTGAAACCTTTGGTGAAGGCCTTAAAAGAGCTTTAGCGTATCAACGTCTAATTAGTGATGCATTTGATGCAAAGCTGGTTGTCGAAGATGGGCGTTGCTATTTAACCAATGGTGAGCAAGTGGGGGCTGATAACCTTGTGAATCGTCATTTTTCAGAATGTGCGATTTCTGGTGTGCTTCGATTCTTCAAATTTATTACCGAAGGTCAGTTTCATCCTATCTTCATCGATTTTAACTTTAGTGAAGGTGCTTCGGAAGATGAATATTTCCGAGTTTATGGCTGTCCGGTAAGTTTAGGGCAAAAAGAAACAAGGCTATATTTTGATCCTGCCATTTTAGACTTCCAGCTTTGGCAGGCGGAACCTGAACTATTGCAACTGCATGAACAGCTCGCAATTGAAAAGCTACAAGAATTGGCTCGTTATGATTTGGTTGGTGAGGTTCGTCGAGCGATTGGTTCAACACTAGAAAGTGGAGAAACCACGCTAGAAACTGTAGCAGCACAATTAAATATTACGCCACGTCGTTTACGCACTCAGTTGAGTGAAGCGAATACTAGTTTCCAACAAATACTTTCTGACTATCGTTGCCGTTTAGCTAAAAAACTTTTGGCAAATACCAGTGAGAGCGTAGAGCGTATTGTGTATTTAACTGGTTTCTCTGAACCAAGTACATTCTATCGTGCGTTTAAACGCTGGACCAATGAAACACCAGTTGAGTACCGTAAGCGTAAACAGCATCGTTAATAAAAATGGGTTAAGCCTACTCAGGTAGGTTTAACCAATGTGGCCCAAGTGGTGGCTGTGGCAAGTCAAATTGCTCAGGGTAATAACATTGAATAAAGTAGAGACCATCAGGTGGAGCCGTGACTCCTGCCGCTTTACGATCTTGTGCCGCAAACATCGCATCGATATGGTCTATTTCATACATACCTTGACCAATTTCGAGTAAGCATCCAACAATATTACGCACCATATGGTGTAAAAAACCATCTGCTTGAATATCTAATACCAAGTAGCGACCATGTTCAAATAGACGGCAATGCGTTACATGTCGTACAGGCTTATTGGACTGGCATGCTGCTGCGCGAAAGGTTTCAAAGTTATGTATACCTTCAAATTTGCTAGCAGCTTTAATCATCTTCTGCACATCTAGCTGTTGGTAAATGTGTGTGACCTGTTTATGTAAGAGGGCTGGGCGACAAGGAGCGTTATAAATAACATAGCGGTAACGTCGAGCCGTCGCCTTAAAGCGCGCATGAAAGTTTTCATCCATCAGTTTAATCCACTGGATGGAAATATCTTTAGGTAATTGGCTATTTGCTCCTCTTAACCATCCCGTCTCTGGACGAATGGCATTCGTATCGAAATGAGCCACCATATTGGTTGCATGTACTCCCGCATCTGTTCGACCTGCACCGTGAAGTGCAATGGGTTCATCTGCGATTTTGCTGAGTACACGCTCAATAGTTTCCTGAACGCTGGCAACGCCTGGCTGTTGTGTTTGCCAACCTCGATATTGAACTCCGCTAAACTCAATACCGATCGCATAACGTTGCATAGCTTTACCTCTATTTAATGCAAATTTTCATTCCAATGGCTGAGCCATTGTTCTGGGGTTGGGTATTTTAAATAGATTTGAAGTGCTTTTGCATAAAGATCTGCATGACTATGTGCATCATTAATGACAATTTTTGCAGTTTTGGCCCATGCACTAATTGCATAACGTTGGTCAATGCCGCCAAATGTCACTTGTGTTGCCAAGATTGGAACACAACCATGAGCATAGAGTTCATCTAATGTTGCCAATAGTTCAGGGTTAACTGCGATATTGCCTGTACCAAAGCCTTGTAACACTAAAAAGTGCGGTGGAGCAGGAAGTAAGTGACGTAACTGTTGTACCAAGTGGTGTGTTGAAATCGGTTGCATCATCCAGTTTAAAATCTGAAATGAAGCAGCTCGTTCAATTTGAGCATCTTGTACGATCAATTCATTTTGTTGAGGCGTAAATTCAACTTCACTACTTAAACCTGAAAATGCATCGAGTTCAGTTGTATGAGTTTTTAATGCAGTTTGTGCATGGAATACTTGATGATGGAATGCAAGATAAGCACCTACAGGTAAGCTAATCACTTGTTCTAATGCAAGATATAAGTTCTCGATTGCATCAGTGAATTCACGAGTATTATCACCTTGAACATTGAGTAACGGGTATTGGCTACCAGTAATCACAATATGACAGCTTTGGCCTAAAAAGCGAGCTAGGGTCGCAGCCGCATAACTGAGCGTGTCTGTACCGTGAATAACAACGAAATGCTGATAGCCTTCAAGTTGTAGTTGTTGTATGCGTTGAATTAGGCGTAACCAATCAGGAGCCGTACATGCACTGCTATCGACAATATTGGGTGCCGCAAAGCAGTCAACTGTTAAGTGTGGAGGTATCACTTTCTCAAGTTGAGGTAAGAATTGGTCATAAGGCATAGGTGCTAACGGCTCACCGACGCAACCAAAAGTACCACCCATGTAAAATAAGGCTATTTTTTTCATATTTTTGCAGGCATAAAAAAGCAGTCATCTCTGACTGCTTATGGTAAATCGAACAGTTCTAAGAAGCTATGCGATTAAGTAGGTTTTTCGCATGTTGTTGTTGTTCTGTGTTGAATTTTTGCTCATTAGCCTGTAGTAAATTGCGCGCTGCTTGGTTCTCACCAAACTTGATATATTGCTCAGCCAGTTTTAAGTTGAGCTCACTTTCATTTACTTGTTTTAATTCTGGAAATGCGTCTAGTAGTGGATCCTCTATTTGAGTTTGAGTAGCCTCTTTAGTTACTATATCTAGATGGTTTTGAGTTTCAATTTCTGGTGCTGTAACTAGTGCAGGTTCATCTAGCGAAAACTCAAGAGGTGCGATAGAGGTCGCTTCTAATGGTGCTTGTTCTACGAGTGTAAGTTCATCTAATGATGGAACTTGTTCATCAGATTTTTTTTCTGAAATTGAAGGATTTAAGTCAAGGTTAAAATCTAATGCATTGACGCTATTTTCTTGATTTGCTTTTACTTCTACTGCTTGAGTTTTTTCTTCATTTTCATGTAGAGGTGCCAAGTCAAAAGAAAACTCTAAATCAGCTAGTTCATTTGTTTCTTGAGATGACGAAACTTCTGGTATTTGCTGAGATGTTGATTGTTCTGGTTCCTGTAGGGATTGACTGATATTTTCGGTAGCTGTAGTTTTTTCGAATGAAAAGTTAAATTCTAAAGGTTCAACTTCAACTGCTGGTTCTTGTTTTACAGGTGTATAGTCTTTCTGCAAGTCATCAAAAGAAGTTTCAGAAGAACTTGTTGTTAACTGGTCAAACTGAGCAGTTGTGTCAGGTGTGTTTTTCGGTTCTTCATACGATTGAGCTTGAGGAAAATCAATAGCATCGGGTTGTCTTGCAGATTCATATTCTTTTTGTCTTGCTTCTGCTTTAATCGCGATTTCATTTAATGCCAAACTGCGAATGTGGCTAATTAGTTGTTGAATCGCGAATTCATCTTTTTGAGCAATATGAACTTCAAGAAGTAATAAATACAATTCATGCTGGGTATTGTCTTTTTTTAGTGCCTGATTGACTTGAGCTTCAGCCGCTGAAAACTGTTTTTCTTGAATGAGCTGTTGAATATTTTGACGAACAGCCTCAGGAACAGGACTACTTTGTGGAAGAGCAGGAGTGACTTCTTCAACTACATTGGTTTTACTTTTTTCACGCGAGCTTTTACTCGATTTGGCACCTGCTTTTTTGCCCGATTTTTTACTTATACTTTTTGGGGAGGTGGTCTCTTGTTTTTGGCCATTCTCGCGCTTTTTTAAAACAACAGCAACCACGAGTAATATGATAAACGGAATCACATATAACATTACTTTCCCCTTAAAAAATAAAATTTTGCAATATAAAGCGAGCTAACTCTGGTTTTAACTTAGTGTTTTTGCTTGTGAGTTTGTTGCTGTGCTTTTAATTGCTGCTGTAACTCTGCCAAACGCGCATTCAGAAGTTGAATACGTTGGTCTTTTAAACTTAAAGTTTGATTTAGTTTGGTTACATTCCTTTGTAATGTAACGGTTTTTTCTCGAGTTGTCATAACTTTTACTGCTAACTCAGTATTGTTTTGACCTTGTTGTGTGCTCTTTTTTGCACTTCCATGATTAGAATTTGGGCTGTTCTCTGCCACAATGCTCATTTCAGCTTGTTGCAAACGATATTTAGCTCGGCCAGAAGTAGGTTTTGCTAAGTTAGCTTCAGTTGATTTAGGTTTTGTATGAGGCGCTTTGGCTGTATTTGCTGCTGTTAAATTTAGTGAAATTCCCTGACGTAAACGGTTTACATCGCCTTGGATAAAAGCATGTCGATTTTGAGCTTGGATATCTCGCATGACTTTAGCTACAGGTTGTTTAGTTTGTGCTGCGATACGATTAGCAATAGACCATAAAGACTCATTACGTTGTACGACATACTTACCTGTAGGTGCTGGACCTTTATAGGTGCTTATTTTTTGTTTTTTTTGTGTGTTTTTACTTAATAGATTTTTTTGTTGAGCAGGCTTAGGTTGGGCTGCTTTTTTGACTGTAGTTGTTTGATTGTCATTGCTTGGTTTAAGAGGCGTAGATGGCTGTTTTTCTATAGCAGATGGCTCAGTACTCATTGCTGCTATAGTTTGCTGTGGCGCTTGAGTCGAAGGTTTTTCGGCAAAAGGCGTCGCAGGAGCAGAGCTATTCAAAGCTGGAGCAGTTCCAGTACTAATATTTAGATTACGTTCATTAGCTGGAGTTTCTGCTACGGCTGTTGCTGTCTCAGCAGGTGTGTATCGAGTACTTTCCGGTAAGTTTAACGCGATGTCTTTTTCATTTACGATAAATTGCGGTGAAAGTGGACTTTCGTTAGCAGCGACCTTTTTTATAGGCGATGGCTTTAAAACGGTTTTAATATGTTGAAGACGAGTTGCATTACCTTCACTGACTTTTACGACAATATTCAATTCAGGATCAATAATAGGACGAGATGAGGTAATCACAATAACGCCAGAACCTTGGCCATTTTGGCGTGTATAAAAGTTCAGATTACCAGGAGGTTGGTGAGTGACTCCCAAACTATTAAGATCTTCTTGAGTGGCTAAACTGACTTGTAATGGGGTATTTGGATCTGCTTGCTGAAAATTCATTTCTGCATAAAGTAATTCCCCAGGTGCAGATTGAATTTGAATAGGATCTAATGTAATCGCATAAACACAAGGCGAAGACATAATGGTGAAAATGGCAATTTTTAATTTGTTATATGCAGTCATCTCAATCCATGACCTGATCAGTCGTAAAGTCGTTCAAAATTATACAATAATGAAATGTAAATAAATTGTTAATTTTTCACAAACCAGTTACGAAAAAGCCGATCAAATGTGATCGGCTTTTTATTTTGACTGAATAATTCAGGTTAAATTATGAGCTTTTGTATTCTACTAAAATACGTAACATACGACGTAAAGGTTCAGCAGCGCCCCAAAGTAGCTGATCGCCTACTGTGAATGCACCGAGATACTCTTTACCCATATTGAGTTTACGTAAACGGCCTACAGGTACAGTTAAGGTACCAGTCACAGCTACAGGTGTAAGATCAGTCATTGATGCTTCACGTGTATTTGGTACAACTTTAGCCCACTGGTTTGAGTTACGAATCATATCTTCGATCTCATCAAGCGGAACATCTTTTTTCAGTTTGATGGTTAATGCTTGAGAGTGGCAACGCATTGCACCGATACGCACACAGTGACCATCAATAGGAACAATTTGAGAGTTACCTAAAATCTTGTTGGTTTCAACTTGACCTTTCCACTCTTCTTTAGATTGACCGCTTTCAAGCTGTTTATCAATGTAAGGAATCAATGAACCAGCAAGTGGCACACCAAAGTTCGCAGAAGGGAAGCCTTCACCACGTTGTAACTCAGCAACTTGACGATCAATATCAAGAATTGCAGATTTAGGATCATCTAACAATGTCTTGGTATTGTTGTACAAATAACCCATACCTGTTAACAACTCACGCATGTTTTGTGCGCCAGCACCTGATGCTGCTTGATAAGTCATAGCAGTCATCCACTCAACCAAATTATTTTGGAAAAGTGCGCCTACGCCCATCAACATAAGTGATACTGTACAGTTACCACCAACGAAAGTTTTAGTACCTTTCGCTAAACCGTCTTTAATTACGTTAAGGTTAACTGGATCAAGAACGATGATTGCATCATCAGACATACGTAAAGTAGATGCAGCATCAATCCAGTAGCCATCCCAACCAGTTGCTTTTAACTGTGGGAAAACTTCAGACGTGTAGTCACCACCTTGGCAGGTAATAATGACATCCATTTGCTTCAGACTGGTAATGTCTGTAGCTTCCATAAGTGCTGGGGCAGTCTTACCACCAAATGAAGGAGCTTCACCACCTGCATTACTGGTAGAGAAGTAGAATGGCTCAATATGAGCAAAATCATTCTCTTCAACCATACGTTGCATAAGGACGGAACCGACCATCCCGCGCCAACCGACCAGACCTACTTTCATGTCATTTTGCCTCGGTGCGTTAAAATTGTTAGGGGGAGTTGAGTGTATCAAAAGTGCTCACAACTGCAAGCGTTACAGAATCAAAACAGCAATTTTATTGAGTAGAATATCTTGTTTATGTTACATACAAAATTGATAAAGATGACAAAAACATTAAAAAACAAATCATCTTAAAAGAGTAATTTCAATGATTTATATCGAGGTTGTGTCTGTGGTGGTGATTTGGTTGACTTTCTGGTCACTTATCCCTCGTGATGAGTGGTGGTTTAGAGGGGCTGATTTTCCACGTTTACAAATTCTGTTTGTGGGCTTTATTGCTTTAATTGGCATGTTGTTTTGGCCGTCTGAATGGAACATATGGCGTGAGCTTTTGCTTGCAGTACTCATTGCAGCAATTGCTTATCAACTTAAAATGGTTTTGCCTTATACCTTGTTTTGGAAAAAACAGGTTAAAAAGGTAAAGCAACATCAAGTAGATCCTAAAAAACAGATTTCACTAATTGTTTCTAATGTGCTTACACCCAATGATAAATATCATTTATTACTTGAGCATGTACGGACATTAAAACCTGATTTATTGTTGACGTTAGAAAGTGACAAGACATGGGAAAATGCTCTAAAAGAAATTGAAGAGGAGTACCCTTACCGTGTGCCGGTACCATTAGATAATTTATATGGCATGCATTTATATAGTCGATTACCGCTTAGAAATACTGAGGTCAAGTTCATTTTAAGTAATGAAATTCCTTCTATTCATACCACTGTAATCTTACGTTCTGGGATGCCTGTTCAGCTCTACTGTTTACATCCTAAGCCGCCTAGTCCAACTGAAGCAAAAGATTCAACACTACGAGATGCAGAGCTTTTAATTGTTGGAGATCAAATTAAAGATCTGGATGAGAGTTGTATCGTGATGGGAGATCTAAATGATGTCGCATGGTCACGAACAACACGTTTATTTCAGCGTATTAGTGGATTACTCGACCCGCGAGTTGGCCGACACTTTATTAATACTTTTCACGCAGATTACTCTTTATTGCGTTGGTCACTTGATCATATCTTTCATAGTACAGACTTTGGTTTAGTAAAAATGCAGCGTTTATCTCATATTGGCTCAGATCATTTTCCTGTCTACGTCGTTTTACAAACAGGTCGAATATTTGAAGAGATTCAAGAAGAAGTTGAAGAAACTCAAGATGATGAAGAAGAAGCTCAAGCTGCAATACAAGAAGGTATTGCTAAAGCTGAAAAAGAAGAAAAAATAGTGACTGATGAAATTGCAGAGCCTTATAAAGAGAAAAGTATATAAAAGCAGGTTGTAAGCAATATCGTACAAAGATTTGAGTCTAGGTCCAATAGGCAGGGTGAACTAAAACCCGTATTCTACATTCATCGGCACACGGAAGCGGGAATGGATAATCCCAAGTAAGGATGCACTAAGCTGATATGGAACGACATCACGGATAAGATGTTAGAACGGAAGCAATAAAAAGAATTATATACCCTGAAAGCACAACCTCATTTACCCGAGTTTTGCAGGACGCAGAACTCGGGTTGATATTTTAGATAAATACCATTTAATTATTTGTAAATTAAAGAAATATTTTTAAGATTATCTTAATTTTAAAATCTATTTAATTATAGGTAGTTGTCCATAAGTTTTTTTATATATCCGAGCCTTTTTCGATGAAAATAGATACAAAAATTTTTTTTGATAAGTTTTTGTTTTTATAGATTATTGAAGAATAAATATAGGCTTTGGTCTATTTAGACATAAATTGGACTTGTTTAATTGGCAAATCTCAATAGAATGTGCCGATCGTTGACATGTTGGATCGTCAACAGGCATTGTTGTTTACTTCGCCGGATCGGCGGGGTGTGATTTGCTTGTGCATTTAAATTTCTGTTTGGAAATTAGTGTACATATTGAGGTTTCACTCTAAGATAGTGGTCTTCTCCCTCTCATATTTGATACTTTGCGGTGCATAAGGATTGTCTTATGAAGAATTTTAAATTTAGCCTTGCGTGGCAAATTTTAATTGCTTTAATCCTAGGGATAGTTGTCGGGGCTGTTTTACATAATCAGCCTGAAATCAAAGATAGTATTGTAAATAACGTTCTTACGCCGTTAGGTAAGATCTTTATTAGCCTGATTAAAATGATTGTTATTCCAATCGTTTTCTCTACATTGATTTTAGGTATTGCGGGTGTTGGCAGTACAAAAAGTCTTGGGCGTCTTGGTTTTAAAACCATTCTCTATTTCGAAATTATTACTACTATTGCTATTTTGGTCGGCTTGGTTGCAGCAAATATCTTCCATCCAGGTTCAGGCATTGATATGTCTCAACTGGTTCAAACTGATATTTCTCAATATAAGCATACAACTGAAGAAGTACAGTCACAGTCTCATGGTATTATCCAGACGATATTATCGCTTATCCCAACGAACATTATTAGTTCAATGGCACATGGCGAAATGTTACCAGTGATTTTCTTTGCTGTGCTTTTTGGTATTGGCTTATCTTCATTGCCAGCTACAACAAAAGACCCATTATTAAATGTATTTCATGCTGTATCGGAAACAATGTTCCGTGTGACACACATCATCATGAAATATGCACCAGTGGGTGTATTTGGTTTAATCGCTGTTACTGTTGCAAACTTTGGATTTGCTTCACTTATTCCATTAGGTAAATTGGTTGTATTGGTTTACGGTGCAATCTTGTTCTTTGCTTTAGTGGTACTTGGTTTAACTGCAAAAATGTTCAGCATCAATATCTTTACTTTGTTTAAGATTTTGAAAGATGAATTAATCTTGGCATATTCAACTGCTAGTTCTGAAACAGTTTTACCGCGTATTATGCAAAAAATGGAAGCTTATGGTGCGCCAAAAGCGATTTCTAGTTTTGTAATCCCAACTGGTTATTCATTTAACCTTGACGGTTCTACGCTTTATCAAAGTATTGCAGCAATCTTTATTGCACAGCTTTACGGTATTGAAATGTCGATCAGCCAACAAGTTATTTTGGTTGTAACATTAATGATTACTTCGAAAGGTATTGCAGGTGTTCCTGGCGTATCGTTTGTGGTGTTATTAGCGACATTAGGCAGTGTTGGTATTCCTGTAGAAGGCTTAGCATTTATTGCTGGTGTTGACCGTATTATGGATATGGCACGTACTGCGTTGAACGTTGTTGGTAACGCGCTTGCTGTACTTGTTATCAGTAAGTGGGAAAAACAATATGACTATGAAAAAGCTGCTGCTTATGAAGCAACATTTAAATAAGACTGCTTTCTTTTAGTTAATAAAAAACCCGCGATGATCGCGGGTTTTTTATTACGTTATTTCAATACACTTTGATATAGCTCAAGGGTCTGGTCGCACATATCTTTTAAACTGAACATTGTCACAGGAGCAACTGTTTGCGGTTGTTCAATATGATACTTTACTGTTGCTAGTAAGGCTTTTTCATTTTCAGCTTCAACAAGACCTTGTGGATATACATGAGATAAAATCTCTGCAACACCTCCACGATTCCAGCCAATCACTGGCGTACCGACTGACAGTGCTTCTAATGCTGTTCTACCGAATGTTTCTGCCTGATTGGATAGAGAGAGCACAATATCGCTAAAAGCGAGCCATTCACGTATATCTGAGCGATGTCCTACAAAGGTGATCTTATCTGCAAGTCCTTTGTTTTGAATGGTGCTTTGCAACTCACTTAAATAGGCCTGTTTTTTAGCATCGGCACCACCCACAACAACAGCATGCAGTTGAGGATATTGCAAATGAAGTTGCTGCATCAGTTCAATTAAACTTTCATGTCCTTTTAAACGCGTAATACGGCCAGGCAAGCAAAGTAAAAATTTATTTTCGAGTTCAGGAAAGTCATTAAAAACTTGATTAAACCACTGTGCTGAGGGTTGGTAGTTATGCGGGAAAGCAGCTGGATCAATCCCTCGATAAATCCGGACAATATCTTGTGGTGGACAGTTTTTATAATGGTCAGTGATGTATTTAACCACGCTGTCAGAAACGGCAATTACTTTTTCTGCCTGAGTCATGATCGCACTATAGCGATTGACTGAGTAGAAACCATGTACTGTACTGATGAGGTGAGGGCGCTTATGGGCTGGTATTCCTTTTAAAGCAAAATGGGTAAGCCATGCAGGAACACGTGAGCGTACATGAACAATATCGGGCTGATGCTCTTCAATAAGTCGACGTAAAGGGCGGATTTGCCATAAGCTCGATAAAGATTTTTTATGAATCGGTAGTGTTAAGTGTTTAGAGCCCTCGGCTTCAAGTTGAGACACTAATCGTCCGCCATTCGATACAACCAAAGATTGGTGGCCTTGTGCAACCAGTGCACGTGCAATTTCCAGTGTGCCGCGTTCTACGCCACCGCTATTAAGTTCTGGGAGAAGTTGCATCACTTTCATTGTTTTTTGCCTTATACGTTCATAAAAGATGGATCATCCATAGATACATCATCTCAAACTAAATCATTATCCAGAGTTTACTATCGTGATAGCGACATGGATGTCGCTGTTGCGTTGTGTTACAAGGATGTAACATCAGCGGAACAAAGGATTTTTGCTTACTTTTTATCCCTAAAAAGTAAGGTCTGCCTATCCGAAAGTATTTGAATATCACTTTAAATCGAGGCTGTGCCTATTACTAATCTAAAATTATTACAGCCTTATCTTAATAAATCTCTTCATATCCCTCAGGACGTGTCTTAAATCGACGATGAAACCACATATATTGAGTTGGTGCGATGCGAAGCTGACTCTCAATAATCTTATTCACGCGGGTTGCATCATCGACTTCATCTTCGCTTGGCATATTGTCGACTGCAGGTTCTATCAAGATATGATATTTAGGGTTCTGTACATCGCCATGACGATAAAAATATAAAGGAACAGCAACCGCTTTGGAAATTTTTAATAAACGACGGTGAGCCGTTACTGTCGCAGCTGGCACTCCAAAAAATGGTGCCATAACGCCTTGTTTAAGCCCGAAGTCTTGATCGGGACTATACCAAATGGCATCACCATCTTTAAGGTGACGAATTAAGCCGCGCATATCATCATGATCAATTTGTGCTTTGTAGATTGTGCCGCGGCAGCGATAAATCAGCATATCGAGTAGTGGATTATTTTGAGGACGATAAACAACATCGGGTTCAAAATATTGAGCACATACATAACCACCGGCATCAAGCAAAGTACTATGAGTTCCCAGTAATAAAACACCTTTGCCCTGAGCTTGAGCATCAGTAATGTGTTCTAAACCTTCAATTGTGACGCGGTTTTTAAACCAGTAAGGCTTATACCATGCGTTTAAGGTCTCAAAAATACCAAGCATCATATCTACAAAAACTTGTTTTGCTTGTTGCTGTACTTTTTCAGGTGACCATTCAGGGAAGCAAACTTCTAAATTACGAATAGTAGTTTTGCGACGAGATTTTAAATATTTCCAAGCAAGGTTTGCTAATCCATGAGCTAAACGCCATTGGATCGCCCATGGTAAAATAGCCAAAAGCATGAGGAAAGTAATCGCAATCCATACACCCCAATATTTAGGTAATAAAAAGGACCATTGAAACTCACCGGGCGTATAAGGCTGCTTTTGGCTCATAACGATATAAAGAATTTAAAAAGTTAAAACTGGCAAAAGTGTATCACGAACTGAATTTATCGTCGTAATACACAGGAGTAAATTGAAGTTTTAGAGCAGGGGGAAGAAAACAAAGTGGGTTATCGGCGGTGTTCTAAAAGAATACGAACAGCGAGTCCGGCTAATACAGTCCCCATAATCCAGCGTTGAATGCTTGCCCAAAGCGGTTTTTGCTGTAGAAAGAGCGCAATACTACCTGCAGAAAATACAATAAGTGCATTTACTGAAACACTTACAAAAATTTGTATGGTTCCGAGTTGAATGGACTGCGCTAAAATACTGCCTTGTTGTGGATGTATAAACTGTGGCAATAAAGACAAATACATAATTGCAATTTTAGGATTAAGTAAATTTGTCAAAAAGCCCATTAAAAATAATTTTAATGGTGAGTCAATAGATAAGTCTTTTACACTGAAAATAGGCGCTGCATTTGGACGTAATGCTTTCCATGCAAGCCAGAGTAAATATATGGCACCGGCAATACGAATCATGTCATAGGCATATGGAACTGCCACAACAAGCGCTGTGATCCCGAAAGAAGCGCAGAGCATATAAAATACAAAACCAACAGCAACCCCACCGAGGGAAATAAAACCTGCTATTTTGCCTTGACTAATGGAGCGAGAGATAAGATAAATCATGTTCGGACCCGGGGTGAGTACCATCGCCAAGCAAATGAGTCCGAATGCCAAAATTTGAGAGAGATCTAGCACGGAATTATCCTTAAATATTATTATACTGGTAGGTATATCATAATTATTTTATATACAGCGAAACTTTATTCATTGTCTTTTTAAATTAAAAAATAAGAATAATTCAGTATGATAGGAATATCCTGATTTCATAGAAATTTATGAGAAATCTCCATATCGATGCCACAAAAGGCATCTTAATTTTTCTGGTTGTATTAGGTCATTACCTTGAAAGGTTAATTGGCTGGAACGAGTCTCTAAATCAAGCGATTTTAGGGAGTATTTACTTTGTTCATATGCCAGCTTTTATTTTTATATCGGGCATGTTTTTTAAAGAAGAGAAAATACTAGAAAAATTAATTTACTTTTTATCGTTATATTTGCCATTTCAGTTTTTATTTCAATTGCTTGATGCCTTTTATAATGGAAGTCTTTGGACTGGTACATTTCATTTGGTATGGTTTGCTAAACCTTATTGGGTGTTATGGTATTTATTTGGCATGGGGGCTTGGACGGTTCTCGCTTTTTTCTTAAAAAAGACGGCATATCCAGTTCTGTTTTCAATAGTTTTAGCTTTACTGGTTGGATGCTCACCCATCAATAATTACAGCTATTCGATGGGTCGAATTTTCGTATTTCTACCTTTTTTTATAGCTGGGGCGATTTATGGTAAAACCATTTTTCAGTATATATCGCAGTTGCCTTATGCAAAGTTATTTGCTGTTATCACATTATTAATCATTACTGCTGTAGCCGATATAAGTCATTATAGTTATTACTGGTTATTTGGTAGTTTGTCATATTTTCAACTACATGTAGATCTATGGCAGGGAATGCTGATTCGCAGTGTAATTATGTTGCTATCGACTATGGGTGTTTTGAGTTTATTTGTACTCACTCAAAATTTTAAACGATCTTGGATCGGTTTAGGCCAAAAAACGCTACCAGTTTATATATTGCATGGTTTTGTAATTATTGTTTTGACTCATCAACTAAGTTTTAAATATTCGGTCGAGATCAATATTTTCATTAGTCTTGTTTTGGCTATCCTCACTTGTATGATTTTGCAGTTACAGATATTTGAACGTTTAATTCGCTTCATCTCTTTATTTGTTTATAAACCTTTTATGGCATTACTACAAATTCTAAATCCAAAAAAAGGGCTTTAATTAAAGCCCTTTTTATTGATTAACTGCCTTTACTCATTTGCTCAAGTTCATCCCAACGCTCTAATTTTTCAAGCAATAATTCTTCAATTTCTGCTAGGCGTTGACTTGCTTGAGTCGCAGCATCTGCATCAGACACAAACCATGAACCATCTGCAAGTTTGTCAGAAAGCTCGGCTTGTTCAACTTCCAGCTTTTCAATTTCAGCAGGAAGTTGCTCAAGTTCACGTTGGTCTTTATAGCTCAATTTCACCTTTTTTACGCTACTTTGAACAGCAGCTTTTTCAGCTTCAGCTTTTGCCTGAGCTTTCTTAACGTCAGACTTCTGGTCTACCACTTTTTCATCTGGGCGTTGTAGTAAGTAATCTTGGTAACCACCGATGTACTCTGCAATACCACCTTTACCATCAAAGACCCAAGTAGAAGTGACAACGTTGTCCATAAATGCACGGTCATGCGAAATAAGTAATAGCGTGCCTTTATATTCGGAGAGCATCTCTTCAAGTAGCTCAAGAGTTACCATATCCAAGTCATTGGTTGGTTCGTCCATCACAATCAGGTTCGATGGTTTAAGCAATAATTTAGCAAGCAAAATACGGTTACGCTCACCACCAGAAAGGGCTTTTACTGGTGTGCGTGCACGTTCAGGTGAGAACAAGAAATCTTGTAAATAACTGTAGATATGACGACGGTTGCCATTTACATCCACAAAGTCAGAGCCTTCTGAAACGTTTGCCATGACTGTTTTTTCAAGATCTAAGGCATTACGTAATTGATCAAAATAAGCAATCTCTAATTGAGTACCTGTTTTAACAGAGCCACCGTGTTCGATTTCACCTAAAATAGCTTTAATTAAAGTCGTTTTACCGACACCGTTATCACCGACTAAGCCAATACGGTCACCACGCATGACGAGCGTAGAGAAGTCTTTGATGAGTGGTTTACCATCATAAGATACACTCAAGTGCTCAATATCAAATACTAATTTACCAGAGCGATTTGCTTCTTGAGTCGCCATGCTCACTTTGCCTTGTTGTGAACGGCGTGCTTTCGATTCTTCGCGTAAAGCTTTTAATGCACGAACACGGCCTTCGTTACGTGTACGACGTGCTTTAATCCCTTGACGAATCCAAGCCTCTTCTTCAGCTAATTTTTTATCAAATAAAGCATTTTGTTTCTCTTCGGCTTCCATTTGCTGAGCTTTAAGCTCCAAATAGCGTGAATAGTTACCTTCGTAGCCACGTAAGATGCCGCGGTCAAGTTCAACAATTCGAGTCGCAATGCTATCTACAAAAGAGCGGTCATGCGAAATAAATAGAAGTGTTAAATTATTTTGATCGAGTAGGAATTTTTCTAGCCACTCAATACTTTCAACATCTAAATGGTTGGTTGGTTCGTCTAGAAGCAATACGTCTGGCTGCGTTAAAAGAGCACGAGCGAGTAAAACACGACGTTTACGTCCACCAGATAAGTCTGCCAAATCTGCATTTGGATCGAGACCCATTTTACTTAATAGAGCATTCACCTTATTTTCAAGTGCCCAACCGTCTAGTTGGTCTAGCTTGTGCTGAAGGTTACCCATACGGTCGCAAGCTTCCATATCGCCAAGCATACAAGCATCGGTTGCTTGATGATACGCTTTAAGTACTTCAGCCGCTTCTCCTGCGCCATCTGCTACAATATCAGCAACCTTACCTGAATCCATTGGAACGTCTTGGGCTAACATGGAAACCGTTAAACCATTTTGGATAGAAACTTCACCAGAATCCGGTAATAAGCTTCCCTCGATGAGTTTAAGTAAAGTAGACTTACCTTCACCATTACGCCCAATTAAACAGACTCGTTCGCCACGTTCTAGATTAAAGTTCGCGCCATCGAGCAGGGCAGGTCCGCCAAAAGCAAGTTGGACATCCCTTAGGGTAATATAGGCCATAATGTTTTCCAGAATCTCAAATGAGGATTTAAATGACTAAACCACCATATCATGATGATCAAGCGTCATTTTCCGCACCCATTGAAGATTTGCAAGTGCGAATTACATTTTTGGATGATTTAGTTGAACAATTAAATCAACAACTCGCTATTCAAACTCAGGAAATAGCTGATTTGAAAAAACAAATGCAATTGCTTTATCAACGTGTGGAATCTTCGGATTTATCAGAAGGCATTGCACCTTTTGACCCTTTAACGAATAAACCCCCGCACTATTAATAAAAAGGCAAGTTCAATACTTGCCTTTTTATTGGGGGAATATTTTTAATTTTACTTAAAAACCATGTAAGACAATCTTACCTTTTGTTGTTCCACTTTCAATTTGCTGATGAACCCGTTTTAAGTTTTCAGCATTAATTGGGCTTAAAACCTGAGTTACAGTTGTTTTGATTTTACCCTCATCCACCAGTTTACTGATTTCATTTAGTAGTTCACTTTGTTTTTCCATATCTTCAGTCTGGAACATGGAGCGCGTAAACATAAACTCCCAGTGGACTGAGACAGACTTGGATTTAAACGGTTTAATATCTAACTGATCAGGGTCATCAATAAGTCCAAAATGCCCTTGTGGTGCAATCAACTCTACAATATCTGCTAAATGCTGATCCGTTTGAGTGGTCGAGAACACATATGAAGGTGCATTTAAGCCTAATTGCTTGATTTGTGGGGCTAAAGGCTCGCGATGATCTAATACATAGTCGGCACCTAGTTGTTCTACCCATTCTTTTGTTTCGGGACGTGAAGCTGTAGTAATAATTGTTAGATTAGTTAATTGCTTAAGAAGCTGAATGGTAATTGAACCTACACCGCCAGCTCCACCAATCACTAAAATAGTTGTATTAGCAGGTGCAGTCTTTGGAACTTGCAGACGATCAAATAGCATTTCCCAAGCTGTGATTGCAGTTAAAGGGAGAGCTGCTGCCTCTGTTGCTTCTAAAATTTTTGGTTTATGACCAACAATACGTTCATCAACCAATTGCAATTCACTATTACTGCCTTGGCGATTTAAAGCACCTGCATACCAAACAACATCGCCTACTCTGAATTGAGTGACTTTATCGCCAATCGCTTCTACCGTGCCTACAGCATCCCAGCCAAGCACTTTCCAGCCGGATTCCGCACTTATATTTTTACGTATTTTGGTATCGACTGGATTTACTGAAATAGCTTGCACGCGAACTAGTAAATCGTGTCCCTTCGCAGCAGGTGTATCGAGTTCAATATCAATGAGTGATTCTGGCGATGTAATGGGACCTGCTTTTTGATATGCGACAGCTTTCATAATTGTGATTCCTCTTGTTGAGAGTTTGATCATAACGTAAGCTTAAAAATAGTGACTACAGACAAATAACGCTCATAGTGTCAAAAAGGATACTGTAAAATGGCAAAAGCTCGACATTCAAGTTTTGACTGCTCACCGGGTTGTTCAGTTGAAGCCGCGATCAGTTTGATTGATGGCAAATGGAAATGCGTCATTCTTTGGCATTTATTAAATGAAGGAACTTTACGATTTAATGAAATCCGTAAACGAGTTCCAAGTATTACGCAAAGAATGCTCACCAATCAGCTTCGTGAGTTAGAACAAGATGGTATTATTCATCGCGAGGTTTATCCTCAAGTTCCTCCTAAAGTGGAATATAGCCTGACTGATTTAGGACGTGGGCTTGAGCAGATACTTCTTGCTCTAAAAACGTGGGGAGATGCGCATCTGGATCAGTTTGGTAAGTTAGCTACTCTTGAAACTGAAAAGAGCGCCTAAATATTGTGCCTAGATTGCTAAGAATATCTATGAGGAAATGTTGTAGTTTTTAACCTCGTCGGTTAATTGGGCATTATTTTTATGATGTAACTTGCGTTTTCTGGTCAGCTTATGCAACTCTAATAAAAGAGATTAATAGGTTTTGCTATGGACAATATCGGAATTTGGGTTACCGTTATCATTGTTCTTTTTGTGCTGGGCTCCATTTTTGGTTTAAGAGTGAGTCCGCGTGAAAAGGCACTCGGTATTATGCGAGACAAAGCCCGTAAAATGGGACTACATCCACGCATAATTGCCGCACCTGAATGGACACATGTCCCGATGGCAACTGAAAAGCGTGCCAGCATGGTTGCTTATTATAGTGTATTGATCCCCGATGCTCGTTTAACGCTCATGCGTGCTCGTGTTATAGACGGAAAATTAAAAGTAGTGCAGGGTGATGAGAAATTTAATGATTCTCCCATTGCATTAAAAGGGATTTATGCTATTGATATGCAGGCAAACTGTGTAGGCCTTTATTGGGATGAGGAATCGGACCTAAAAGCCACGCAATTAGATGAGATGAAGGCTTATCTGTTGGCCTTGGCTGAAGCCTGATTTTTAAATTTATTGGTATAGGAATAACATTTTATATGGCGAATACCTCGCGCTCTGCATCTCAAAGCACAGCATCTACTGCCTCTGCTGCACATAAACGTGCCTTAGTGATTGTGGAGTCGCCTGCCAAAGCGAAAACCATCAACAAATATTTAGGTTCGCAGTACATTGTTAAGTCTTCTGTAGGTCACGTACGTGACTTGCCAACAGGCGGCAGCAAATCAACAGAGAAAAAGCCGGCTACCCGGACAAAACTCACTGAAGCTGAAAAAGAACAAAAAGCCCAATCTGCGCTGATTAATCGTATGGGTGTCGATCCGGAACATGACTGGAAAGCACACTACGAGGTTCTACCTGGCAAAGAAAATGTTGTTGCTGAACTCAAGAAACTTGCCAAAGATGCAGATGCAATCTATCTCGCAACGGACTTGGATAGAGAAGGGGAAGCAATCGCTTGGCACTTACGCGAAGTGATTGGTGGTGACGATAGCCGTTATCATCGTGTGGTATTTAACGAAATTACTAAAAATGCCATTCAAGAAGCATTTAAACAGCCAACTCGCCTAGACTTAAACCGTGTTAATGCACAGCAAGCGCGTCGTTTCTTGGACCGTGTAGTAGGCTTCATGGTTTCGCCATTACTATGGGAAAAGATTGCCCGTGGTTTGTCAGCAGGTCGTGTACAGTCTGTAGCGGTAAAGCTTGTTGTTGAACGTGAACGTGAAATTCGTGCTTTTATTCCAGAAGAATATTGGCAAGTGTTTGCAGACACTAAGGCTAAAAAAGATGATATTCGTCTTGAGGCTGTGAAACAGGCTGGTAAGACTCTTAAATTAAAGAACAAAGCTGAAACAGATGCTCTGTTGGATGTATTAAAGGGCGCTGAATATAAAGTTGCACAGCGTGAAGATAAGCCGACTAAGGTGAATCCGAGTGCACCATATATCACGTCGACTTTGCAACAGGCTGCAAGTACACGTTTAGGTTTCTCTGTAAAGAAAACCATGATGTTAGCGCAGCGTTTGTATGAAGCTGGTTTTATTACCTATATGCGTACGGACTCAACATTCTTGAGTGATGACGCTGTAAGTATGGTCCGTGCTCATATTGAAAGCCAGTTTGGTGAGAAATATTTACCAGCAAAGCCAAACCGCTATGGTAACAAAGCGGGTGCTCAAGAAGCCCATGAAGCAATTCGTCCGTCAAATGTTGCACTTACAGGTGATCAACTTGCAGGTGTAGAGCGTGATGCGCAGCGTTTATATGATTTAATTTGGCGTCAATTTGTTGCTTGCCAAATGACTCCGGCAGAATATTTATCTTCAACTTTAACCGTTGAAGCTGGCAATGTGGAGTTAAAGGCAAAAGGCCGTACGCTTGTATTTGATGGCTTCACTAAAGTTCGTGGTGCTAACAAATCTGATGACGATATCATTTTACCTGCAATTAAAGTGGGTGAAATTTTAAAATTAGAAAAGCTAGATCCAAGTCAGCACTTTACTAAACCACCAGCTCGTTTTACTGAAGCATCTTTAGTAAAAGAACTTGAAAAACGTGGTATTGGTCGTCCGTCAACTTATGCTGCCATTATTTCTACAATTCAAGAACGTGGCTACGTTAAGTTAGAAAATCGCCGTCTCTTTGCCGAGAAAATGGGTGAGATCGTAACAGATCGTCTTGATGAAAGTTTTAATAACCTGATGAATTATGCTTTTACCGCAGATTTAGAAGGTCAGTTGGACCGTGTGGCAACGGGTGAGCGTAATTGGAAAGAATTACTCGATACATTCTACGGTGATTTTAAAAAGCGTCTGACCAATGCTCAAGGTGAGCAGGGAATGCGCCGTAATCAACCAGTTGAAGTACCAGCAGTACATTGTCCTGAATGTTCACGACCAATGCAGATTCGTACGGGTACTACAGGCGTATTCTTAGGTTGTTCAGGTTATAACTTGCCGCCTAAAGAACGCTGTAAAGGAACTTTGAACTTAACACCAGTTGAGTCATTAGCAGCGTTATCTGATGATGACAGTGCTGAAACCGCAGACTTGATGTCTAAACATCGTTGTCCGAAATGTGGTACAGCAATGGACAGTTATGTCATTGATGGTGGCCGTAAGTTACATGTTTGTGGTAACAACCCAGACTGTGATGGTTATGAGCTTGAAGAAGGTGAGTTCAAGATCAAAGGTTATGATGGCCCAACCATTCCATGTGATAAATGTGATGGTGAAATGCAGCTTAAAACTGGCCGTTTTGGTCCGTATTTCGCTTGTACAAGCTGTGATAATACCCGTAAAGTCTTGAAAAATGGACAACCTGCACCACCACGCGTAGAACCAATTAAGATGGAACATTTGCGCTCGACCAAACATGATGACTATTTTGTGTTACGTGATGGTGCGGCTGGTCTGTTCTTGGCTGCAAGTAAGTTCCCGAAAATTCGTGAAACACGTGCACCAAAAGTTGCTGAGCTTCGTAGTGTTGCTGACCAACTTGATCCAAAATACCAGTTTATTTTACAAGCTCCGGATGTAGACCCTGAAGGTAACCCAACGATTGTGAAGTTTAGTCGTAAGAACCAATCACAGTATGTGGGATCTGAAACACCAGAAGGTAAACAAACTAAATGGAGCCTGATTTACCAAGACGGTAAATGGATTGAAGGCTAAATAAGACAAATGAAAAATGCTAGCTCAGCTAGCATTTTTTATATCTAGAACAAGAAAAGAAAATTTAATTTTTATGGGGAACAAGAATGTGGAAAAACATTCGGATTTTGTGTCTATTGATTGTTTTATTAATCGTTGCAGTTCAAGCGTGGCGTGACCAAAACCAAGACTGGAATCAGCCTATTGTTGTGGTATTGCACCCAATAAATGCGGATGGTTTACAAACCACGCAAGCTTATATTCATCAGCTACAAAACGCTGACTTCCAAACGCTTAAAAGCTATCTAAGTGAATGGTCACAGCATTATCGTGGGCAATCTAGTAACTTTGAACTTCGTTTAGGGCAGCAACTACAGCAGAGGCCGCCTGTAGTTCCTCAAAATGCCAATATCCTGAATGTCATTTGGTGGAGCTTAAAGTTTCGTTTTTATGCATGGCGACAACAACAGCCTGAAGATAGTGGTGCATCACTCAAACTTTATTTAAATTATTATGATCCAAGTTATCAAAAAGTTTTGGTGCATTCGACTGCTTTAGAAAAAGGCCGTATTGGTAGCGTTAATTTGTTTGCTACACGAGAGCAAGCCCCACAAAATCAGGTTGTTATCGTTCACGAGCTATTACACGGCTTTGGCGCAAAAGATAAATATGATTTAAAAACAGGTCAGCCGATTTATCCATTAGGCTACGCACAACCTGAAAAGGTCCCTCTTTATCCACAAACACGAGCAGAAATCATGGGTGGTCGAACACCATTATCTGAACAGACCAATAAAATGCCAAGTGATTTACAAGAAACTGTAATCGGTTTACCGACTGCTCAAGAAATTGGATGGTTGAAATAAAATTGTGGATAAATACTGTTTTATCCCCATCAATTGTTAATAAACGATGCAGATCTTATACAGACAATAAATGTGAAGTACATCACTATAATGACATTATATAAACTTTCTAATACCTGATAATAAGAGTAGCCATGATGAAAACTGTAGGTAATGATTTAGTTCGTAATCAGCTACATGCTGATCGTAAATGGTATCTAATATTAGGCTTTGTGCTCATTATTTTCGGTTTGGTGTTATTTAGCTCACTGCCATTTGCAACATTTTCGGTTGTTTTCCTATTTGGTATTTTAATGATGATAGGTGGTGTGCTGCACTTGATTGCTGCCATAAGTGTATTTAAGGGCGGTAGCCGATGGCTGTGGGCACTTTTTGGTGTGCTGTATTTAATGGCGGGCTATTACGCATTTTCTACGCCTGTGACTACGGCTGTGGTTTTAACTAGCTTATTATCAATTGCCCTTATTATTGCCGGGGTAATTCGTACTATAAATGCATTTTTATTGAGACCAATCGCTGGATGGGGCTGGACCTTATTTTCCGGGTTACTAACACTCGCTACCGGTATTTTAATTTTAGTTTCTAAAGACTCACCTTTTTGGGTGTTGGGAATGTTTTTAGCAGTAGATATTTTATTTCAGGGAATCAACTTTTTAGGACTTGCTTCTGCAATTAAACATTTGCCTTCTAGTTCAAAAACGGTTTCTTAATATAAATAACGAACAAAAGGACACCTAGGGTGTCCTTTTTTGTTTTTAGTGAGTGAAGGTCCATCTCATGGCATGGGTCTGTTAAACTAAGCCTTGGTGTTTTAGCGATATGTGTTATGAGTCTTGCAAAGTTAATTAATGAATTAAATGCTCAGCAAAAAAAAGCAGCAACTACTACAGCACAAAACTGTTTGGTTTTGGCTGGAGCGGGCTGTGGCAAGACTAAAACCATTGTTGCTCGCGCAGCTTATTTAATTGATCAGGGTTTGTCAGCCAATCAAATTCAGATTTTAACGTTCACGCGCCGTGCTGCGAGTGAAATTGTTGCAAGGGTTGAACAGCATGTTGGTGCACAAGCCAAAGGCCTTCGCGCATCCACTTTTCATACCTTTTGCATGTATTTATTGCGTCGTAATCCGCAAGCGTTTGGTTTAACCCAATTTAGTATTATTGATCGTGATGATCAGTTACTCATGTTTCGCTTATTGAGAGGCAAAGACAAAGATAATGTTTTGCCTAAAGCGGCAGAGCTGTGTGATTTATATTCTTATGCCCGAAATACGCAATCTAAGCTGTCTGAAGCGTTACTCAAGCAATTACCTGAAGCATATCAATATAAATCACAAATTGCTGAGTTAATGAAAACCTATGAACAGCGTAAAAGAGAGCGTAATTTTTTAGATTATGATGATATTTTGTCGATCGTCGCTGTTCATTTACAAAACTCAGAAGCACTGACGAACTGGGTTGCAGGCTTTTGCCAAGCTTTACTGGTTGATGAGATGCAAGATACCAACCCTTTACAGTGGGCTCTTTTGCAACCACTGATTGGTAAGGTGAAATTATTTTGTGTGGGAGATGACGCCCAGTCGATTTACGGTTTTCGTGGTGCCGACTTTGAAAACATTCATTCGTTTAAAGAGCGGATTCCAGACGCAGTAATTCATACCTTAGATCTAAATTATCGCTCGACTCAAGAAATATTAGATTTATCAAATTGGTTACTCGCCCACAGTCCAATCGATTATCAAAAACAGTTACAGGCACATCGTGGCAAAGGACAAAAGCCACAACTCCATTTGTTTGGTAATGAATTTGAAGAAGCCAACTGGATTGCACAAGACTTAATAGAGAGACACCAACAGGGCGCAAACTGGTACGATCATATGGTGTTAGTCCGCTCTGGGTACAGCGCTCGCTATTTGGAAGGTGCATTTATTGCCGCTGAAATTCCGTATCGTTTTATTGGTGGCGTAAAGTTGCTTGAATCAGCGCATGTAAAGGATGTGCTCAGTTTATTGCGTATTGTGAGTAACCCACAGGATGACTTGGCTTGGATGCGCTTTTTAACCTTATGGGATGGTATTGGTGATGTTGGGGCCAGCAAGTTAGCGCAAGAGTTAATGAGCATTAGTGAGGTCGAAGAGCGTTGTCAGCGTTTGGAGCGTCATGGAAAAGTTCCTTTACAAGCCATTTTGATTTTGAAACAACTTGATGTGCTACAGCAGCATGTTGAGGCAAGTATTGGACTAGCTCTTGATGCCTTAAGTGAACAGTTGGAGCAAAACTATAAAACTAAAGATTGGTCACGTCGCGTTAGAGATTTTGACTTGGTTAAACAACTTGCGCGTAAGCATGCATCTCTTGGTGAGTTCCTCGAAGAATATGTGCTTGAACCAATTTCAATTTCTGAAATTGAAAAAGCGGGTGATGATGATTTAGTGACCTTAATTACAATTCACTCCGCTAAAGGTGCAGAACAGAAGGTGTGTTATGTGCCACATGTCTCACCAAACCAATATCCCTATGCGCGTGCACAGGGCGATTTTGATGAAGTCGAAGAAGAGCGCCGAGTATTATATGTTGCATTAACACGGGCGGAAAATGAGTTGATTTTGACGAAGCAAAATCTCAATACATGGTCACAAGACACATATGACGAACAAGGCCGCAAAATCGAAAGCTATTTTCTAAATGATTTACCTGCTCATTTGGTTCAGGCAAAAATTCATCGTCAGGTGCCACAGCCATTCGCCAAAAAACAATGGAATACTTCACGAACAGTAAACTTAGGTTTTGGTATCGATCTTGACTAAATTACTGTATAAGACACTGTGAATACTCAAATGTATATTGGCCTTTCTTTTGATGGTCAATGAAGGTTGGAAAATGAAAATATTAGTTCGTAATTTAGATCGCTCAGTGACTGAGGCTGAAGTTTTAGAGCTGTTTAAAGCTTATGGTAAAGTTGATTCTTGTATCGTTGTAACCGATAAAGATACGGGTAAATCAAAGGGTTTTGGCTTTGTCGAAATGCCGAATCCGCGTGAAGCCATTAAAGCAATCAAGGGTCTAAATACACTTAAAGTAAAAGGTTACGGTATTCGGGTTAAGGCCGCTGAAGAGTAAGCTTTTATGCAACAATTTTTAGCTCTTTCAGTGGTTGCTCCAAATGGAACCCGTATAGCTCAGGGCATAAAAACACTTGAAGTTCGTTCATGGGTCCCTGCACAGCTACCTCTTAAAGATCTATTCATTGTTGAGAACCAAAATTTTTTAATGAATGATGGTGATGAAGAAGAGGGAGTTGCCGTCGCTTTGGTCGATGTTGATTCTATTCACGTTTGGCGAAACGATGAGATTGAACCTGCCTGTGCCACCAGTTGGAGTGAAGGATATTTCGCTTGGGTTCTAAGTAATGTACGTCCTATGAAGCGACAGTTGAAAGTTCCGGCTAAACGTAAAATTTATCAAGTCTCTCTGGATTTACCATAAATAACGTTGATTTTATCAATGGAGTCGTTAAGCTAAGAATAGCCATATTGATGGCAATTTTAGAACAGGAAAGTTTAGTTATGTCACGTGTTGCTCGTTATCATGCCGATCGTACCAATCAAAAACTCTATTTTGCGCGCCTAGCGTGTCAACAAGCAGAGCAAACTGATCATGTACAGCAGGTACAAGCGTATCGTGAAACAGCTGTCTTTCACTTGCATGGTGCGATGTTAGCATTCCTGCAAGAACTGGTACGTTATTACCGTTTAAATGACTCACAGCCGACATTAAAATCGATTGAAGAGCATATGGCGGCAAAAGGACAAGTTTCTCCTGAAGTTTCTGTTTTGCAGCAATTGGCAAAAGATGGTTTTGTTGCAGAGTTAAAGCGTGCTTACCGCATGTGCCAATATGCACCGGAACCTACTGAACCGACACCGGAAGAAGAAACTTCTTCTAATTTGATCATTAAAGTGACTCAGGGGCCACAATCATGGTTACCTGATGTGAAAATTTTGCGTGAATGGCATAGAGAGTTAAGTCATTTAATTGATGGTTTTCGTAACGAAATGGTCGAGTTCTAAAATTAAACTGTCTGAGCGCTTGAAATTTAATCCTAGTGCGCCTATATAAATAAGACGAGAGATGCAAAGTGCAAGGGTGCTTTGCCACCATGTTGAAACATGGAGGAAGTATATGTCTATACAGCAATTGAAAGAGTTATTTGGAAATCAAGAAGCAGTGTTGGAGTTAGTCCAACTCGAAGGTGGTGAGCTCGCCTTGCGTAATGCTGGTTCTGAAAAAGAGCCTTTGGTTAAAATTCAATTTAGTGATGAACTAAAAGAGATATTAGGCGAGCAAACGCCTATCGTTGCCCAGCATATGATTCAAGCTGCTTTATTTGGACTGCTAGAGAAGCAGGTTAATGAATGGCAGGCTGAAGTTGTAGATGAGCAGCCTAAATTCCTAAGTTAAAAAAAGCGTACTCTTGAGTACGCTTTTTTGTATGCGTTAATGATGTGTTGACTGATGCGCAAGCTCGATTTGATTTAAAATATGATGGCTCATATTCTTTGCCATTTCTTCTTTTGCATAGAATACTTCACCAATATTTTCATCTCGAATAACGGCGGCTTCTTCTTTACTTTCTGCACAAATTAAAACCTGAATTTGAGGGTTCAATTGTTTGGCAATATCCACAATCCGGTGGATATCTAAGATATCCATAGGGGAAATCACCAATAGTCGTGCATGCATGATATGAGCCTGAATGAGAACGCTGGGTTCAGTTGCTACACCACTTACGGCAGCAATATTTGCTTGACGTAACTTTTCTACAATTTCACGATTTTCTTCAGCAATTACGACTTTAATATTCTGATTAATTAAATTTTCAGTAATACGTCGTCCAACGCCACCATATCCTACAATTACCACTTGATCGCGTAGATAAGCCTGATCGACTTCATCTGGCAGCATGGCTAATGGGTCGCCACTACGTTCAAGAAGTCGTGCTAAATGAGAGCGTTCACGAATCCAACGTTGTACAGGCTCAATTGCCGAGAAGATAAAAGAGTTCAGTGTAATTGAGAATAAAGCACCTGCTAAAATCAGATTTTGAGCTTCTAAAGTTAATAGACCTAAAGAGACACCTAGTGTCGCCAAAATAAATGAAAACTCACCAATTTGAGCAAGGCTAGCCCCGACTGTTAAAGCAGTATTGATGGGATAGCGGAAGAATAAAACCAAGGCCATTGCAGCAAGTGTTTTACCCACCATAATAATCGCGATAACAGCCAAGATATGTAGTGGACGTTCAATAAGGATATGTGGATCAAACAACATTCCTACCGAAACGAAAAATAAAATTGAGAAAATTTCACGTAGAGGAAGAGTCTCTTCTTCTGCACGATGGCTAAAGTCTGATTCTTTTACGACCATACCCGCAAAGAAGGCCCCTAAGGCCATTGAAACGCCAAAGATAGCATAAGAGCCATAGGCGATTGAAACAGCTGCTGCTACGACTGTCAGCGTAAATAACTCTCTTGAACCTAAGCGAGCAACAAACTGCATAATGATAGGCACTACACGCTTGCCTACAATGAGCATGAACGCAATAAAGCCAATCACTTTTAATAGGGTGATTCCAAGCGTTAACCAAATGTTGCCTTCCGCGCCTGCTGGTGCTTTGCCACCAAGTAAAACTGCTGTAGCTGGAAGAAGTACTAAAACAAGTACCATTACTAAGTCTTCAACTAACAGCCAACCCACAGCAATTTTACCGTTTACAGAGTCTAAAAGACCGCGGTCTCCTAAAGCTTTTAATAAGACAACAGTACTCGCACACGATAGGCTTAAACCAAAAACCAGAGCGGAGCCAAAGCTCCAGCCCCATAACATTGAAACGCCAATACCCAGTAAAGTTGCAACAGCAATCTGTAAAATCGCACCCGGCAAGGCAATACGACGAACTTGTAAAAGATCATTTAATGAAAAATGCATCCCAACGCCAAACATCAAGAACATTACGCCGAGTTCAGCCAGTTGGTTGGCAAGATGAATATCTGCTTCTATGCCAGGGGTATTCGGACTAATAATAATTCCGGCAATAAGGTAGCCAATAAGAGGGGGAAGTCGTAGTCGGGCGGCTATATAGCCAAAAAAGAGGGCAACACCGAAACCAACAGCAAGTAAAATAATTAAATCTACGTCATGCGGCACTAAAAACTCCTTTTACGTGAGTTAGGCTAAAGACAAGCATAAAAAATGCCAAGGCGGAATATGTAGAAAGTTTAACAAAAAGGCAGGTATAAAAAAAATGCAAAAAAAAACGACTTCTTTAAGAAGTCGTTTTTTTCGACGCTAAAATTATTTGATTTTAGCTTCTTTGAAAATCACGTGTTGACGGATTTTTGGATCAAATTTTTTGATTTCCATTTTTTCCGGCATAGTACGTTTGTTTTTAGTCGTGGTATAGAAATAACCTGTACCAGCTGAAGAAACGAGACGAATCTTATCACGCATTGCTCAGACTCCTTAGATCTTTTGACCTTGAGCACGAAGGTCTGCAACAACCTTTTCGATACCCAATTTGTCAATAATACGCATACCTTTAGTGGTTAAACGAAGACGTACAAAACGTTTTTCGCTTTCTAACCAGAAACGGTGGTGGTGCAGGTTCGGCTCGAACCGGCGCTTGGTTTTGTTGTTGGCGTGTGAGACGTTGTTACCAACGACTGGACGCTTGCCGGTAACTTGGCAAACCTTAGACATGGTGTAACTCCATTGATTTAGCCAACAGCAAATCTGTGGCCAGTCATACTAAATGTAAACGGATGAATTCATTCAAGGGGCGTTTTATACCAAAAATACGATTAAAAGACAAGCGAAATTGGTAAAAACGAGGCATGATCTAGTGTAACAGATCATGCCTTGATCAGTTAACGCAACAAGGTTTTCGAAATGAAGCGATGAATTGGTTTATTGAACGGTGGAAGAATGTATTTCAAGCTATAAAGTTTTGGATTTGACATGACCGAACGTTCATGTGACAGCCCAAAAAAGCCTTCAGGTCCGTGGTATTTACCCATACCTGATGCGCCGATTCCTCCAAATGGCAAGTCATCTTGCGCAACATGGGTAATCACCATGTTAATTCCGAAATGCCCTGAATGAGTATGTTGAGAGATATAATCAGCGCGTGCCTGATCATAATCAAAATAATACATTGCTAAAGGACGCGGGCGACTATTAATAAACTCAATGACCTCTTCGATTTGGTCATATTCTAAAATTGGTAAAACAGGACCAAAAATTTCATTTTGCATAATATCCATTGCAGTTGTTACACCAGTCACTAGAGTCGGTGCAATTTTGCGGACATCATCTAAAATTTCATTTTGCGGATTAACTTCAACAATACGCGCACCTTGATCACGGGCATTTTCGAGATATCCCTGAATACGGTTGTACTGTTTATCATTAATAATAGAGGTGTAGTCTTGGTTGTTACGGAAATGTGGGTACATTCCGGCCACAATCAATTTAAAGTTTTCAATGAACTCGGCAGTTTTTCCGCGTGGCAAGAAAATATGATCTGGCGCAACACAAGTTTGGCCTGCATTCCATAGTTTACCTACAGCAATACGCTGTGCGACATCTTTCATATCTACAGAAGCATGTACCAAAGCAGGGGATTTACCACCCAACTCAAGAATAACCGGAACCAGATTTTGAGCTGCGGCTGCCATGACGGTTTTACCAACAGAAGTCGAGCCAGTGAAAATCATTTTATCGAAAGGCAAATGACTAAACGCATCAGAAATTACGCCGCCGCCATTTACCACCGCAACCAGCTCTTGTGGGAAGGCTTCAGAAAGTGCATTTTCAAGAACCTGTCCAAAATTTGGAGAAGCACTCGAAATTTTGATCATGGCATGGTTACCTGCAGCCAACGCACAAATAAGTGGACCAACAGACAGTAGTAACGGGTAGTTCCATGGTGTAATAATGCCAATTACGCCCATTGGTTGATATTGTACCCAACCTTTTGCTGGCTGATGTAATACACTGATATGGCGTTTTGATGGTTTCATCCATCCGGTCAGGTTCTTACTGTAATACTTGATTTGTTCAAGACAGGTAAGTAACTCACCAATTTTGGTTTCCATAATGGCACGATTGCCATAATCAAGGTTAATTGCTTCGGCAATCTGATCTTGATATTTTACCAAGACTCTTTTAAGACGAGCTAAACGATCAATACGCTCTTTAGCAGTGGGTACCGGATGACGTAAGTAGGCAATCTTTTGCTGCTCAAGCAAATCTTGTAAATGCTTAACATCATAAGGAACCTGAGTCTCTGGATTTGTTTTTGTTTGACTGTTCATCGGTACTTACCAAATATACTGATATACTTATTTTTTAGAGTAAATACTCTAAAGAGTCAAGTTGGTTTCTGTGTGCAAGTCTTAACCATATGAATTAACGAAGGTTATTAAAATGTCTCTACCTAAAGCTTTGAAGACAAAAGACCGGATTTTACAAATCAGTTTGCAGCTTTTTAATGAGCGTGGCGAACGGTCTGTCACTACCAATCATATTGCTGCAGAGTTGGGCATTAGTCCTGGAAACTTGTATTATCACTTTCGAAACAAGCATGAAATTATTAAAGAATTAATGTATCAATATCAGGTCGAGACTTTGGAAATGCTATCTTTACCTGAAGACAGACCATTAACGACCAATGACAAAATTAACTATTTTCAAGTGCTCAGCGGTCAGTTATGGAACTATCGTTTTATTCATCGTGATGTTTATCACTTAGTTGAAAGTAACGAAGACTTTAAGAAGATCTATCCGCGATTTGCGGGGCAGGTGATGCAACAAGGACAACGAATTTATCAGGCCTTTGTTGATGCAGGACTTATGAAAATGACAGCTTCTGAAATTGAAGCTTTAATTATTAACCTTTGGATTGTCTTAACGAACTGGACCAACTTTCTATATATGTCTGGGCATATTAGTGACAACAATCACCTTGAAGAGAAATGGGTCTGGCAAGCATTACGTCAAATGGTTTTCTTAGAAGGGCCTTATTTGATGGGTGAAAGCCGTGCGACTTATGAACAATTGTTAGAATCACTTGGACCCTCTGATCTTTTTGCAAGCTTGTCATCCTTAAAAGATGAATAGTTGTGCTTGTTTATTTAGAGCGCTAGAATACTCGGCTTATCAAAATTTTGTCTCAATTAAGTGATATTAACCAAATGAATATGACCACTGCCAATACAGCCCGTTTACTGATTACTTGTGAAGACAAGCCTGGGATCGTACAGGCTGTATCGAGCTTTTTGTACCACCAAGGTGCAAACATTACCGCGCTTGATCAGTATGCGACGGAAGCTCAAGGCGGGCGTTATTTCATGCGTGTTGAATTTGAACTTGATCATTTACAGTCACGTAAGGATGCTTTAATTCAGACTTTCGCTGCAAATGTTGCTGAACGTTATGGCATGCAATGGCGTCTTGCTTTTGTAAATGACGTTAAAAAGGTTGGTATTTTAGTTTCTAAAGTCGACCATGCTTTGCTTGAGTTATTGTGGCGCCATGCTCGTGGTTCTTTACCTTGTGAAATTACCCACGTTATTTCTAACCATGAAGATTTACGTGAAGCAGTTGAAAACTTTGGTATTCCGTTTACTGTGATTAAGGTAACTAAAGACAATAAAGCAGAAGCCTATGCTCAAATTCATGAAATGATGCAGGGTAATGACTTATTAGTTCTAGCGCGTTACATGCAGATTTTAAGTGAAGATTTCGTTTCTAAATGGGAAATGAAAATCATCAATATTCACCACTCATTCTTACCTGCTTTCGTTGGGGCAAATCCATATAAGCAAGCCTATGAAAAAGGTGTGAAGTTGATTGGTGCAACAGCTCACTATGTGACTGCTGACCTAGACCAAGGCCCAATTATTGAGCAAGACGTTGAACGTGTGAGCCACGATTATAATGTTGAGCAGTTACGTGAGCTTGGGGAAGATGTGGAACGTAATGTGTTAGCTCGTGCTGTTAAATGGCATTTAGAAGACCGAATCATTGTAGATGGTAATAAGACGGTTGTTTTCTAATTACCTCATATTTTTAAAAGCACACTTTTGAGTGTGCTTTTTTATGGCTAAAATAAAATTAAAATGTTATAACATAACTATGATTTGAGGTTTCATTGATTACGTTCAATATAGTTGCTTAATGTTTTTTTAAGTTGAGCACGATTTGATAAGTAGTATCTGAAACCAACAAGTTTTAGTGCATTGTCTAAACATGAGAAAAGTAAAGTGATATCACTTTATGAAGTTAGATCGCACAATACTGAAAGTGTTTTCGCAAAAAAAAGTAGTTGCAAATGAAAACACTTCTCATTTATTATTGTGGCACTTTATTGTTCTATCCGATGTTTGAAATCGTTTCTATAAATTGAAGTCGACTTCATCATCCATTAGGTAATTAGATTCTTATGAGTCAATCTTCCGCAGCCTTAAACTCTCCCAATCCGATGAAAAAGAAAGTCATCACGGCACTAATTGCGGTTGCAATTGGTCATATCGGGGTCTTATGGGCAGTTAGCCACATTAAGCCTGCTGAACTAAAGCCAATTGATAAGAAGCCTTTACAAGTCCGCTTTGTAAAAATTCAAGAACAACCAAAACCTTTACCACCGAAACCGAAAGAACCGCCTAAAAAGCCGGAACCTAAAAAAGAAGTGAAAGAAGTTAAGGTTGTTGAGAAACCTGTGACTCCGCCTAAACCAGTGGAAAAAATTCAGCAGGTGAAAAAGGCTGAAACTCCTAAACAAGCAGTAAAGACAGAACCTAAAGTTGAACCAAAAGTAGTGACCCCAACGACTACTGTGACTGAAAAAGTCGTTGAAAAGCCAAAGCCAGTGGTACAAGAAGCACCTAAAGCTCAACCTGCGCCAGATCCATCACCAAAACATGTTTCAATTGGTGGTTCAGGTGTGCAGTGGAGCCGTTCACCACGTTTGACTGTTTCACCAAAAGATTTACAAGGCGAAGCGCGTTCGGTTGTTGTACTGATTGAAGCCGATGAAAAAGGCAAGATTACTAATGTGCGCGTAACCCGAAGCAGCGGCATTTCAAGTCTAGATGACAAAGTAGTCCGTGCTGTACGTGGTGCAAAATTTAAACCTTATATGGAAAACGGTGTTGCTTATCCAATTAAAGCAGAGCAACCGTTTGATTTAACCCCTTAAACGAAATTTGAGTCCCAACGGCTAACCTTAATCAGGAGTTCGAATATGAACTTTTCAATCTATTGGCAACATGCAGATGCAGTGAGTAAAACCCTGTATTTCATCTTATTGGCAATGTCGATTGCTACCTGGACAGTTTTCATCTTACGTTTGATGGGGACTCGCCAACTAAAACAACAAGCTTATGCTCAACTCTCTAAAGCTATTAGTTCGCTAAAAGCGAAGTTACAGCCTTTGAGTTTTGAACAGCGTAAAGCAGTTGCAGAGCAAGCATTATTGCGCCAAATTTCTGCTGAAAAAGTCAATGCTGAGAAAGGTATTTCTGTTTTAGGAACAATTGCTTCAATTGCACCATTTGTTGGTTTGTTTGGTACAGTATGGGGTATTTTCCACGCGTTGGTTGCTGTAGGTAAGAGCGGACAAGCAGGTTTGGCTCAGGTGGCTACACCAGTAGGTGAAGCACTTATTATGACTGGTCTTGGTCTTGCAGTTGCGATTCCTGCGGTATTGGCTTATAACATTTGTGTACGTGCTAATCGTGGTCTTGCTCATGATTTACAAGATCAAGCACACAGTTTGTTAATCGACACCATGTTGCAGCAAGACTCAACTGTAAAGTCTGATGTTAAAACTGCAGAGCAAAGTTATGTTGGAGGTCAAGCTTAATGGCTTTTCAATTGGGTGAAGACCACGATAGTGGCATAAATGAGATGAACCTCATTCCGCTAATCGACATTATGTTGGTGTTAATGATCATCTTTTTGGTCACAGCAACAGTTGCCAACCCATCGATTCCATTAACACTGCCTAAAACAACTGCTGAAATTATTGATCCACCACCAAAAGCAATTACGATTAGTATCAATGCAAATGGTGAAGTGGCTTGGGATACTCAAGTAATTAGTCTTGATGAGCTTCAAAAACGTTTCCAAGAAGCAGGTCAAGGCGCGGTTAAACCTACCGTTCAACTTCGTGCTGATAAAGAGTCGAAGTACGATACGGTAGCTCAGGTAATGTCTCGCGCCAGTGAAGCCGGACTGAGCGATATTGCCTTTGTAAGTGAAAACTAAAATTTAGTTTACTCAATAAAAAAGCAACCAAGTCGGTTGCTTTTTTATTGCTCTAATTTATTGATCTTTCATTAGATGCTGGAATTTACTATATAGCTTTAATAGCTTAGGTGGAATCGCAAAGTTGCAATAACCTTGTGAAGGATTCTTTGCATAGTAATTCTGATGATATTCTTCGGCTGGATAGAATGTCGGGGCAGGAGACAGCTCAGTCACAATATCAAGATCGTCATCTTTTAACGTTTGAATCGTGTGTTCTGCTGCCTGTTTTTGCTCTTCATTAAAATAGTAAATAACAGAGCGGTACTGAGTACCAATATCATTACCTTGGCGATTTAAGGTCGTTGGATCATGCGTTGCAAAGAACACATCAAGTAACTGAGAATATGTAACTTGTTGTTCATCAAAGTCGATGAGAACTACTTCAGCATGCTGAGTGTCACCTTGACATACTTGCTCATAAGTTGGCTGAGTTGTATGCCCACCAGCATAACCACTTGTTACTTTTTCTACACCACGTATTTGTAAAAATACGGCTTCGACGCACCAAAAACAGCCGCCGCCAAATAATGCCTGTTGCATTGTTTTTCCCTCTATTTCCTGCCTATTACAATAGGGTCTATCTATCTAGATTACAAAGTAAAGCGTGTATAAAAAAGTAAAGAAAAAGAGAATAACTTATTTAGTTTTCGATAGCCACCAACAGATCCTCTATATTTAAAGGGTTTTTAAATAAGCTTCTAAATTGGAGAATGTTCCATTAAAACCTTGCGTCATTCCATCGCGTGCAGAATCAAAAGTTGAGTTACCAATATCGTCAGAGTTCCACGGTTGCCAAGTAATTGTGACTTTTGTTTTATTATCAATATTTTCAAAAGTTGTGGTTGCTAACATTTCTAATGGCCATGTCGGTGACATAGGGTGTCGTGTGTTGTTACCGTCTTTGTCTGAAAAAGATTGAATAAACGTTAATCGCTCATTAGGTACAATCTCACGAAACACTTGCTTACCCCACATTTGTGTTCCATCGGGTCCTTCTAATCCATAGTGATAAGTGCCACCAACTCTAAAATCCATTGAGGTATGAATGATTGTGAAATTTTTTGGACTCATCCAATTTTGTAAGTGATTAATATCAGTATGTACCTTGAATAAAAGATCACGAGGTGCATTAAATACCTTAGAAATACTAAATGGTGTAATTTTTTCTGTCATGATTATTTTCCTTTATTAGAAAACTGGTTAATTTACAAATTGAATAAGTTATACAATTACTTTGTAATTTTTGCAGATCATATTCAATGCTATCAAAGTATTCTTCTAATATTTGGCGAAAATGAGCCTATAAAATATCAAGCAGACTCTAGTCAGCTTTGGGTAAACCTTGTCGCACAATTTGAGAGAAGTGTTCACTACTCTGATCTGAAAGTTGTTCAAAATGCTCAGTACGTGGATTGATATGTGCGATTTGATACCACTGTTTTAAACTAATATTTTGATTAAGTGCTTTAAGATCATATAAATAATTAGGTAAGTAACCAGACGCAATTAACCGATAATCTTTAGGAAGTTGATATGGGTTAATGGCTTGAACCATATCAAAAATCAAGGTTGTGCAATTACTTGTGAGGGTGTTATACCATTTTGGCTGTGCACGTAGCTCATCTGACTTTTTAAGATATTCTAAAAATAGTGCTTTTTGTTCAGAGCGAGGCATATTGACTGGAAAATTATAAACTTGCTCTTTACGGATGTTGCTACGCGTGTAGACAATATCTTTTTCATCAGACGCAATTAAGCTCAGTTCATATTTTCTAAAAAAGCCACCCACTGCCGAAAACTCTTCAGTCTTTTCTTTGCGAATCTCGATTGAAAAAACTAAAGGCTGTTGATTTTTAAATTCGAAACTGACCAGCGTATGGGCAATTTGTGGCCCCATCCAATAAGAGGTAATGATATTTATGCCATTTAACTGGTTTAGATCAAAAGTACGGGTTTCCCAACGGACATCATAAGTGCCATCAGGGTGCCAGTTGAAGTTACGGACATTGTGCAAAGTAATAACACTGCCGTGTTTTTCGTAACTTAACATATTGGCAACTTCAGGGTTCCAGTCACGGTCTTGACGTGCTGTAATCGAAAAGTACCAAACCAAAGAACAGGCAAAAGCTAAAAGATAAATTAAGATGTCTGTACGACGGCTAATGATATGCCCATTAAAATATAAGCCTGCCATACTTAGAGCAAAGGCAATCCATATGCCAATAATAATACGGCTGCCTAACCAGCCAAAAGGTTGTTGCACCCATAAGGCTAAGCATACCCAAATGCTGGAAAGCACAATAAACAACGTGAATAAACTATGTAAAGCGCCGAAGAGGAGGGCGATAATAAATTCACGTGTTCCGATATTGTGCATAGGCGACCAGAAAATTATTTTTTATAAGTGGCAAATTCGAATGAAGTTCCTGATTTTTCATCTACTTGCTGTTCGCTTGCAGTTTTATGAAATTCACTCGGTATAGTTGGATAATGTGCATCACCTTGTACATCTAAGTCAACATGAGTGAGCTCAAGACGGTCTGCAATTGACAAGGTTTGCTTAAAGATTTCACCGCCACCAATAATGAATAAAGCTTGCTTTTCGGTGTTTTTGGCATCTTCTAAAGCAGCATTTAAAGCATCTTCAATTGAATACGCAATTTTTACACCGTCAAAATGCCAGTTAATATCACGGGTAATTACCCAGTTCACACGGTTCGGTAGAGCACGACCCATAGACTCAAGGGTTTTACGGCCCATGATCACCACACCACCTTGTGTGATTTCTTTAAAGTGTTTTAAGTCGGCAGAGATATGCCATGGCAACGCATTGCCTTTACCAATACAGTGATTTTTGTCCATTGCGACAACGTGGACAACTTCTACATTTTGCCATGCCATAATCTTATTCTCTAAACCGTAATCTAATGAAATTTAAGCCGTCGTTATACTGCAACTGGTGCTTTAATTGCCGGATGTGACTCGTAACCTACAATCTCGATATCTTCAAATTTAAAGTCGAAAATATCTTTAACTTCTGGATTAAGTTTTAATTGGCAAAGTGGTAATGGCTCACGCGTCAATTGTAGTTTTGCCTGTTCAAAATGATTGGCATAAAGATGCGTATCGCCACCTGTCCAAACAAAATCACCAACACCTAAGTCACACACCTGAGCAATCATATGGGTGAGTAGGGCATAGCTGGCAATATTAAATGGCACGCCTAAGAATACGTCAGCACTACGTTGATAAAGCTGGCATGATAACTTGTTGTCTTGTACAAAAAATTGGAAGAGTGTATGGCAAGGCGGTAATGCAACTTGTCCTGCCTCATTTGGATTCCAGCCAGAGACAATTAAGCGGCGTGAATTTGGGTTGGTTTTAATTTCATTAATTAACCATTTAATTTGGTCAAAACCATCTTGGTTATAAGTACCATCGGCATTTTTGGTTGCGCCGAAATTACGCCATTGATGGCCATAAACTGGACCAAGTTCATGTTCTGGGCGGCCGAAACGGGCAGTTTGTTCTGCTGTTGCCCATTCATCCCAAATGGTGACTTTATTGTCTTGCAAGTACTTAACGTTAGTATCGCCTTTTAAGAACCAAAGTAACTCAATCACGATAGAACGAAAGTGAACTTTTTTTGTGGTGAGTAAAGGAAAACCCTTAGAGAGATCAAAACGCATTTGATGACCAAATACAGAACGGGTTCCTGTGCCTGTACGGTCGCCTTTGTCACCGCCATTATCAAGGATATGTTGTAGAAGGTCTAAATATGCACGCATAACACTCTCGAGTTCGGATTAATTCCATAAAATAAAAGGGGGAGACAGCTCAACGATAAATACATCAATGAACCATTGAAGATGATACCTGTTGTAGCCCAAGATGAAAATCTAAAAATGGTTCTATGAGATTTTGATGGATGTAATTAATCAAAACGCTTGGCACGATTTTGATAAATTGAAATAAGAAAAAATCCAACTAGTACAAAGCCTAAAGCTTGTATTGTTGCGATCCAATTGTGTTGAGGGGGCAATAACCACATCACAATAACAACAATAATGAGAGGGTAAATTCTAAGCAGAAACTGGAGTTTAGATTTATATGAGCTGTGCTCTGGAATTTTTGTTTGTAAATATTGCCCGAAATGAAGCCCGAACCCTAACACGAGGCTAAGAACAGTGTAAGTCGACGATAAAGGCTGAACTTGATTGGCTGCATAAATTGCAGCACAAACGACAATAATGAAGATGAGTTTGATGTGACGCGGTGCGTTATACCAATAAGCCAACATAAAAAATGAGCCTATTTGTTAAATAACGATTGGGGTGAAAAAATAAAAGCAGCAAGCGCCATAAATGCGATGCCTTGAACGCCCCAGATCAGTAAGTTAGGCATGGTTTTTACAAAAATAAGTGCAAACAATAGGGCAATAGGCACCCACGTAAATAGGCGATAAAGTAAACCGGTTGGGTTACTTTGAGCAAAATGCAATTTAAAGTAACGGCAGATTAAAAAAATAACCCCAGTTCCTGTAAACATTAAAATAGTATCTAAAGGCAATGGTTGATATTGATATAACCCAATACAGATTAAGAGGGTAATAATTAAGATCATTAATTTTTTAAAAGTCGGGACTTGCGTATTAAACCAGAATTCCAGCATGGCGAATCTTCTTTCTTGGGAGATAAAAACTGTAGCATAAAAAAGAGGAGCCGAAACTCCTCTGATTTAGATGTTAACTGTTCTTTTGAGGGCCCCAGTCATAAATTTTCTTTTGGTAGGCATACCACATCATCCAAAGGCCAATGAGTAGCATTGGAACGGTGAGGATTTGTCCTTTCGTCATCCAACCAAATAAGATAAAACCTTGGTCAGCATCTGGTTGACGGAAGAATTCCATTACAAAGCGTGCAACACCATAACCCATTAAAAATAGGGCAGATACGGCCATACGTGGGCGTGGTTTTGAGCTAAACCACCACAAAACAATGAATAGAATTAGACCTTCACAAAGCGCTTGATAAATTTGAGAAGGGTGACGAACTAAATGTAATGGGTCGGTTGGGAAAATCATTCCGAATGGATAATTCGGGTCTGTAACCGCACGACCATATAATTCTCCACCAATAAAGTTGCCGAAGCGTCCAAACATTAAGCCTGTCGGTACACATGGGGCAATAAAGTCGAGTGTCTGGAACCATGTTTTTTGATATTTTTTACACCAGAATAGCATTGCAATCATGACGCCTAAGAAGCCGCCGTGGAAGCTCATACCACCTGTCCAGACTTGGAAGAGCCAGATCGGGTTTTCCAGGAATTTATCAAACTCATAGAAAAGCACATAGCCGATACGTCCGCCGAGTACAACCCCTAAGGCACCGTAAAACACCAGATCGGAAACCATGTCCGATGTCCAGCCATCACGCTGTTTGGCACGGTAGGAAGCGAGTCCCCAAGCACATAAAAATGCCAATAAATACATGAGTCCATACCAATGGACTTGAAGAGGCCCTAGATGTATTGCGACCGGATCGATATTAGGATAGGTCAGCATTGCTGCTCCTTGATCTTACGTTTTGACAGATTGTAGCGGAATGATGTGAAAAATGTTGTACATTCAATGTGTAAACATAGGGAACAAGAATCAATGTGTATTGTGGCTTTAGCATGGCATGTTCTGGATGATATGCCCTTGTGTCTGATTTCAAACCGTGATGAGTTTTATCACCGACCAACAGCATTGTTGCATCAATGGGAACATACGCCAATCATTGCAGGGCAAGACTTACAGTCGGGTGGTACTTGGATGGGTGTTACGCCACAGGGCCGATGGGCTGTGTTAACCAATTTTCGTGATGGACATGATAAAAAACAATATGAAACTTCTCGTGGTCATTTGGTTCAGGCTTTTTTAGAGTCTGATTTATTACCGATTCGCTTTGCTCAGCAATTAGAACAACGGCAACAGAACTTTGCTGGTTTTAACCTGTTTATGGGGACTGCTGATCAGGCGGTCTATATGAGTAACCGTGGTGAGGCTCCTCAAGTATTAGCCAACGGTGTTTATGTGGTTTCGAATGGTTTAATGTCCGATCACTGGGAGAAAACCAGACATTTACGCACACGTTTTACGCAAGAGTTCTTGCCTATGCATCAGCACAAAACAGAAGAGTTAAGCTTACAACATGCAGCGTGGGATATTTTAGAAGATGAGCGCAAGGTCACCACAGCATTGTTGCCAAATACAGGCATTCAACCAGAAATGGAAGAGTTGTTATCATCGACTTTTATTCAAAGTCCAGTATATGGAACCCGGTGTTCGAATTTCTTAAGAATGACCAATAATGAATGGATTTGGTTGGAAAAGACCCAGCAAGGCGAACATAGCGGCCAAATTGTACAGCAGCAGGTGCCTCTAAACCGTTAAAAGAATGCCGATCACTTGATCGGCATTTTCTAGGAAGAAATCAATTAACCAGCAATAACACCGCCATCTTTACGGGTAATAACTACAGTTGCCGAACGTGGGCGCGCAGTTTTGTTGCTTGGATCTTTTTGTGTGGCAGGCCAGTTACTTTCTGGTTTTGCATAACTTGCCGAGTCTTCACCAGGATGCTGAACATTAATGAAAATAGCTTTGTAGTCAGGTGTCATAGCAATACCAGTAATTTCACATTGCTTTGGTCCAACTAAGAAACGACGTAATATTGCGTCTGTAACTTTAGCACCGGTTATAGTTTGCTGACCATTTGATGTAGTTGCCGCACCACCATCACCAATTTGACCTGGTAGGGCAGCAAGCATCATACAGTTGGTGACATCTGTATAAGCGCCGTCATCTGTTTCAATCCAGAGAACACCGCGTGGGTCAAACCACATCCCATCCGGAGACGAAAAGTCGTTATTATCTGTTAAGCCTGACAAATTGATATTTGAAGCCATCGAAGCTTCTGCACCGAACAGATAAATATCCCATTTGAAGGTTTCAGCAGTGGTTTTGTCATCGGCTTCTCTAAAACGGATGATATGACCGTTCACATTTCCCTTTTGTTCTTTTGTGCCTGCATACAGATCGGTATAGTTACGAGGGTTAGCCGCATCTGTAGGGTAATCTTTTCCACGGTTTGAGTTGTTTGTAAGTGTGACATAGATTTCGCCATTGATTGGGTTAACGGTAGCCCACTCTGGGCGATCCATTTTAGTTGCTCCGACTGAATCTGCTGCCAAGCGTGCAAAAGTGACTACCTCTGCCTGAGATTTAAATGGATAGGTAGTGTTACTTTCATTTAAACCATTTTTACCGTAGGCAAGTTCAATCCATTGACCTGAACCATCGTTATTAAACTTGGCAACATACAACTTACCTGAGTTCATGTATTTGTCACCGGCTGCATAACCGCCGTTTATATCTTTTGTGTCCCACACTGCGGTTGAAACAAACTTATAGATATATTCGCCACGAGAGTCATCCCCCATATAAAATGCGATTGGTTGACCTGCTACGGCACAGCATGCACTGTCTTCATGGGCAAAACGGCCTAATGATGTGCGTTTAACCGGATTTTGGCGGTTATCAAATGGGTCAATTTCGACCATCCAGCCAAATGTGTTTGGTCCATTGCGGTAATCTTGAGTTGCTTGAGCTGCTTTTACATCGGCATTCCAGCGGTCATATAGGTCTTGCGCCTCTACTTGACCAATTGCGGTTTCCCAACCGTAGCGAGAGCTTGATCCTGCTTTAAGACCATAGCGTTTAAGAGCAATAATTTCTTCTGGAGTACGTAGCGCATCATCAGTTGTACTACGCGCAAAATAACCAATGAAGTTTTCTTCCGTGGTTAAGTATGTTCCCCAAGGTGTATAGCCATTACCACAGTTGTTGTGTGTACCACGAGTCTGGCGACCAGCAGGCGAAAAACGCGTCGAAAGTAAGTTAGATCCTGCCGCGGCACCAGCGAAGTCCATGACTGTAGAACCTGTAATGCGTCTATTAAAAATAGAGTTTTTTACAACTTCGACTTTTTGAGTAGCAGGGTCTTTTTTGATATGAACTACAGAAACCCCATGGGCATTGGTTTCACGAATGACTTCGTCTTCTGGGCGGCGTCCATCAACTTTGGTTGGACCTTTAGGGTGTAGAAAGGTTTGGTTGATGTATTCGTGGTTCATCACCAATAAACCTTGTGCTGAAACAGTGTCATCAAAACGGTTTGTTGATGTGTTTAAACCAAAATAGTGCATACCATCATGGCAGTCACCTGAGCGAAACTGGAAGCTTGGACCAGATGGAATATTGTTATCGTCCCAATCACCAAAAGAAGGATTAAGAGAATCACCTAAAGCGTAAATTACATTTGCTTCGTAACCTTCTGGTACGGTCACAATATCATTTAAATTTTTAGCCACTGGCGTAAAGGTAAGTTTTTCAGGCTTTTTGTTTGGATCGACTGGAGCAGTTCCACCGTTATTAGAACCAGAGTCATCGTTATTATCATTACAGCCCGTTAAAGTAGAGGCTAAAGTTAATGCCACAGCACCGCTTGCTGCTTTAGTAATGAGGCTACGACGGCTCACATATTGGTCTAAAACATCACGAAAGTGAATATTGTCTGAAGTGTTGTTGTCTAATTCCTGATCTTCATGATATGGCGTCAAATCGTTCATATTAAATTCCTAATTCAAAATAAGTTTTTTATAAAAGTCTTGATTAGCTTAAATTTTGAATATGACGAGGTCTTGACGTTTTAATGATAACTTAATGAAAAATTTGATCGTTTAGTCAAAAAAGAAAAGGGCTTTTTATTTTTATGAATGCTTTTAAATAAAAGAAACCTGCATAAAGCAGGCTTCTTTTGAGTTGCGCTAAGAATTATTTCTTCACAACAGATGGTGCGATAGGGTCAGCTGTAATATAGCCAACTGCTGCTGCAAAACGATCTTTGTAGTTTGCACGAACAAGAGGATCAAGCGTTGCTTTTACTTTATCGTGTAATGGAGATTCCCAGTCACCAGGGTGCTGGAAGTTACTCATGATGTAAGTCCAGCCATTTACAGAGTCAACTGCGTGCAAACCTGTAGATTCTGCGCCAGCAGGTGTTGATAAGATACGGCTTAATTGTTTGGTATCAACATTATATGCCCATAAGAAGTTATTTACGTGCATACCACTATCTTCACCAATGAAGAGGGTACGTAAATTTTCAGAGAACTTAATGTTATCTGGGTTGGCAATTTTATCTGCATTTGCAGTATTACCTAAAGCATCAGCAGTTGTTAGGTCTTCACCCACTAAAGCTGCAGGTGGTTCCATATGAGTCGATACCCATTCACTGTTAATAAGCTGACCTTTGTTATCAACTTGGCTGCCTTTTAACGTATGTGCGTAAATTGCACCAGCTTTTGGACCTTGTACTTGAATATCAGTAGTTTTATCAACCATAGAAGACTGTACATAAGACATCGCAGAGTAAGCGATTTTATCTTTGATATTTACAGTTGTGCCTTCCATCTTAGTAAAGCCCATACTTGCACCAACCAAGGCTGCATAACGATGCGTTTCTAAGAAAGCCGCTTCACGTTCTTTACCAGGTACAAGTTTTACCCAGTTATCTTTACCGCTATAACGGATTTTGGTATAGCTTGCATCTTTTGGATCAGACGTTTTTACATCCATCAGGTCGGTAATCTTATATTGATCAGCCCAGCTCTTTACTTCAGCACTTGTCGCGTGACCAAGGTTAATCCAAGAAATATCACCGGCACCAGCACCTACGCCTGAGGTTTGCTTCCATTTAGCTACATAGAGCGTACCCGCAGATAAGTCTTTTTCTTTATCTGCAACAAACATGAATAAACCGCCATTTGTTGCATCATCACCCATCAATGCAGTGCGGTTATCTGGCATAACTTGAATAAGTTCGTGAGAGATACGACCTAAACAGTAATGTTTTTTGATTGAACCTGTACCATCCGTATTTACAGTAACTTCTGGTAAGTGACCGTAGTGGTAAGGATTACCTTTTGTACTGTCGCCAAATAAGTTTTTGCTAAATACTGGTAAATAGCTTCCAGCAACATTGTTTGCATCTGGTTCATATTCTTCACTCGACAGGTGAGTTCCCCATGGAGATAAACTTGCACCACACGTGATCCATAAACCGTTTACTTTAGAGGTATCAACATTGTGGTATTTAACAAGGGTTAAATGACCAGTTTTAGGGTCTTGGTCTAAAGTTAAAATCGCAATTGGAGATGGTAGTAAACCATACATAGACGCTAAGCTTTGGTCACGAGTCGTATATTCAAATTGAACTACGTGAAATACAGGGTTGCCAGTAACACCTAAAGCTTGTTTGTCTGCATCGGTAAAGTCACGGCCTGTTGCTTGTTTAAAGCTAATTAAAGAGCTTCCGTCCGGACAGTCAGAGAAGAATTGACGTTCTTGGCCTGGTTTTGACTTATCAATAATTGGTTGATTATTAATATCAACATAACCACCCGCCAGAATTTTTCCACCTTTACCGTCTGCAACCAAATCACCTGTGGTAAAGAAAGGCTTATACGCTAATGTGTAGTCAGTTTTTGAGCCATCTTCCCAATTAATTGAAAGGCTTGATGCAACAGTTGTGGTTGCCATCGCCGCTGGGTTAGCTAAAGATGGCGCTGCCATTGATGTAAAGGTTGCGTTTTTAAAGTTTACTGTTGGTGGTGGAGTAACAACATCTGAATCATTATTGCTGTCATTACAGCCTGCTAACGTTGCTGCCGTAGCCATCGCACCTAATGGAAGAAAAGGAATCCCCGTAAACCATTTTAAAATATCGCGACGTGTTGGGTGGTTAGAAGCAGTTGTCATAATAAATCCGTAACTTTTGTGTGTATATTTGTTGAGTCGATTCTATGGATTGGAAATGACACTTTTCTTACATTTTTAAGTCACTTTGAAGACAGTTTATGGTTTGATTAATTAAGACGATTTAAAAGTAAAAAGCCCAAATTTTAATATTCGGGCTTTTAAAGAGAAGTTTTAAATTATTCAGCAGTCTGGCTTTTTCTCTTCTCAAGAATCTTACCGAACAGTAGGCCTATTTCAAAAAGTAACCACATTGGAATAGCTAACATCACCATTGAAATCGCATCTGGTGGAGTAATAAACATTGCAACAAAAAAACAGCCCACAATAATAAAACGTCTTTTTTCAGCAAGGCTTTGCGTATTTACTACACCAATTAAAATCAGTAATAAGGTCGCGATAGGAATCTCAAAGGTCACACCAAATACCAAAAATAGCTTTAAACAGAAGCTTAAATAACTATTAATATCGGTCATTGGTGCTACTGTTTCAGGTGAAACGCTAATAAAGAAATGTAATATGGCAGGCAAGGTAATGTAATAAGCAAAAGCGACACCTGCATAAAATAGGACAATACTACCAATCAGTAATGGAAGCGCTAAATGGCGTTCTTTTTGATAAAGCGCAGGGCGAACAAAAGACCATATTTCATAAAGAATAAATGGCATTGCAAGCATAAGTGCGACAAATAAATTAAGTTTAAATGGCGCCATAAAGGTTGCTGTTACATCTGTTGCAATCATTGACGATGACGCAGGAAGTTGTAACCTTAAAGGCTCAGATAATAATTGGTAAGTATTATTTCGAAAGGGTAATAAACAAAAGAATAAGAATAATGTTACCCCTACAATCCTGAATAAATGGCGTCTTAAAACAACCAAATGATTCATGATTGGCATTTGGTCTAAGTTTTCTTGACTATTTACAGTGGTTGAAGGCAGTTGGTTCATACGGCAATCTTCAATTCAACAGGAGATGTTTCTGCAATATCAGTTTGAGTCACTAAAGGCGTAGGTTTAGCAACATACGGTACTTTGTAATGGTCTGATATAGGAATACATTTCCGAATAGGCTTTGGTGTTGTTTTAGGCGTTTCAGTAACTTCTAAATGTTCTGAAATCTGCTGTTTTTGTATTTCTTCAAGCTGTTGCTGTACTTTTCGTTCCAATGCTTCGATGCGATTAAGTTCCTCTTGCATTTCTTTGCGGAACTCAGAAAGACGCAGCTCCTGATCAATCTCGTTTTGCAGATTGGTAATATAGCGTTTTAGTCGAACATACCAGCGGCCTGCAAAGCGTGCAGCTTCGGGAAGCTTATCTGGACCTAAAACTAAAATTGCAATAATTGCAAAACAGAGTAGCTCTGTCATTCCTACATCAAGCATGGGTCAAACCTTTAGCTTTTCACTGATGTGCTTTCAGATGTTTTAACTTGTGCATCGATTGTACGAGGAGTATTTAAAGATGCAGCTTCGTCTTCTTCACGAACTGATTTTTTAAAGTCTCTTACTGCACCGCCAACATCTTTACCAATATTTTTTAATTTAGATGTACCGAACAATAAAATAACTACAATTGCGAAAATGACGACATGCCAAATAGATAAACCGGCCATAATTTTATACCTCTTTTTAGTTCGCTTTATCTCAACAGGTTGCCATGACAAGAATGTGACACTTATATTTCATTTTTAAGACAATATTTATAAGTAGACACTTATGATCAGTTTTTAAAAGATATTTTTTGGAAGGATTTTTAAGTTTTATTGAGCTTCTTTCTTAGATGAATTTACTTGAAATAGACCATACATTTCAAAATTAAAAGGTGTAGCATAACAAGCTGATTTTAACGAGCGAGAGGAGAGAGCGTGGCATTACTACTGCCTGTATTGGCATTTATCACAGGACTTCTACTTGCTCAGACCTCCATTTCAGAAACCGTAAAACCTATTCTTTCAGCTTGGCTTGCACGACTCCTGATTCCAGTTGTAATTATTTACAACATGGTCTTTTATCAATCGGGAAGTTTGAGCTTAATGCTCTTTAGTTTTGGATCAGCGTTTATTATTTTCTTTGCCTATTTGGCTTTATTTAAAGACCGCTTATTGGCGCTTTGCGTCAGTTATACCAATATGGGATGGCTTGGTTTTCCGTTCGCTATGGCTTTATTTGGACCTGAAGCAACTGCTCCAATTGTCGCTTTATATATTGGAATGTCGCTTTTTGGCAATGCTTGGGCTGTGACTGCCGTTACTACGGCACCGCAAAGTAAGCTCAATATATTAAAAAAGGTTTTAACGTCGCCACCTTGTATATCAATATTTTGTGCTGTTGTGCTCAGACTGTTAGGGGCCCAGCATATCGAAAGCCCTGCTATACATTGGGTTTATGAGGTTGCTAAATTTGCGATGACTTTCGCAGGTATGTGTGTGCTTGGAATGTGGCTACGCCGTACCAGAGTTTATACAAAAGATTTAATTTACAGTACGAAGGCTCAAACATTTAAAGTAGCCTGTGGATTTGTACTTTGTGGATTAAGTTATAGATTTTTACCGATTCCAAATATAAATCAGCATATTGGTGTAATGTTTTTAATGTTTTGTTTGCCACCGGCAGCCAATATTGTAGCTCTGGAAACACATTATCAAGGGACGGGTAGATCTGCGGCTTATATCGCATCAGGGACGATTGTGAGTTGTGTGTGTATTGCGATTTATGCAGTGTTTTTACACTTGTTCGTATAATTAATTATTTAATTCTAAGTTCCTCTACACTCGCTGGTGCGAAGGCGGCATGGATGCCGCCAGTTAGACTGTGGTACATGAACGTACCATCAGTCTAACAAAAGATTTTTGCTTACTTTTCATCTTTGAAAAGTAAGGTTTGCCTATACAAAGCTTAATATGTTTTAACGCTGCATATTGTGGCTATATGATCAGCTTACTTCTGCAAGCTCTCTCTAAATAACTGCATCGCTTGTCCACGATGACTAATCTTATTTTTTTCTTCTTTAGACAACTCAGCGCTAGAAACTTGTAGCTCTGGTAACCAGAACAGTGGGTCATAACCAAAACCATTTTCACCGCGTGGCGCTTCTAAAATTTCACCATGCCAGATGCCTTGGAAAATTTGTGGTAATGGATCTTCCGCATGAGTCACTAAAGCAAGCACACATACGAACATGCCTTCAATCACTTCTCCATTTTTACGAAATGGCAAAAGATCATTTAATAATTTGGCATTATTCGCTGCATCGTCACCATGTTCTCCAGCATAGCGTGCTGAATAAATACCAGGTGCACCACCTAAAACGGGAACACAAATACCTGAGTCATCAGCCATAGCAGGTTTCCCTGAAATTTTAGAGGCATGACGTGCTTTAATAATGGCATTTTCAATAAAGCTTAAGCCGTCTTCAATGGCGTCGGGAATATTAAGGCGACCTTGAGGAATAATTTCTACAGGTAACTTAAGCTGTTCAAAAAGTTTTTCAAACTCTGCGACTTTACCTTTGTTATTACTTGCAAGGACTAAAGAGCCCTGATCAAACCAATGTGGGGTAGACATAAGATAACCAAACTTTATAACCAATATTGAACGTGAGCTATGTTACGTGTTTTTTGAAAGGGGATATAGAGCAAAACAAATAGAATATAAAATTAGAAGCTTAAAAACTAAAACCACCTTATAGGTGATATAAGGTGGTTTTAGTCGAGTAAGTATAAGCTGGATTATTATTGTGCTTGAATCCATTTATCCGCGCGGTCACGTGCCATACGGATTTGCTCTTGAGTTAAGTTTGCAGCAAGAGCCGTCTTTTTACCTTCAGATAAGCTAATTACTTTATTGTCGAGCATGCCATCACGAGTTGAAAGCTCATACCACTGGTAAGCACCTACGTAGTTTTTCTTTTGCTCTTCCATCATCGCAAGGTTATAGCTTGCACGGTTATCGCCGTTACTAGCCGCTTTTTCGAAATACTTACGAGCCATAGACTCATCTTTCTTAACGCCAATACCATCGGCGTACATACGGCCAACATTTAATTGCGCAGGTGAAAGGCCTTGGTCAGCAGCAGCTTTGAACCAAGTAAAAGCTTGTTTATCGTCTTTTGCTACATCTTTACCGTATTGGTAACGTGTTCCAAGATAAAATTGTGCGCCAGCTTGACCCGCTTGAGCTGCTTTTTGAAGGTCATGAATCCCCATTGTGGAGAAGCGCGCAGCCTGGCTCGCAACCGATTGTGGCTGGGCGATATAATCTGCATGAGCCTGCATACTTAGCAGTCCTGCAATTAGTGTGCTAAATAATGTCTTTTTCATAGTGCACTCACTCGATAAATAGCGACTTCACCAAACAAATTCGGAACATGTTTGCTTAACAGGCTACCCTGCTGGTTTCCATTGACGGCGAGTCGATTAATAATTTGTATTTGATTTTCCGCACATAGTGCTTCGAAATCTTTAAACGTACATAAATGAATGTTGGGGGTGTTATACCACATATATGGTAGAGCATCCGATACAGGCATCATTCCTTTTAATGCTAGAAAAGAGCGAGTCTTCCAATGCGCAAAGTTTGGAAAAGTAATAATAGCCTGTTTACCCACACGCACCATGTCTCTTAATAAAACATCGGGTGCATCTACGGCTTGTAAAGCCTGTGCCATAACCACATAGTCAAAAGACTGGTCGGCAAAACGGCTCAAACCGAGATTCAAATCTTGTTGAATAATATTTAACCCGCGACTGACGGCAATTGCAATCTTTTCTTGATCAATTTCTAAACCATAAGCACGAATTTGATGCTTTTGGCTCATATGAGCGAGTAATTCACCGTCACCACACCCTAAATCGAGTACGCTAGAGCCGGGTTTAATCCACTTTTCTGCCAGTTGTTGATCAATACGCATTAGCTTGCCTCCAGTGATGTCGATTTTAAATGTTCTTCACCGCCTAAGAAAGCGCGCAGTGTTTTGACATACAGTGGAATCGGGAATAAGAACGAGTCATGACCTTGTTCAGCATCAATATCAAGATAACTTACCGGCTTATGGTTGGTAATGAGTGCATCTACAATTTCTTGTGAACGGCTTGGTGCAAAACGCCAGTCAGTGGTGAACGAGACAATAAGGAACTGACATTTGGTCTTACTCATCGCTTCTGTAAGCGAGTGGCCGTACTCACGCGAAGGATCAAAGTAATCCAAAGCTTTAGTCATAATGAGATAAGTATTGGCATCAAAGTTACGGCTAAACTGTTCACCTTGATAACGCAGATAACTTTCAACCTGAAACTCGACATCAAAACCGTACATAAACTTGCCGGATTTTAAATCACGACCAAATTTTTGTTTCATGGCTTCTTCGGAAAGATAGGTAATATGGCCGACCATACGAGCCAAAATCAAACCACGTTTTGGATAGCTATCATTTTCCAAATAACGACCATGATGGAAGTCCGGGTCAGACAGAATTGACTGACGTGCTACTTCGTTAAATGCAATATTTTGTGCTGAAAGCTTCGGCGCACTAGCAATAACGACACATTTTTGTAAACGGTCAGGGTAATCTACCGACCATTGTAGTGCTTGCATGCCCCCTAATGAACCGCCAACGACTGCATACCAAACGCTTACTCCTAAACGATCAGAAAGCATGGCTTGAGTTTTAACCCAGTCGCGTACCGTTACTAATGGGAAATCTGGTCCATAAGGGCGATTGTCATTTTCAGGGTTTGGTGAAGTTGGACCGGTCGATCCGCTACATCCACCAATATTGTTGAGTGCAACTACAAAAAATTTATTTGTGTCGATTGCCTTACCCGGGCCAATACAGCTATCCCACCATCCAGCTTTTTTATCATCTTCATGGTGATAACCCGCTGCATGATGATGTCCGGAAAGGGCATGGCAGATTAAAATCGCATTTGATTTATCTGCATTTAAAGTGCCGTAAGTTTCAACCATTAACTCAAAGCGCGGTAAAACACGGCCACATTCAAGATGTAAGGGTTCTTCAAATTGGAACTTTTGCGGAGTGACTAACCCCACTGAGTCAGCTGGAAAAGACACGGGAACATTTCGCCTTTTAAATCTTTCAGGAATAAAAAGAAAGGATACCAAGCTAGGTATCCTTTCCAAAGTCTTTTTTTTAATTAAACAGCGGCAGCAACAACCTGATCTGTACTTAAAACACCTTGATCAATCAAACGGTTGGTACATGCAATAATGGCTTCAATAGATGAAGTGACTGTGTTGTCGTGAACACCTGCACCAAATGAGCCTCTACCAGTACCTTTCACTTGAAGTTCAATTAAGGTTAATGCTTTGGCATTTGCGCCTGAACTAATACTACGTTCTTCGTAGTTCAATACGTCAATTGGTAATTGGAGTGCATTTAAGAATGCAGAGATTGGACCATTACCTTCGCCACGTAATTGTTGAGTTTCACCTTCAACATCAATCTCAAGTTCAATAATTTGAGTACCATTAATGTCAGATAACTTATAGTTTTTGACCGTGTAATGGTGGTTTTTCACTTCAACATACGTGTCTTTAAATAAAGTCCAGATTTGTTTAGCACTAATCTCTGTACCATTTTCATCAGTATATTGTTGAACAACCTGACTAAATTCGATTTGTAAGCGACGAGGCAATACAACGTTATAGTTTGATTCTAATAAGTAAGCGATACCACCTTTACCAGACTGACTATTTACACGAATGACAGCATCATAGTCGCGGCCCAAATCTTTCGGGTCGATTGGTAAGTAAGGCATATCCCAGATTTCTTCGTTTTTCTGGTATTCAAAGCCTTTTTTGATTGCATCTTGATGCGAACCAGAGAATGCAGTAAATACCAAGTCACCTGCATATGGATGACGAGGGTGTACAGGCAAACCAGTACATTCTTCAACCGTTGCAATGACTTCATTAATATTAGAGAAATCTAACTCTGGCGCTACACCTTGGGTGTACATGTTCAATGCAATTGCTGCAACGTCAACGTTACCTGTACGCTCACCATTACCAAACACACAACCTTCAACACGGTCGGCACCCGCCATAATGGCAAGTTCTGATGCGGCAATACCACAGCCACGGTCATTGTGACAGTGAACGGAAATAATCACACCATCACGACGTGCCAAATTACGATGCATCCATTCGATTTGGTCTGCATAAACATTTGGCGTAGAAACTTCGACAGTCGCAGGTAAGTTCAAAATAACTTTATGATCTGGACGTGCATCCCAAATTTCTGTAACCGCATCACAGACGTCTTTCGCTACTTCTAATTCAGTTGCAGAGAAACATTCTGGACTGTACTGGAAAATCCAATCAGTTTCAGGGTATTGCGCAGCATATTCTTTCACTTTCTGAGCTGCATTCACCGCCAACTGTTTTGCGCCATTAATATCTACATTCAACACTTTTTGACGGAAGGTTGGAGAGTTAGAGTTATAAATATGCACAATTGCGCGCTTAGCACCTGCTAAAGCTTCGAAGGTACGCTCAATTAAATGGTCACGTGCCTGAACCAATACTTCAATGTATACATCATCAGGTATATGATTTTCTTCGATCAACATACGAGTAAAATCGAAGTCAATTTGAGACGCAGAAGGGAAGCCGATTTCAATATGTTTAAAACCGATTTTTACAAGCATTTTGAACATTTTGAACTTTTGTTCCATGTTCATCGGTTCAAAAATTGCTTGGTTGCCATCACGTAAATCCGTGCTCATCCAGATTGGCGCTTTTGTAATTTCATTATTTGGCCATTGGCGATCTGGTAAATCGACTCGCTGGTACATACGGCGGTATTTTTTGCTAGGGTCAGCCAACATCATGAGAAAACTCCTTATCTCGTAGCACGGTTGCTCTAGGTATCGTATAAAAGGCAACGTTCTACAGTTATATATGGTATTTAATACAGAAAAATTAAAGGGAATTTGAAAAGGTCTGCTCTAAAATACAGACAAAAATTTATACGCGCGCGAGGCGCAGCATCAGGAGTTCGAGATGATGTCTTGCTTGAGTAGGCTGGGCAAACAAGTGATTCGTTTTCATCTATGGACCATGTAATAGTAAGTTTGGTGGTTTGCAAATATGCTTATTGTTTAGATATACCACATCTAAACAATGATTACACGTTGTGCAAAAGTCTTATACTCATTTTAATTTTAGTGTTCAGAAAATAATTTTCTAATTTTGCGTTGTTTAATGTTTTGTCGAAAATAATTTTCATTGTTTTGCCTTATTGAGATAAAAATAATTAATTAGTCCAAATAAGGCAAAAATAAATAGAGTTACAGTTCAGCCCATTTACGCATTAAGTTATGGTAAAGGTTAGTCAGTTTAATGACTTCGCTATGATTGTCACCCAGCTGGATTCTTAGGTTTTGTACTGTTTGATCTAGATTAAAAAGCATATGTCGCTCAGCATCATCACGCACCATACTTTGCACCCAGAAAAAAGAAGCAATACGACAGCCAGAAGTAATCGCCGTCACTTCATGTAAACTGGTAGATGGATATAAAATCATATCTCCTGCCGGAAGTTTCACTTCGTGATAGCCATAAGTGTCTTCTACGACTAGATCACCACCTTCATATTCTTCAGGTTCGCTTAAAAATAAAGTGCATGATAAATCGGTTCTAAGCCGTTCATTGGTACCACGTATGCGGCGGATAGAATTGTCTACGTGAAAACCAAAAGACTCCTGATTTTCATAACGATTAAACAGGGGAGGGATAATATCAAGTGGTATTGCAGCAGATAAAAATAATGGGTGAGTACCTAGTGCCTCAAGAATAATATTACTCAGATGGTGAGTAAGCGGATGATCTTCGGGTAATTGCTGATTGCGTTTTACAGTTGCAGAGAGTGTACCAGCTGTTACTTTGCCATTGACCCATTCAATTTTGTCCATTTCATTACGAAAATATTGAACCTGTTCTTTACTCAATACATTGGGAATATGGTGGATCACGGTGATACCTGCGAGTAATAGTAGTAGAAAATTAAAAATAGCCTCTAACTATAGAGGCTATTTTATATCAGAACCCATAAAAAGATTATGGGATTCTAGACTAACTTAGTATTTAAAGTTGATTGCGAGTACTGCGCTACGGCCTTCTGCTTCTGTTGCATAGTGAGAAGCATAAGCTTTAGTAAAGTAACGCTTATCAGATAAGTTGTTTAGGTTAAGCTGTAAATTAACATTTTTATTTACGTCATAACGAGCCATAGCATCGTAACGCACGTAAGATGGAACCCATTTAGTATTTGCTACATCACCATATACTTTGTCTGAGTAAACCGCACCAGCACCTACAGTAAATTGCGGTAGTAGTTTATAGGTAGTCCATAATGTTGCGGCTTGTTTCGGAACGTTTGGCATTTGATTGCCGTTATAAATCGATTGATCAGTACAGGTATTATTACGACAAGATTTACCATTTTTGGTTAGTTCACTGTCTAAATAAGTGTAGCCAGCTGAAATATTCCATTTATCAGTAATTTCACCGTTTAAGCCTAGCTCAAAACCGTCAACTTTACTTTCACCTACATTTGCATAAGTCGTTGGATCGATTTGTACACGAGTATTTTGTTTTTCAGTACGGAAAATAGCAGCTGTTAAGTTTAGATGATTATCTAGGAAATCCCATTTTGTACCGATTTCAAACGTTTGAGCCTCTTCAGGGTCAATCATTTGATTATTGGCATTAATCGTTTCGCTATTGTCGCCCCAACCCGCATTTAAGCCGACTGGACTAGCAGAGGTTGCATAGCTTGCATAAATAGAGCCGTTATCTGTTGGTTTAAAAGTAATACCAGCTTGATAGGTCACGAAATCTGAATCATTTTTTGCTGTATAGGCTGCTGCACTAGAAGTAGCTAAGAAGTTTTGTTCAGCTTCATATTTATCCCAACGCAGGCCAAGATCTAATAACCATTTTGGTGTGATTTCGATATTGTCGAGTAAGTAGACAGAAGTACTTTCTACAGTTGCGTCAAAGTCTTGGCGTGCTTGTAAACGGTCAACAAATGGCTTTTGAGTTGGGCCATTGAGTGAGGTACACCAGTTTGTAGACAAATTTGAACAGTCGCTATAAAAGCCAGTAGTAGAAACATTACCTTGTGCGTCAATAATGTTATAACCGCCTTTATCAGTTTTTTGTTTGCTGTACTCTGCTCCTACATTAAATCTGTGCTTTAAGAAGCCAGTATCAAATTTACCTGTAAGTGCTAATTGATCGGTAAACGTCTCACTATCTGTAATAGCTGAGTTCAAACGATGCCAAACAAGACCTTTGCCAACATTTCCTTTTGAGTCATCTGGGTTTGTCCAGACATAATCATTTTTTGATTTGGCATACATGGCCGTATTAGTAATAGTTATATTGTCGGTAAGGTCGTGTTCTAATTTAATTGTACCGATGTGATTTTCTTGCTTTTGAAAATCTCGATCTTTCCAGCCGTAATATGTACCTTGCTTGACTTCAGCTGGTTTACCTTGAGCTTTTCCAAGAGATGAATCCCAATAAGGAATACCTGAATCAGGTTTATCATCAGTTTGTAAATAATAGTAGCTCAGAGTTGCACGTGTCGGTGTATCTAAGCCAAAAGTAATACTTGGTGCAATACCAACACGTTTATATTCAGCTCCATTACTTTGGCCGGCTTTGTCATTTTGGTGTCCGAGAATAGCTACACGGGCAGCCACTCCATTACCAAACTCTTTATTACCATCTAGAGTGATACGTTGGTAGTTATCAGTACCAGCAGCTACTGAGCCTTCTAGGAAATCACCCTTTTTAGCTACCTTGGAAATCATATTGATGCTGCCACCAACTGAACCTGCACCACCCATTGCTGATGCAGAACCTTTGGTTACTTCTACTTGCTCGACCGCAAACATTTCACGGTTTTGTGAGGTAGAGTTGCGGATACCATCAATATACATAGAGCTTTCTGAACTATACCCACGAATGAAAGGTCGGTCACCATTCGGATTACCGCCTTCACCTGCACCTAAAGTAATGCCAGGAACAGTACGCAATGCATCTGCTAAAGTTGTTACTTTTGTATCTTCAATAAGTTGTTTTGAAATCACTGAAACTGATTTCGGAGTATCTAAAAGGGGAGCAACGAATTTTGCATTTGCTGATTGATCTACCTTTAAAGATTCTTCTTGTGTTGCTTGAGTATGAATCGTTGGTAGTTGTGAAACAGCTTCTTGTGCCATTGCAGTAGTTGCAATCATAGAAAGGGATGAAGCGATTGCAGATGAAACAATTTTTTTACGTGTTCTAATCAATGACATGACTTTCAGGACTTAAATACAAAACGTTATGCGAATAATAATAATTCTTATTTATATGTACAGTTTGTGTTAATTGGTTTTGCCGATAGGATTATGAAGAAAATATGAAAGATTTAATAGGTTTTTGTGTCTAAAATTCTCTAATTGATTGATTATTCTTAACTGTTTGTAAAGTCGATAATAATGTGAAATTTAATTGTAATTTTAGATTCATGAAGAATAACTAAAAAATTACTTTGGCTTAAGGTTGAATTAAAAAAAATTAAAAAATCATAAAATTATTGTGAAATTTCTTGGAAAAACCACCTTCAATTTACTGATCTGATCGGTTAATTTTGTATATCTTGAAAGTTGTCATATAATACAGCACTTTTTTAAAAACTGTTCCTACTAACTAATTTTTATCGAGGAAGCCATGCAAGTAACGACTGAAGCGGTTTCGGGCGTTGCCCGTCGTTTAAATGTTTCTGTCCCGACGAGCCGTATTAACGAGCAATTTGAAGCTCGTTTGAAGCGCACTGCCAAAACTGTGAAGATCAACGGCTTCCGTCCGGGCAAAGTACCTGCAAACGTTGTTCGTCGCGAATACGGTGCAAGTATTTATCAAGAAGTTGTGAATGACATCATTCGTGACAGCGTATTTGAAGCAATTCAACAAGAAAAAATCAATGCGGTAGGTATGCCGAACATTGAGAAAGTTGAACATAAAGAAGATGCTTTAGTTTTTGAAGCGACTGTAGAAGTTTATCCTGAAGTTGAAGTAAAAGCATTTGACGGCTTAGAAGTTGAACGTAAAACAGCTGAAATTAAAGATGCTGACGTTGACACTATGATCGAAAACTTGCAAAAACAACGTCAAACTTGGGCTGTGACCAAGGGTATGGCGAAAAAAGATATGCAAGTGACTTTTGACTTCGAAGGTTCTATCGACGGTGAGAAGTTCGAAGGCGGTTCTGCTGAAGACTTTAAACTTGTGTTAGGTTCAGGTCGTATGATTCCTGGCTTCGAAGACGGCATCATTGGTATGAAAGCTGGTGAAGAGAAAGTAATTGATGTGACTTTCCCTGAAGACTACCAAGCTGAAAACTTGGCTGGTAAAGCAGCTCAATTCAAAATCACTGTGAAGCAAGTTGAAAAACCTAAACTTCCAGAGATTGATGCTGAATTCTTAAAAATCTTCGGTGTTACTGAAGAAGAAGGCATTGAAAAATTAAAAGCTGACGTTCGTAAAAACATGGAACGTGAAGTTCGCAATGGTTTACGTAACCAAGTTAAACAAGCAGCATTTGATGCTCTTGTTGCTGCGAACGAAGTTGAAGTTCCAGCTGCAATGGTTGCTCAAGAAATTGACCGTCAACGTCAACAAATGGTTCAACAGTTCACTCAACAATTTGGTGGCGCTGGTGCTCAATCTTTTGACAAGAGTATGCTTCCTGACGAATTGTTCAAAGAACAAGCAGAGCGTTCTGTTAAACTTGGTGTATTAGTAAGCAAAGTATTAGCTGATGCTAAACTTGAAGTTGACCAATCACGTGTTGATGCTTACATCGACGACATGGCTTCTTCTTATGAAGATCCAACTGAAGTGATCGAATACTTCAAAAATGATGCTCAACAACGTGCTCAAATCGAAGCTGTTGTATTAGAAGATCAAGTTGTTGATCACATCTTAGCTGCTGCTAAAGTGACTGACAAAGCAGTATCTTACGAAGATTTATTGAAAGAACAACAAGCTCGCCGTATGGGCTAATCTTTTGAGAAGTCAGGAAAAGGCGCTTTAGGCGCCTTTTTCATTTTTTAGGTATGTGGTTAATTTGAGTACGTCATTAAGTACTTAGGTATAAATAATATAATATTTCAGTGCGAACCTTTTGCAATTTGAGAAATTATCCCGCATATTGTTGCCATAGGTTAAGTCACAAAAAATTTAGGAATAAATAACGTATGTATGTTCCAACAATTGAAAATGCTTTAGTTCCTGTTGTGGTTGAACAATCTTCTCGCGGCGAACGTTCTTTTGATATTTATTCACGACTTTTACGTGAGCGCGTCATTTTTCTAACTGGTGAAGTTGAAGACAACATGGCAAATTTGATTGTTGCTCAAATGTTGTTCTTAGAAGCTGAAAACCCAGATAAAGATATCCATCTTTATATTAACTCGCCTGGTGGTTCAGTCACTGCTGGTATGGCGATTTATGACACGATGCAATTTATCAAACCTGATGTAGTGACATACTGTATGGGGCAGGCTGCATCTATGGGCGCATTCTTATTAAATGCTGGTGCTAAAGGTAAACGCTATTGCCTTGAAAATGCACGTGTAATGATTCACCAACCATTAGGTGGATTCCGTGGTCAGGCATCAGACATTGAAATTCATGCACGTGAAATTCTATTTATTAAAGAACGCTTGAATCGTTTGATGGCAGAACACAGTGGTCAAGACTATGACACGATTGCTCGTGATACTGATCGTGATAACTTTATGACTGCACAAGCAGCAAAAGAATATGGCTTAGTCGATCAGGTATTAAGTAAGCGTCCATAAGGGGAGTTTTTAAGTGGCTTGAGTTGTTAGAAAACGCCTCCATATAGTCATTTAACCCTATCGCTTGCCCTCATATTTAAGATTCTATTTGTGGAGAGAATATGTCCGAACATCCTCAAGGACAAAAACATTGTTCATTTTGCGGTAAAACGCAGTCTGAAGTCGGGAAACTGATTGCGGGCGAGGACGCATATATTTGTAATGAGTGTGTAGATGTCTGCTTAGACCTTGTACAAACCAGCCAACAGGTTGAAGCAGGTGACTGGGCGAGCAAGGCATTGCCAAAACCACATGAAATACGTGCTGCGCTTGATCAATATGTGATTGGTCAGGATCTTGCCAAAAAGACATTATCTGTTGCCGTTTATAACCATTATAAGCGTTTGAAAGTCGGGCAATCTGGTCATGTGTCTAAAGATGTGGAAATTGCTAAAAGTAACATTCTACTGATTGGACCTACCGGTTCAGGTAAAACATTACTTGCTCAAACATTAGCTCGTTTGTTAGATGTTCCATTTGCGATGGCAGATGCGACCACTTTAACTGAAGCGGGTTATGTCGGCGAAGACGTTGAAAATATTGTACAAAAGCTTTTGCAAAAAGCAGATTACGATGTAGAAAAAGCTCAAAAGGGCATTATCTATATCGATGAAATCGACAAGATTACACGTAAATCTGAAAATCCTTCGATTACGCGTGACGTTTCTGGTGAAGGTGTACAACAAGCATTGCTTAAGATGATTGAAGGTACTGTAGCTTCAATTCCACCACAAGGTGGACGTAAACATCCTCAGCAAGAGTTCATTCAAATTGATACCTCAAATATTTTATTTATTTGTGGTGGTGCATTTGCTGGACTGGAAAAAATTGTACAACAGCGTCAAGAGAAAGGCGGAATTGGCTTTACAGCTGACGTGAAGAAAAAAGATGAAAGCAAGAAAATTGCTGAATTGTTCCGTCAAGTTGAGCCAACTGACTTAGTAAAATTTGGTTTAATTCCAGAGTTTATTGGCCGTTTACCAGTCATTGCGACGCTAGAAGAGCTTGATGAAGAAGCATTAATGCAAATTTTGACAGAACCGAAAAATGCATTAACTCGTCAATACCAATACTTGTTCAATATGGAAAATGTTGACCTTGTATTTGAAGACTCTGCTTTACGTGCAGTTGCTAAGCGAGCGCTTGAGCGTAATACCGGAGCTCGTGGTCTACGTTCGATTCTGGAAAACGTTTTACTTGAAACAATGTATGACTTACCAAGTCGTACAGATGTAGGAACAGTTTTCATTAATGAAGCAGTGATTAATGGTGAAGCTGAACCTGTTTATAAGCCAGAACGCCAGCCTAAAGAAACAGCAACTCATGAAAGTGTTGCTAAGGCAGATTTAAAAGTAATTGATTCGAAGTCTGCTTAGATTTCATTCATCTAAAAAGCATGAATCGCGTAAGTGATTCATGCTTTTTTTGTTTTCAATTCATGTAGGTGGTGTTAATCTAAAAAAACAAAATACGCATAGTTTTGCGATATAGAAAAATCAAAAGAAAACGCTTTGAGGGATGTCATGCGTTATTTAATTATTGCATTAAGTTGTACCGCATTACTTGCAGGTTGCCAAAGTTCATCACACTTAGCAAAAAATTCAGGTGAGCTGACTGCGACTTTACCGAAAGTTGATGTAGATAAAGCACCTGGGGTATTTGATCAGTACCATGTCGGTGGCTTTAGCATGGGCGGGTGGGTAAACCAGAAACTAGGTCAGACATTTGTACCGATTAAACCGCAAAATGAACATGCGGCAGTTGTCTATCTGTATCGGCCAGATACTAAATGGAACCGTCAGGAAATTGCAGCCATCAATTTGTTTGTAAATGGCAAGCGAATTCCAAGTTTATTGCATAACCACTATTACTGGATTGAACTGCCAGCAGGAAGTTATCGTATTTCTGCAAGTCGTCCTTTATTAGGTATTCATTTCCAAGAGCCAAAATATATTGATATTACGGTCGATGCAGGAACATCTTATTATTTAAAATACGATGAAGAAAATAAAATGGACCGTGGTGAACACACTGGCCCGTTTATGTTAATGCAAGATAATATCGGTCGTAGAGAAATTGCATTTACCGAGCTTAAATCTTCTAGCTATAATTTTGTTGCTGAAGATGCTTCAGGAAAAATACGTCATAAACCACAAGAGCTAAAACCAGCCAAATATGACGAAAAGTCAGATGTTCATCTGATTAAACCATTTAAATTGTGGAATCCTTTAACGTGGTAATGGGTTGCAAAAGATAAAGAAAAGTTAAGACTTTTCTTTATCTTTCATCAATGGGGCAATAATTTTAAGCATCTCTTCTTGCATATGATCACGTGCTTTAGGGTCATTAAAAGTTTGCTGTCCCAGCTCCATCATATATTCTGAAATTTGCCCCATAATCTGTACGTTTTTACGCGTAATCGATTGGCCTTCTGGGGTTTTTAAAAACTTTAAATTTGCTTGAACTTCTTCCTCAGTATATGTCTTTAAATAAATATCTTGTAAGGCTTGCGTAGTTTTTGGGCTACTAATGAGCTGGTTACTCGAATCTTTTAAAAGTAAGCCTAACTTTTTTGCGGCCTCTTTTTCTTTCGCACCTAAAGTTTTGATGCCAGTAATATTAGTGATGATCTGCTCAGCTTGTTGATCATAATAAGGTGTTAATTCATTAATTGATTCTTTCAGTAAATAATCAATTTGGCTCATTTGCATGAGTTCTTTGACTGAACTTAATTTGGCAGGAGAAGCAAATAAGCTTGTGGTAATACAGCTTAGGCAGAGGCTGATTGAGAGATTTTTGAGAATAGGGCGGATAGTCATGAAATGACCTATATGCAATATATGGCGGGGGGGGTTATTTATTAATAAAACAGATTGGCGAACTAATTGTTACAATTCTTTTCAATTTCCAAAAAAAATTATAAGGCATAAAAAAAGCACCGAATTCGGTGCTTTTCTTGATTAGCCTGCTGCGGCATCGATTACTGGAATTTTACCAATTTTCGCTTGCCAGATTTTTGGAGCCACTGCGTGAATTGAAGTACCGTTTACATCAACTGCTACAGATACAGGCATGTCTTCAACTACGAATTTGTAGATTGCTTCCATACCTAAGTCTGCAAATGCTACAACTTCAGCTTCACGAACAGCTTTAGATACGAGGTAAGCCGCACCACCAACTGCCATGAGGTAAGTTGCTTTATTGTCTTTGATTGCTTCAATTGCTGCTGGACCACGGTCAGCTTTACCAATCATACCGAATAAACCAGTATGCTCGAGTACTTTACGTGTGAATTTGTCCATACGTGTTGCAGTTGTAGGACCAGCAGGACCAACGACTTCATCACCCACTGGATCAACAGGGCCAACGTAGTAAATAAATTTACCTTTAAGATCAACTGGTAATTCTTCACCATTGTCGATCATTTCAACCATACGTTTGTGCGCAGCGTCACGACCTGTGTACATTGTACCGCTAAGAAGTAATGTGTCACCTGGTTTCCAAGAATCCATTTCTTCTTGAGTAATGGTATCAAGGTTTACACGCTTAGATTGTGAAGAGTCCCAAGTGACTGAAGGGTAGTCTTCAAGTTTTGGTGCTTGAATATGAGCTACACCTGAACCATCAAGCTGGAAGTGAGCATGACGAGTCGCAGCACAGTTAGGAATCATACCGACTGGTTTGCCTGCAGCGTGACATGGATAATCTTTGATTTTAATATCAAGAACAGTCGTTAAACCGCCAAGACCTTGAGCACCAATACCAAGAGCATTTACTTTTTCAAAGATTTCGATACGAAGTTCTTCGATTTTGTTCTCTGGCCCACGGCGAAGTAATTCGTCCATGTTGATTTCTTCCATGAGTGCTTCTTTCGCCAGCATCATGGCTTTTTCAGCAGTACCACCAATACCGATACCGAGCATACCAGGAGGACACCAGCCTGCACCCATAGTCGGAACAGTTTTAAGTACCCAGTCAACAATCGAGTCAGATGGGTTAAGCATTGCAAGCTTAGATTTGTTTTCTGAACCACCACCTTTCGCAGCAACAGTAATATCTACCTTGTTACCCGGGACGAGTTTGTAGTGAATAACAGCAGGGGTATTGTCTTTTGTATTTTTACGACCAAATGCAGGGTCAGCAAGTACAGATGCACGAAGAACGTTACTGTTTTCAAGGTAGCCTTGGCGAACACCTTCGTTTACTGCATCGTCTAAGCTCATAGTTAAATCAAATTTAACATCTAAGCCCACTTCAAGGAAAACGTTAACAATACCAGTATCTTGGCAAATTGGGCGATGACCTTCCGCACACATGCGAGAGTTAATTAAAATCTGTGCAATTGCATCCTTTGCAGCTTTGTTTTCTTCGCGATCATAAGCACGGCTCATCGCTTGGATAAAGTCTTGCGGGTGATAGTACGAAATAAACTGTAGGGCGTCCTTGATTGATGTAATCAAGTCATCTTGTTTGATAATCGTTGTCATACCAGAAAATCTCTTGAGCGGGCTGTTAGCTAGCGGGCTAAATTATATGACAAAAACACAAACTTGTGGGGGATTGGTTGATCTTTTGACCGAAAGTCGAATAGGACTAGTGCTAAGTGTTTTAAAACTAAGAATAACCAAAAGGGAATGTTGTTATTTAAGAATAAAAAAAGCCATTTGAGCGGATATCAAATGGCGAGAGGTAGAAAAGATTAAATGATATTAATTATTTCGCAGCAGCCTGTTGTTCAGCCTGAATTGCTGTTAAGGCAATAGTAAAGACAATATCATCTACTAAAGCACCACGAGACAAGTCATTGACTGGCTTTTTTAGACCTTGCAGCATTGGTCCAACGCTGACTACATTTGCTGCACGTTGTACTGCTTTATAGGTCGTGTTACCTGTATTTAAGTCAGGGAAAATAAATACATTGGCACGGCCAGCTACAGGTGAATTCGGTGCCTTTTGGCGTCCGACACTTTCAACGGAAGCTGCATCATATTGGAGTGGACCGTCAATTAGTAAATCAGGACGGCGTTGCTGTGCAATTTGAGTCGCTTGCTGTACTTTCTCAACATCCGCACCTGTTCCAGACGTACCAGTTGAATAGCTGATCATGGCAATACGTGGGTCAATTCCAAACGCTTTTGCAGAGTCAGCAGACTGAATCGCAATTTCAGCAAGTTGGTCGGCTGTAGGGTCTGGGTTAATTGCACAGTCACCGTAAACATATACTTCATCTGGTAAAAGCATAAAGAATATGGACGAAACTAAAGAGTAAGAAGGTGCGGTTTTAATCAGCTGAAAAGCAGGGCGCACGGTGTTAGCCGTGGTGTGAACTGCACCTGAAACCAAACCATCTACATGATCTAGCGCCAGCATCATGGTGCCAAGAACTACGGTGTCTTGTAATTGATCTTTGGCTTGTAACTCATTGAGTTTGCCTTTGCGGAGTTCAACCATAGGTGCAACATATTGATTGCGAATGCTGTCCGGATCAATAATTTCCAAGTCTGCTGGTAATTCAATACCGCGTGCCTTTGCAACGTCTTGTACCGCATCTGGTTTTGCTAACAAAATACAATGCGCAATACCACGAGCCTGACATATAGCAGCAGCTTCAATAGTGCGTGGTTCATCGCCTTCAGGTAGGACGATCCGTTTTTTGGCTGCAATCGATTTTTGTACCAGTTCGTGACGGAATGCAGAAGGAGAAAGACGTGGTGTTGCTCCATTATTACTGTGTTGTTTAAGCCATTCGACATCGATATGACTTGAAACAAAACGAGTCACTTGCTCGGCACGCTCAGTGTCATCGGTTGGAATTTCATTACCAAAATCGGATAAACGCTGTGCTGTTTCCAGTGTGTTTAAACGAGTATGTAAAATTGGCAACCCTTGTTTGATGGCACTTTGGCAGAACTCTAAAAGCTCAGGAGCAGGGGCTTCACGTTCAGTCAACACCAAGCCTGCCAGTGGAATACCATTACTGGTTGCTAAACTACTTGCAAGTAATACATCGGTACGTTCAGATGCACTAATAATCAGCTCACCTGCAATGAATTTATTAAGTTCATATTCAATACTTGAGGCAATTAAACTTGAGTGCAAAATACGACGTGTTTTCGCTTCGCCTTGATGTACCCATTGACCATCAATCACGTTCGCGATGTCTAAAGTTCTAGGTACACTTAAGGTATTACTAAATGGGACTAAACCAATAATTGGTAAATCGTTTGATCCAAAGTAGCGATTGTATTTTTGCAGTTCTGTCGTAAATTTTGCGATGTCTTCGGTTGGGCGTAGTGACGGATCAAATGCGACAGGTATTTGAGCTGTTTCTTCCGACAACCCGCGTGTACGCATAAAGAGTACGCCGGCTGTTCGGTTAGAGGTTGCACCACCAAACTGCCGTAAGTGTGCTTCAACTTTCTCTGCTGTTTTACGTGGGTTTTGAATATCTGCTGTACTGACTAAAACCACTTCAGCATCGAGAGCTTGTGCAAGGCTTGCATTAAGTTCACTAGCAAAATGATCTTGCCCATTTGGCAATAAGCCTTCAACAATAATCACATTATTGTCTTCTGAAATACTACGATGAAGACTTACCGCTTCTTCAAGTAGTTCATCTACTTCGCCTGACGCAATGCGTTGGGTTAGTTTTTCATGAGAAATGGATTGAACAGTTTTACCTTGAAATAAGTGGCCAAATAAAGAGGTGGTCCGGTCTAAATTTTCTTGATCTACCTGAGAGAACGGTTTTAAAAAGCCTGCTTTAATCCCATTACAATCAAGTGCATAAATCATACCTAAACAGGCAGAGGTTAGACCAACCCCTTCACCTGTAGGAATTAATAAAATTGTATTCATATAAACCTATAAATAAATGAATAACGTTCTTTGACTTCTGTAATTAAGCAAGGCTAACTTCAGGAGTTGTATTTGGTGAAACGTCTACAACCTGACGAGTTTCTTTGGCAATACGGCCTTCTTCATCTGTTGGAATCACCCAAATTTGTGGACCTGTACCGCTATCGATACGGCCTTCTGTACCACGTTTTAAGTCGTTATTTTGATCTTTATCGAGCTGTAAACCGAAGTGAGGTAAATAAGCTAGAGTTTTTTCACGAATATAAGCAGAGTTCTCACCGATACCACCTGTGAAGATCAGACCATCAATACTTGGTAAACCACAACTTAAGGCAGCAAGCGATTTTGCAAGGCGATAGCTAAATACCTCTATTGCAAGGCGAGCATCCTCGTTGCCGTTTTCAGAAGCTTCAATCACTGTACGCATATCGTTAGAAAGTTGTGATAAGCCAAGTAATCCACTTTCGTTATTTAAAACTTTGTCTATTTTCGCTAAGTCCCAGCCAAGGTTTTTTGCAAGGAAGCTGTGTAAGCTTGGGTCGACATCACCACTACGGGTTCCCATTACAACGCCTTCAAGCGGAGTAAGGCCCATAGAAGTATCAACACTTTGTCCATTCCATACTGCACAAGTCGAGCTACCATTGCCCAAGTGTGCTGTTAGCCAACCACCTTTTTGGAAATTTCCAGCCAGTTCACTGCCGCGGTCAGACACATAAGCATGGCTTGTGCCGTGGAAGCCATAGCGGCGAACGTTATGGTCTGTATATAAAAATTTCGGAATTGCATAACGGTATGCATGCGCAGGCATGGTTTGGTGGAATGCGGTGTCAAATACGGCAACTTGAGGCAATTCAGGAAATAGGCGCATTGTTGCTTCAATCCCAATTAAGTGAGCAGGGTTATGAAGCGGGGCAAGAGGCGTGGCTGCACGAATACGTTCTATAATTTCAGGGGTGAGTAATTCAGCTTTAGTAAGACTTCCACCATGTACGACACGATGACCGATTGCTTGAGGTTTATAGTTTGCAAGACGTGCAAGTAAGGTTTCTAAAGCTTTGGCGTGGTCAGCATAGGGAATTGAAAGCTCTAGCGGTTCTCCACCGACTGTAATTCCTTTAATACGAGCATCAGCTGCCCCTAAGTTTTCTGCTAAACCATAAATACGATCTTCACGACGCTCTGAAACCAGTGCGTATTTGATAGATGAAGAACCGCAATTAATAACTAATACTGATGTAGCCACGTTGAAATACCCAAGTCCTGATTTAAAAATAGTTTTCCTAACTTCCTGATCAAAAGGCATTAATTGCAATATGCACTAAGAGCAGGTTGTGATGTTTTAACATGTGTTGTTTTTCTGTCCAAGATAGACTTTAGCCCATTAGACTTAAGCACTATCGACCATCAAATTTTTTATAACTAATATCTGTTCAGTATAAAGCTTAACCACTGTATTTATTGTTTTTTTGTAGAAGAATTAAACAGTTTTTTGTATGTATTTATGAAAAGTAAATTTTGAATTAAAGTAATTTTCAACTATTTGGTATAAATTTTTTAAGAAAAAAGAAGTGCTGTCATTTTAATCAAACTAGAGGGGAGTATTACAAATAATATACGTAATTGAAATTAAGTTTTAATAGTTTCTATATAGGATAAAAAGAATAAATTATAAACATTTTTATTATAAAATTTAGTATAAAAAAACTGTGTTAATACATTTATAAAGATATTTTATTACTTTGATATTATGAGAATTTTCTCATAGTTATTAGAGGCTAATATACCGGTAAATATAGTCAAAAATAAAACCAGCTTCTTGTTTAAAACTTAAACATAATTTGTATTTAATACTCATGCTCAGGTATTACCGTAAAGTTGTCTAGGGCTTGCATGTCGCTTTTTGCCTTAATAATATTGTTCCTCCCCCTTATCAAATGATGATGAAATATATCATTTGGTCTATTTTTATTGTTCCGGCTTATCCGGTTGTACAGGAGCGTCCAGCATGGACTTGCCGAATCCAATATTGGCAAAAGTTACCGAACGTGTAATTGCGCGTAGCCAAAAAACTCGTTCTGCATATTTACAACGTATTGAACATGCTCAAGGCAAATTTCCAGCTCGTGGAGCACTTTCATGTGCCAATCTGGCTCATGGATTTGCCGGCATGGAAGATAATGAAAAATTAATTATTAAAGTGGGGCGTGAACCAAATATTGGTATTGTGTCTTCTTATAATGAAATGCTTTCGGCACATGCCCCATATAAAACATTCCCTGACATTATAAAAACAGCTGCTCGCGAAAATGGCGGCGTTGCACAGTTTGCTGGTGGTGTACCGGCAATGTGTGATGGTATTACTCAAGGTAATGCCGGTATGGAATTGTCATTGTTTTCACGTGAAACAATTGCAATGAGTACAGCGATTGCACTTTCTCATAATATGTTTGACGCTGCATTGTGTCTCGGGGTATGCGATAAGATTGTGCCAGGCTTGCTGATTGGTGCTTTACAGTTTGGTTATCTACCAACCATTTTTGTACCCGCAGGTCCAATGAGCAGCGGTTTATCGAATGATGATAAAGCTAAAATCCGCCAGCAATTCGCTACAGGCCAAGTAGGTCGCGATGCCTTACTTGAAGCTGAGTCTGCTGCATATCATGGGCAGGGCACATGTACATTCTATGGTACTGCCAATAGTAACCAAATGTTGATGGAAGTGATGGGTTTACATTTGCCAAGTGCTGCATTTGTTCATCCTCACACACCACTACGTGACGCGCTTACTGCCGAAGCTGCTAAACGTGTACTTGACTTAACTGCTGAGCGAGGCAACTACACGCCAATTGGTCATGTTATTGATGAAAAAGCCATTATCAATGGCATTGTAGCTTTACTGGCTACAGGCGGTTCAACCAACCATACCTTACATCTTATTGCGATTGCACGTGCGGCTGGCATCTTAATTGACTGGGATGACTTTGATGAGTTGTCTGCTGTTGTTCCATTGCTCGCAAAAATCTATCCAAATGGTAAAGCCGATGTAAACCATTTCCAAGCAGCGGGTGGGGTGGCATTCCTTATTCGTAACTTACTTGAGGCTGGTTTGTTGCATAACGATGTAACAACAGTGGCTGGGAAAGGTTTGCAGCACTACACCAAAGAACCGAAATTGATTGACGGTAAGCTCACTTGGGTTGACGGTGTGGTTCAAAGCCTTGATGACAAAGTACTCCGTAGCATTGATGCGCCGTTTCAGCCAGATGGTGGTTTGCGCTTAATGCAAGGTCGCCTTGGTCGTGGTGTTATCAAGATTTCTGCGGTTGCGCCAGAGCACCGTAAAGTTAGAGCTCCAGCAATTGTGTTTGATTCTCAAGAAGCGGTACAAGCAGCGTTTGACCGTGGCGAATTACACCGAGATTTTATTGCGGTTGTTCGTTTCCAAGGTGCACGTGCGAATGGTATGCCTGAATTACACCGTTTAACGCCTGTGTTGGGTGTTTTACAAGATCAAGGCTTCCATGTTGCATTAGTGACTGATGGCCGTATGTCTGGTGCTTCAGGCAAAGTACCGGCAGTCATTCATTTGTCTCCAGAAGCGTTATTAAACGGTCCGATTGGAAAAGTTCAAACCGGAGATATGTTAATCATTGATGCTGAAGCAGGCGTACTCGATATTGAGTTAGATGAACAAACTTGGCAGTCACGCCCTGTTGCACAGCCAGAACATCAGGCTGAAAACGAAGTCGGTTTTGGACGTGAATTATTTGGTGTATTCCGTGCAGCAGCAGCGCCTGCTGAGCATGGTGCATCTGTGTTTGGTGCACTTGTTGGCGAAGAGCCACAAGCGCATATTTGAGACGAAGGAATTACAAAGTAATGAGCAAGATTGAAGATGTTGTCAAATTAGGCCCAGTAATTCCAGTGTTGGCTTTTGATTCTGCTGAACAAGGTGAGCATGTATCACGTGCGTTGCATGCTGGTGGTGTAAAAGTACTGGAAATTACTTTACGTACCGCTGCTGGTTTGGCTGCTATTGAGCGAGCGTCTCAGTTAGCAGATGACATTGTGGTGGGCGTAGGAACGATTACTAAGCCTGAGCATTGTGCTCAAGCTAAAAAAGCAGGTGCTAAATTTGGGGTATCTCCGGGTTTGACTAAAGACTTGCATCTGGCTGCGCAAGATGCGGGCTTGCCTCTTTTACCAGGGGTAATGACACCGAGTGATCTTATTCAAGCGATTGAATTGGGTTACGACATTGTGAAGTTTTTCCCTGCTCAACAGGCTGGTGGTGTAGAGATGCTAAAAGCATTTTATGGGCCATTTCCAAACTTACGTTTTTGTCCTACAGGTGGAATTACAGCGGAGTCAGCTCCAGATTTCTTGAAGCAACCTAATGTCGTGTGTGTAGGTGGGTCATGGTTAACACCTAAACCTGTTGTCGCTGCACAAGATTGGGCTGAAATTACTCGTTTAGCCCAAATTGCAAGTCAGTTGTGAGTTTTACGAAAGTAATTGTGGTTTGAAAATCTAAAGTATCTTTTAGGTGCTTTAGATTTTTTGTGATGCGGTGACTGGCGGATGCCAGTCATACAAAATATAAAAAATGAGTGCTTCAACAATGAGTATATCTCTGGTTGAAGAGCTTCGTTTGGGCAGTATGCCTAGATAGCATTATTCCAAGGAGAAAGTGTCACATGGAGACCGTTCAGGGTGGCATGTTGCTTATCTATACTTTAATCGCGATTGTTGCTTTGATTGTTATGATCGCGAAGTTTAGAATTTACCCCTTTTTAGTTCTTATTATTGTTTCTCTCGGTTTAGCTCTTGCAGTTGGCATGCCAATGGATGGGATCGTTAAATCATATGAGGCTGGTACCGGTAAAACATTAGGTCACCTTGCGATTGTGATTGCGCTAGGAACCATGCTTGGCAAGATGATGGCCGAGTCAGGTGGTGCGGAACGAATAGCAATTACTTTAATTAAATGGTTTGGTGAAAAACATATTCACTGGGCCATGATGTTCATTGCATTAATTGTGGGGCTTCCCGTATTTTTCGAAGTCGGTTTTGTACTTCTAATTCCAATTGCCTTCAACATTGCTAAACGCACAGGTAAATCATTGTTGGTTGTAGGTTTACCTATGGTTGCAGGTTTATCGGTCGTACACGGGTTGATTCCACCACATCCAGCAGCTTTGCTCGCGGTGCAGGCTTACCACGCCGACATCGGTAAAACTATTATGTACAGTTTGTTGGTTGGTGTCCCGACAGCGGTTGTTGCAGGTCCATTGTATGCATTATGGATCAACAAATATGTCAAATTGCCTGAAAATAATCCTTTAGCAAAGCAGTTTGTTGAAGCAGATGCTAACAAGACACGTGAATTACCAAGTTTTGGTATTACCTTATTTACGATCATGCTGCCAGTTGCATTGATGCTAGTTGGTAGTTGGGCAGATGTTTTCTTTGCTCCAAAAACTTTTCCAAATGAGTTATTACGCTTTATTGGTACTTCTGATATTGCATTGCTTATTGCTGTTTTGGTCAGCTTTATTACTTTCGGCACCATGCAGGGTTTCAACCGTGAACAAATTGAAAAGTTCTGTGGTGGGTGCTTGGCTTCAATTGCCGGTATTTTGTTGATTGTTGGTGCTGGTGGCGGTTTTGGCGGTATTTTAAGAGACAGTGGAATTTCTAATGAAATTGTATCTACTGCCTTAAAAGCAAACCTTTCACCATTGTTGTTAGGATGGCTTGTTGCAGCTCTTATACGCTTGGCGACAGGTTCGGCTACTGTTGCGATGGCTACGGCTTGTAGCATTGTTGCACCTATTGCGGCGGCGGCAGGGGTAGTTGTTAGACCTGAACTTTTAGTATTAGCAACAGGTTCAGGATCATTAATTTTCTCGCATGTAAACGATGCTGGTTTCTGGCTAATCAAAGAATATTTTGGAATGACAGTTGGGCAGACACTGAAGACTTGGTCTGTACTGGAAACAATTATTTCAGTACTTGGTTTGTCTTTCACATTGTTGCTTAGCGCTGTTTTGTAATTAGAGGTAGGTAATCCATGATTGTGATAGCTATGGGTGTCTGTGGAACAGGGAAAACCCTCATTGGTGAGTTGTTATCAGAGCGTTTGGCTTGTGAGTTTCTTGATGGCGATACGCTTCATTCCGCTGCAAATAAAAGCAAGATGAGCCAAGGTATTCCTTTAACTGATGAAGATCGCTTGCCATGGTTGCAAGCCATTCGTCAGGCAATTGAAACAAAACAAAGAGATGGTGAAACAGCTGTGTTTACATGCTCATCTTTAAAGCGGATGTATCGCGATATTTTAAGAGGGCAGGACCAGAATGTTAAGTTTGTATATCTAAAAGGTTCTTTTGAACTATTACAGCAAAGACTTGCAGAAAGATCTGGTCATTTTTTTGATCCATCATTGTTACAAACTCAACTAGATACATTAGAAGAACCTGATGTGAATGAGGCAATAGCAATTGATATTGCTCTCACACCAGAACAGATCATTGAACAAGTCATCCAGAAGCTAGGGGTGACTGCTAGTGTGTGTCGGGGGTAAATTCATCTAGAAAATATCGAAACTATCACAGCCTTAAGATATTCACCTTGCATCTACGGTTCAAGCAAGGTGAGTACTGATAATAATAGTAGTATTGACCCGAATAAGACCTGATTACAGTGAAAGCTCGGTAGATATAAAAAGATATACAAAGAATAAGGTACTAAGAAGAATGAATCAGTTAAATAATTTACAGCATAAATTTCCAGTAGTGGACAGTATTCCTGAAAGTGTACGTCTGCCATCTCAAATTCATCAACGTGTCTCACTGGTGGACGGTGAGTTGAAGCTATGGGCTGGTCCAACCAAGAAAACATTATCTCCGATCTGGATTCAGCAGTCTGACGGTAGCCTACAGCAAGTTGAACTTGGTAGTTATCCAGTCATGGGCGAAAAAGAAAGTGATGAAGCTCTGGAAGCGGCAGTACGGGCTTACAACAATGGTCGCGGCGAATGGCCAATGATGAAAGTTGGTGAGCGCATCGCTTGTATGCAGAATTTCATTCAGCGCATGGTAGAGCAACGAGATCTGATTATTAAGCTGATCATGTGGGAAATTGGCAAGAGCTTGGCTGACTCAGAGAAAGAGTTTGATCGTACTATTACCTATATGCGTCAAACCATTGATGCTTTAAAAGATCTGGATAATGCTAACTCTCGCTTTGTAATTGCTGAAGGTACTATTGGTCAAATTCGTCGTACTCCATTAGGTGTTGTGTTGTGTATGGGACCATACAACTACCCACTGAATGAAACCTTCGCAACCCTAATCCCAGCTATGCTAATGGGTAATACCATTATTTTTAAACCACCTCAATTTGGAACTTTACTATTTGAACCATTGCTAGAGGCATTCCGAGATTCATTTCCAAAAGGCGTAATCAATACTATCTATGCACCCGGTTCTCTGGTAGTGCCTCACTTATTAGCGTCAGGGCAAATTAATGTACTGGCACTGATTGGTTCTAGTAAAGTGGCTGATCATTTGAAAAAGCAACATCCAAAATCCCATCGTCTGCGTGCGATTTTGGGGTTGGATGCGAAGAATGCAGCCATCATTTTGCCTGATGCTGACTTAGACCTGACAGTGAAAGAATGTCTACTGGGTGCATTGTCATTCAATGGTCAGCGTTGTACTGCTTTGAAAATGCTGATGGTACACCGCTCAATAGCCGATGAATTTGTTAATCGTTTAACGACTGAGCTGGCTAAACTGAAAGTAGGTATGCCGTGGGAAAAAGGTGTCTCTATTACGCCGTTACCGGGTATGCACCGTACCGCCTACATGACTGAAGTGATTGAAGATGCTGTGGCAAAAGGGGCTAAAGTGGTTAATCCGGAAGGTGGTGAATTCTGCAAAACCATGTTCTATCCAGCTGTCGTTTATCCAGTGACTGAGGGGATGAGACTATATCGCGAAGAACAGTTTGGGCCAGTGGTACCAGTTGCTGTTTATGATGATATTGAAACTGTATTGGATTATGTCACTACTTCTGATCATGGTCAGCAGGTGAGTATTTTTGGTAGTGACCCAGCGCAAATTGGTCATTTGGTCGATACACTGGTACATCAAGTTTGTCGTGTAAACATCAACTGTCAATGTCAGCGTGGCCCTGATGTATTCCCATTTGGTGGTCGTAAAGATTCTGCAGAAGGTACACTGTCTGTGCATGATGCGCTTCGTGCATTCTCGATCCGCTCTATGATTGCGGCTAAACAGACTGATGACAGTAAAGGTATGCTGGCTTCTATGGTGTCTGAGCACTATTCGAAGTTTGTGAATACCGACTTTATTTTCTAATTGATATACGATTAAAAAAACCAGCCTTCGGGCTGGCTTTTTTATGGGAAATAACAAAATAAAAACGCCTGATATGGATCAGGCGTTTTTATTTAAATAAGGGATTTATTGACGAATTTGACCGTCACCTAACACAATCCATTTTTGAGAAGTTAAACCTTCTAAGCCAACAGGGCCGCGTGCATGGATTTTATCAGTTGAGATACCAATCTCAGCACCTAAACCATATTCAAAGCCATCAGCAAAACGAGTTGAGGCATTAACTACGACTGAACTCGAATCTACACGAGCCAAGAACTGACGAGCTAAAGTATAGTTTTCAGTCACAATTGCATCGGTATGATGCGAACCATATTTGTTGATATGGTCAATTGCTTCATCAATCCCGCTAACCACTTTAATTGCAAGAATTGGTCCTAAATATTCGGTATACCAGTCTTCTTCTGTTGCAGGTTTGACAGTCGTACCCAAAATACGACGTGTTTCTGGACAGCCACGTAACTCAACTTGTTTTTCAGCATAAAGTTCAGCAATGCGTGGTAAGAAAACGTCTGCAATTTTTTCATCAACAAGCAGTGTTTCCATCGCATTACAAACACCGTAACGATGAGTTTTGGCATTTAAAGTAATCGGTAATGCTTTTTGCAAGTCTGCTTGTGCTTCTACAAACACGTGGCAGTTACCATCAAGATGCTTAATCACAGGAATACGGGCTTCGTTGGTCACACGCTCAATTAAGCTTTTACCACCGCGTGGAACAATGACATCTACATACTCAGCCATGGTAATGAGGTGACCAACTGCCGCACGGTCAGAAGTTTCAATCACTTGTACTGAGTGCTCAGGTAAACCAGCAACTTTTAAACCATGTTTAACTGCTTCTGCGATTGCTTTGTTTGACTCAAGTGCTTCTGAACCACCACGTAAAATAATGGCATTGCCCGATTTAATCGCTAACGAGGCAGCTTCAAGTGTTACGTTTGGGCGTGATTCATAAATCATACCTACTACACCCAAAGGCACACGCATTTTCCCAATTTGAATGCCTGTGGGGCGATATGCAAGATCCGTAATTTCCCCAATTGGATCGACGAGAGCGATCACATCTTTTAAACCTTGCAACATCCCCTTAAAACGTGCGGGCGTAAGTTCAAGACGATCAAGTAAGGCACTGTCAAGTTGGTTACTACGGCCTTTTTCCATGTCGAGTTGATTCGCCGCCAAAATCGCTGCCTGATTATTTTCTAAAGCAGTGTAAATAGCAGAGAGTGCATGATTTTTAAGCGAAGTCGAAGCACTTGTTAAGACACGTGAAGCCTCACGTGCTTGTTGCCCGACTTTTTGCATGTATTGTTCAATTGAATCTTGCATAGCAGTTTTTAATCATTTACCAATGACTACGATAGTAGCAGTCAAATGCGGAACAATGAATGGCTTTTTTTGAAAAATGTGACCGCTATAAAAAAACATTTAAATATTTTGCAAACTATTCGCGGCTTAAACAAGATGAGTGGTCATTTCAGCGATTGCGTATATTTCAGACAATTGTTTAGAATGGACTTGTGCAATACAAACTAATACAAATTTTAAAGATTTGTGCATAAAAGATTACATGTTCAAGAAGGAACTCTTGCAGCATAAAAAAATTACAGCAAGGAGGAAGCAAGGATATGAATTCCATTATTCAAATGGATTCGGAGATAAACCAAGCTTATGCCGGTTTTGGGTTTTTCGATATCTACCATAGAGATAGTTTTAAACAGCCAGCTCGTACGACATGGATTGACGGTTGGAAAATTGAATACATGGCGATTGCAGACCCAAAAACCATTCACAAAACACCGATTGTGATTGTTGGTGGTGCTTTTCAAAATTTTAACTCTTATAAATATTGTGTTGAGCAACTGTTTGAAAGTGGCCCGGTCATTTTAATCGACTTGCCATCTATGGGAGCAAATCAACAAATTACCAATCGAGATACCGGAATTTCTGCTGGAACATTAGAACTACCTGATTTGTCCGAAATGTTAGGTCGCTGGTTAGATATCGTGGGAATTCAAAAAGTTTCTGTAATGGGAATGTCGTTGGGTTCAGTTGTTGCTTCTTGTTTTGCTTATCACCGTCCAGATTTAATGGACCGTATGATTTTAATGGGTGTCATGCAAAAGACCCGTAAAAGTTGGCGGATGATTTTGGAAGAATCACTCAAACTCATGCAAGAAAACCGTATGGAAGAGTTTGGACAAGCGGTGATTCTATATTTGGTGAATCATGCCAAATTAGATAAAACACGTATGTCACCGACAGCTAAAAAATTATTTTTTAGGCAAATGGCTGAGTTTACGGGGACCGAGCGTGAACGTTATGACATTAACTGTAATCGACTTTTACGCTTAACAGATGTACCGATTCCACAGTGTAAAACACTGGTCGCAGCAGGGCAGTACGATAGTTTTACTTTGCCTCATGAAAATGCCAATTTTGCTTTGCAATGTCCGGATATGGAATTTGCTCTGATTGCTAACGCAGATCATGTGCCACAGCTTCAGCGCCGTAAAGAAACTATGAGTTTGTTCACTTCATTTTTGAAGGGTGAATCTATCCAAATTCTGGATGGCATTATTCCAATGACGCGGGAACAAATGCAAAGTATGGAACGTCGAGGTGAAGAACGGATTTCAGTTCTGCAGCCTAAAACCAAACTAAGCCACCGTGAATGTAAATCAGAAGTCCCAGTAACGATTGTGGATGTGACTTTCTTTGGAATGTATTTGAAGTTAGATGATGTGAAACAGCTCGCCTTTGTAAATGAACACCCACGTGATTTGGCTTTACATTTAGAAGATGAAGAGGGCGCTTTTTCGATTGAGTGTTTAATCTTTGAAGCTACTGAACAAGGAGTCCGTGCCTTATTTAAACATGGCAGTTTCGAACTTGCTGACCGTTTAAGTCGTTTTATTGCCCGCCAAAAGCAAGCAGCATAAAGTTTAATTTTTTATAAAAAAGAAGTCCCAAAAATATTGAGACTTCTTTTTTTATTTCAATTGAGCATGGATAGTCCATACTAAGTCGCCTAAATGCTCTTCATTGCTCTCTTTAGAAACTTGTCCGAAGAATATTTGCGGTTGTTCAACGTTAACTTGACTAAAGCCTGCATCTTTAAAAAAGTCTTTCACTTCTAGTGGAGTCTTAAAATGAAAACTAAATGAGCTTCGAGACATAAGTTTAAGTAATTTACTACTGTTCCAGATAATACTTGCGAGTTTGTTCTTAACGGGTTCAGGATACAGGTCGGTTAAATAATGAAGCTTTTTAAAAGAAGCACCATAGTGGGCAATGGATTGGATCAGTTGCTTTAATAAGTCTTTATCAAAATAGTTAATTAAACCTTCACTGATTACAACTAGTGGACGGCTAGGGTCAAACACTTCAAATGCTTGTGCGAAAGCCTCAGTAAATAAATCAACCGATAAAATTTCAGGTGCATTTTTTTCAATTTGTTTTAGTGCATTTTGTTTTGTTTGAGCCATATCGGGCAAATCAAGCTCTCGATAGCTAATAGAAGGATAATGCTGCCTAAACCACCAACCACGTGGTGATAAACCACAAGCGATTTCAAGCACCTGTAAACCAGGATTTTCTTGAATTAACTTCTCTAAATCATGATCAAGCATAGTATGGCGCTGTTTAAGTGTCGTGCGCATACTGCTACCGACATATTTCTCTGCCCAAGATTCTAATGGGTGAACTAAATATGCCAAAGATTTGCCTTTACTCGTAGCAAGTGCTTCGTGTGAGATCCCCATTTGATACCAGATATAGCCTGTATAGTGGGCTGTAAAAGAAATGTGGCGGTGTTTTGAAAGGTGTTGTGTCATTCGTCCTGAACTCGGTTTTTCCATAAGTTGATCTTGATATTTTTTATGTCGTAATTTTCATGGCAGAGTCATGCTGTGTTCTAATTTTATTTAGTCATCAGCCTTCGGCTCGACCTACTTTTCTTTGGGGAAAAGTAGGCAAAACCATTGTCATCCACAAAACCTGTTCAAAGCCTGATATTTTTTGATTTAATTGCAAAAACAGCTTTTTACATAAACCATGCAGGTTGTGGATGACGTTGTCGAGTATCCAATTGTTGAGATAATCTTATGTCATAAAAAACTTATTAATTACTCAGCAAAGTTAAATCGAATTTTTAAACTCTTCAATGGCTGTTTTGACATCTTGCCATTCATTTCCAAGCGATAAAGTTTCACCAACTTGGATTTGTGGAATTCGACCACGCATACGTTCTAAACGTTCTTGATTTGGTAACGCTAAGTTTGCAATACCATCGAGTGCTGTACATGCTGCACTACGGTCATTACACACTAGCCCCATATCACAACCAGCTGCCAGAGCTGCTTGAATACGCGCATCTGCACCTCCAGCGACACAAGCAGCTTGCATGCTTAAGTCATCAGAGAAAAGTACACCATTAAACTTCAAACGATTACGAAGGACTTCTTGAATCCAGAAAGGTGAGAAACCTGCCGGATTTGGGTCAACCTTGTCGTAAATTACATGTGCAGGCATGAGCGCATCGAGCTCAGGCATAAGCTTAATGAAGCTTTGCATATCATGGTTGTAAATTTCGTCATAGCTACGGCTGTCAATTGCGGCTGCGACATGTGAATCGGCTTTGACCGAACCGTGACCCGGGAAGTGCTTACCAGTATTTGCCATGCCGGCTTTTTTCATGCCGCGCATAAATGCACCAGCAAGAGGAGCAATATCTTCAATATTTTTAGAGAAGCCACGGTCACCAATCACATCACTAATCGCATTAAGATCTAAAACTGGTGCAAAACTAAAATCAATCCCCACAGCTAAGACTTCAGTTGCCATTAACCAGCCACACTGTTCAGCCAGTTCTAGAGCCTTTTGTGGTTGAGTGATATAGAGTTCGCCAAAGCGGCCCATAGCTGGCAATAGTGTAAAGCCAGATTTTAAACGTTGAACCCGGCCGCCTTCTTGGTCGACAGCAATTAAAATATCTGGGCGAACTTGACGCATATGGTCGGTTAAAGCACGGACTTGTTGTGGTGATTCAATATTTCGTGCAAATAAAATCATGCCACCGACTTGCGGAGCTTGTAATAGTTCAATATCTTCTTTAGTAAGTTCTGTGCCGGCAATGTCCAGCATCAACGCGCCAATCATATTGGTTCCATTTGAATTTTGATTGAAAAACAATAAGCGAATTTTGCAATGATTTGCTACATTTTGTCAGTACAGAATATGATAAAACTACACGGTATAAACAATTTAGTTGGTTAAGATGTTGAATCTGCTTAGTTCATATCGAAAACAGAGCGTGTAAGATACGAACACCCAAGGAAGTATTAAGAATTTATGAAACTTCAAACTATAGCTTGTGCAGTAGCAATCGCGACTGGCGGTTTATTCTTCTCTCATACGATGAACGAAGCAAGAGCAGCAACCAATACAGCTGCTGTTTCTCAATCGATCCAGCCAACGCAAGAGCAGGCCTTGGTGGCTCGTCAACTGGCAACTTTAGTTGATCGCCAACATTATTTAAATATGCGTTTGGATGCGAATACATCTAACCGTATTCTCGATATGTATTTAGATAGTCTTGATCCAGACCATTCATTATTTTTAGACGCTGAAGTTCAAAATTATAAAAAGCTCTATGGTTCAAATTTTGGTGCTTCATTAAAAGCGGGGAATTTAACTGGACCGTTTGCTATTCACCAGCAATATCGTGAACGCTTAAAACAATTTTATGAGTTCATGCTTGCTGAGTTAAAGAAACCACAAAATTTAAAACAGCCAAATACCTTTATTGAAGTAGATCGCGAAAAAGCACCTTATTTTAAAACATCGGCTGAGCAGCAAAATCACTGGCGTAAAATGTTAGTTTCGCAGTTAATTAATTTAACGATTAGCCGTGAAGAAGAGCAGGCGAAACAAAAGGCATTAAAAGAAAATCCATCACTTGCTGATGGTCAAGACTTAACAGGCCCAGAAGATTTAACACCAGCTCAGACTTTGACCAAGCGTTATACACGTCAGCTTGAAAGAATTAGCCGTGTGAAAAGCGACGATGTTTTAGATAAAATGTTAAATGCAATGTTGGCGACTTATGATCCACATAGTAACTATTATCCGCCAATTGATGCGATAGAACTGAACCGCCAAACGACCTTACAACTTGAAGGTATTGGGGTATCGATTCGTCCAGAGCGTGGCAATGAAGATTACACCAAGATTGAAACCATTGTAGAAGGTGGCCCGGCAAGTAAGTCTGGTCAAGTGAAATCAGGAGACCGAATCGTTGGTGTCGCTCAAGAGGGCGGTAAAATGATTGATGTGGTCGGCTGGTCGAGTTCAGAAATTGTTGGGTTGATCCGTGGTAAGCGTGGCACAAAAGTAACGCTGAAACTTCTTGGTGCTGGTGCGTCAATGAGTCAGGCACGCAATGTGACCTTGGTGCGTGATGTCATTCAAGAAGAAGATGCGGGCGTCCGTTCACGTACAGTTGAAGTAACACGTGATGGTAAAAAACATCTATTAGGTGTCATTGAAATTCCATCTTTCTATTTCGACTATCGTTCACGTCGTGCTGGTCAGCAATATCGTTCAGTTTCTGAAGACACTGCAAATGCGTTTGAGGCATTAAAAGCTAAGAAAGTTGAAGGTATTATTATTGACTTGCGTAATGACCCAGGTGGTTCATTAGAAGAAGTTGCACGTATGCTTGGACAGGTAATTAAGTCAGGTCCGGTTGTGCAAATTCGTGACGGCAATGGCAATGTAAGTGTATTTGAAGACAATGATGGTGGTCAGCAAATCTATACAGGTCCACTCGCTGTATTGGTGAACTTGGCATCGGCATCTGCAAGTGAAATTTACTCTGCTGCAATTCAAGATTATGAGCGTGGCATTATCATTGGTAGTACAACCACAGGTAAAGGTACAGCTCAGGTCCAACTTGATACTTTGGCATATGGTCAAGCAACCTTAACTCAGCGTAAATTCTACCGTGTTACCGGTGGTAGTACGCAAAACAAAGGTGTAGTGCCAGACATTAAGCTTGTTGATATTTATAACGAAGAGTTTGGTGAGCGTAAATCGAAAAATGCGTTAAAGTGGGATACGATTCCAACTGCACCATTTAAACGTGAAGGTTCTGTTCAGCCATATGTGGCGAAGTTGTCTCAACTTTCAGAGCAACGTGTAGCAGTCGATCCGCAGTTTAAATATTTAAATAAACGTACGGCAATCGCAAAGGTGACTAGCGATCAGAAACAAGTTGTTCTTGATATTGATAAGCGCCGCGCAGAGCTTCTGAGTTTAGAAAAGCAAACTTTAGATGCTGAAAATGAACGCCGTGTAGCGACAGGTCAAAAACCTTTTGCTAACTGGGAAAGCTATCAGGCTTCCTTAGATGCATTGGCTGAATCTCGTGCCAAAATGAAAGCCAACCAACGTCCTGCATTGCCAGAAGAAGAAACATTTGTGAATGAAGCAGCAAATGTACTTATGGATTATGCAAAATTGCAGAACCGTTAAGTTTTTTGTCTGTTTATAAAAAAGCACGCTGTTCTCAGCGTGCTTTTTTAATTTTTCATGTCAGTAAACTGTCATGCATTTATCATCAAAGTGTCAAGAAAGCTGCTTAATCTTTAAGCATGAAAATAAATACATTGATGGATGGCGCTATGCAAGGCTCATACGCGACAGCACTATTAAAACAACAGCAACTCCCTGAAAGCTTCCACTTCTATTTTAAACAAAAACAGCAGTTGTCTAATACTCAGGAATTGCACCAACTTCATGGGTTGGTTCGTCCCCGTTTAAAAATTGCGATTGTGACAGAGACATGGCCACCAGAAATTAATGGTGTAGCACTTTCGTTATTGCAGTTATGTCAAGGTTTGCAAAAACAAGGTCATAAAATTCTACTGGTTCGCCCAGAACAAAAAGCCAAGTGTCATGATTTTCTACCAGAGCAAGAATGTCTCGTCATGTCACAGGCTATTCCTAAATATCCAACTCTGCAATTTGGTTGGCCTCAATATTTAAAAGTTTCAAAAGCTTTTGAAAAATTTGTGCCAGATGTTGTGCACATCGTGACGGAAGGGCCTTTGGGCTTAACTGCCATGCAAGCTGCAAAAGCAAAAGATATTCCGGTCTCTAGTGGCTTTCATTCACCATTTCAAGATTTTAGCCGATTTTTTGATTTGGCTTTTTTAGTTAAGCCAATTCAAAAATATCTTTGCTGGTTTCATAACAATACTCAAGTGACTTGTGTGCCAAGTAAAGATACCGAAGAAGCTTTACGTGGTTTTGGTATTACCTGTCCACTGGTTGTGGTGGGACGAGGGGTCGATACCACACGCTTTTCACCAAAACATCGTTCGGAAAGCTTACGCCAGCAATGGGGTGTCGATGCCGATACTCGTGTCATGCTGTATGTAGGGCGTTTATCACCAGAAAAAGAAGTTCAATTGATTGTTGAAAGCTATGCAGCTATGCAAAATATGCAGCAACATAAAACTAAACTTGTGGTGGTAGGAGATGGCCCAGATCTTGCTCGATTAAAAGCATTACCTGAAGCGAGAAATGTCATTTTTACGGGTAGTTTGCGTGGACAAGATTTAGCGACCGCATATGCAAGTGCTGATGTCTTTGTATTTGCGAGTCAGGTTGAAACGTTTGGTAACGTAGTTTTAGAGGCAATGGCAAGCGGTTTGCCTGTTATCGCGTATGATTATGCATGTGCACATCAATATTTAGTCCATAATGTAAGTGGCTGGTTAAGTCCACTTGGACAGAAAAACCATTTTATACAACAAATTTATCAACTCCCTTCAGTACAACAACTTAGAGAAATGGGCATACAAGCCTGTCGTAAAGTACAGCAAAGCGGTTGGCAACTTCCGGTACAGCAATTAGAACAGGCATTTTATCAGGTAGTGAAGGAATCCTCGGTGGACTTCACCTAAGTATCCTAAAATAGGAGAACAACCATGAAATTAAAGAATGCAAAAATAAAAATACTCGATCTAGATTTACGAGGCTGTTTATACCTCAATCACTTTTCCCATTCACAGCGTGTAGCTTTATTTTTCAAAATTATTAGCCGTGCTGGCGATGGGCCATTTTGGTACCTCATGCTGGCAATTGTATGGGGAATGCATGGCATTACCTATAGTTTGCAAATTATCTATTTGCTACTTGGTGGTTCGGTCGGAACGGCAATTTATAAATTCTTAAAACATAAAACCACGCGTCCACGCCCTTACCAAGTACATCAGGTGATTGTGCTTGGAGAGAGACCACTTGATCACTTTAGTTTTCCATCAGGCCATACGCTACATGCAGTGATGGTGACAATTGTGTTAGGTTATATCCAGCCTGTGTTGCTGGCTGCCATGTTGCCATTCATGGTGCTTGTGGCATTGTCTCGTATGGTGCTTGGGCTTCACTACCCAAGTGATGTGATTGTAGGCGCACTTATTGGTGCGGCAGTAGCAAGTCTGATTATTTTTATCGCGCCATTATTGGGCATTGCTTTATAACGAACAGTAATTTTTATCAGCTTAAGCTATCGATTACGTTTGTGGATTTGCTAAAGTACACAGTTCGTGATTTAGCAGATTAAACAGATAGGAGCCGCTATGGGCTTACGTTGGACAGATACGATTGATATTGCCATTGAATTGTCAGAAGCACATCCAGAAGTTGATCCGCAATGGATTCGTTTTACCGATTTACATGCATGGGTATGTGCGTTACCAGACTTTAGTGATGACCCAAATAAATCAACCGAAGGATTGCTAGAAGCCATCCAAATGGCTTGGTTAGATGAAGTTCGCTAAAAACAGTAGAAAAAATCGCAACTTTTACACATTCAAAGCTGATTATTGCCTATGACATCGGTATAATGCGGCAAATTTTTTAAAGTTTAAATCTTAAAATAAAGGAGCCACTCATGGCAATTGAACGTACTTTGTCTATCGTAAAGCCAGATGCTGTGTCTAAAAACCACATCGGTGAAATTTTTGCTCGTTTCGAAAAAGCGGGTTTAAAAATTGTTGCGACTAAAATGAAACACCTTTCTCAAGCTGATGCTGAAGGTTTCTATGCAGAGCACAAAGAACGCGGTTTCTTTGGTGACTTAGTTGCATTCATGACTTCTGGTCCAGTTGTAGTATCTGTTCTTGAAGGTGAAAATGCAGTTCTTGCTCACCGTGAAATTTTAGGTGCTACAAACCCTAAAGAAGCGGCTCCTGGTACTATCCGTGCTGATTTCGCTGTAAGCATCGACGAAAATGCTGCTCACGGTTCTGACTCAGTTGCTTCTGCAGAGCGTGAAATTGCTTACTTCTTTGCTGACAACGAGATCTGCCCACGCACTCGTTAATCGAAAGCATTCAAACCAGATAAGTGGTATACTACTTATCTGGTTTTTTTATTCTCTCAAGAGCATATTGTTTGATTCTTGAACAATATATTCTTTTTTTGACATGGTTTAGGTAAATACACATGAGTTCTGCAGTGGTCGTTTCATCTGAAAATCTTGATGGACAGCAGCAATCTTCGTCCACGCCAGCATCGCCTGCTGCCGAAAAAGTGAATTTACTCGGCATGTCACGCGCTCAATTAGAAAAATTCTTTGAAGATATTGGTGAGAAAAAGTTTCGTGCCGGGCAGGTTATGAAATGGATTCATCAATATTTTGTCACTGATTTTGCTGAAATGACCAATATTTCAGGCAAATTGCGCGCAAAGCTTGAACAAATCTGTGAAATTAAAGCCCCTGAAGTGGTTCACCGTCATTATTCAAAAGACGGAACACGTAAATGGGTGTTTCGCGTAGGTGAAGGTTCTGGCTCTTTAGTAGAAACTGTATTAATTCCTGCCGAAGATAAAACTGGTTCACGCAAAACCTTATGTATTTCTTCACAAGTGGGCTGCGCATTAGACTGCTCATTTTGTTCAACAGGTAAGCAAGGTTTTCAGCGCGATTTAACGCCAGATGAAATTATTGGGCAACTTTGGATGGCAAACTATTCTTATATGGAAGAAGTGCCTGTTGCCGAGCGCGAGCGTTCAGTAACTAATGTGGTGATGATGGGTATGGGTGAGCCATTACTCAACTATGATGCTGTATTAAGCTCAATGCACATTATGCTTGATGACTTTGCTTATGGCATGTCAAAACGTCGCGTGACTTTGTCAACGTCTGGTGTTGTACCGAAAATTGACCAACTTGCACAAGATATTGATGTTGCATTAGCAATTTCTTTACATGCACCAAACGATGAACTACGTAATGAACTTGTGCCTATTAATAAAAAATATCCATTGGCTCAGTTGATTGCAGCGTGTCAGCGTTATATTGCCAAAGATGGTAATGAAAGTGCGCGTAAACATGTGACTATTGAATATGTGATGTTAGAAGGCGTAAATGATCAGCCTGAACATGCACAGCAGTTACTTAAGTTGCTTAAAAACTTACCAAGTAAAATTAATTTAATTCCATTTAATCCATTCCCTCATGCGCCGTATGGTCGCTCAAGTCGAAATCGTATTATCTCGTTCCAAAAAACTTTGTCTGATGCCGGATTTGTGTGTACGATTCGTCAAACACGTGGTGATGATATTGACGCTGCATGTGGACAGTTAGTGGGTCAAGTTGCTGACCGTACGCGCCGTGCTGAGCAGTGGCAAAAGAAAGTAGCGCAGCGACAAGAGATTTTACGTACACAAGGATAAAGTTGAGGGCAGACTTTGAGTACTCCGAAGTTAAAGATCATGTTATGTATGGGGGTTGCTGTTGCATGTCTGGCCAGTGGTTGTCAGTCTTCGCCAACACTTAAAAAGGACCCGGAAAAAGCAGTTAAGGTGCGTACGCAGCTTGCCGCTGAATACATTCGTTCTGGTGACTTGGACTCTGCAAAGCGTTCCCTTGACCAAGCTTTAAGTGTCGATAGTCGTGATGCAACGGCAAATATGATGATGGGTATTTTATTGCAACAAGAAGGCAGTAAACCCAATTTAGAAAAAGCAGAACATTATTTTAAACGTGCAATTTCATCTGAGCCAGATAATGCTCAGGCGCGTAATAATTATGGTACGTATTTGTACCAAATGGAGCGTTATAATGATGCCATTGAGCAATTCCGTATTGCTGGTGCAACATTAGGTTATGATCAACGCTATCAAGCCTTAGAAAATCTAGGGCGGATTTATTTAAAATTAGGTGATATTGCGAGTGCTGAAAAAACATTCAAACAAGCACTCCTTGCTAACCGCGATTCTTACATTTCAATGTTAGAGTTAGCAGAAATTTTTTATTTGCAGCAGCAGATTCCGGCTGCTACACAAATGTATGAACAATACGTTCGTACAGTGGGGCAGAAAAATCAGGGTGCTCGCGCACTTTGGATTGGTTTAAGAGTGGCTCGAGCCAATGCGGATAAAATGGGAATGCAAGTTTTAGTAAACCAGTTACGTGCTTTATTCCCGGAAAGTCCAGAATATCAACGTTATTTGCAATTACAGTATAGTACTGAGGCCGTATGGAAATAAATCCTAATTCACAGCAGCCAACTGGCTCAAGCTTACCGACTTCTGCTTTAGGAAATATTCAACGTCCTGGTGAGTATTTACGTCAAATTCGCGTTTCTCAGAAAAAAGAATTAGAGCAAGTATCTTCTGATTTAAATATGCCGCTTAAAACGCTAAGTGCGTTAGAGCAAGACGATTATAAATCTTTGCCAGAAGCAACCTTTATTAAAGGTTATTATCGTTCTTATGCGAAATATTTAAATGCTGATGCAACTGCAATTATTCAGCGTTTTGATGAAATTTATGCGAACGATACAGGTCTTTTGCCAAATCATGCTTTAAACAACTCACCAATTAAAATCATGGGTAAATTACCGGGTTCTAATAGTGATCGTAACAAAAAATGGTTAAAGCGTGCGTTACTTGCGATTTTGATTATTGCTGTCGTGTCATTGATTGTGATGGGTGTCCAAAAATGGACTTCAAACAAAGAAGAAGCTGATGTGCCAAAAGCCAATCAGTCTAATGTTGAAGTTTTACCTATGAAAGGAAGTGCCTCTGCAACAGCGGGTGATCAATTGGTGTTAAACTTTAACCGTCCAACTTCTGTTCATATTGTAGATGCAACAGGCAAGGTTTTAGCGACGGGTCGTCAGGCATCGACTTTAACCTTAAATGGTGAGTCTCCATTCCAGATTCGTCTTGATGATGCAACAGCTGTGTCATTAAGTCTAAACCAAGAACAGATTTCATTGTCTCCATATACGGTAAACGGTAAAGCTGAATTCCGTTTATCCCGCTAATACCATGAGTTGAGCGATACAATGATAGAGAACCCAATTAAACGTCGACCAACACGTAAAATCCGTGTTGGTTCGGTCTATGTCGGTGGCGATGCACCTATTAGCGTGCAAAGTATGACAAATACCGAAACTTGCGATGTCGATGCAACTGTTGCTCAGATTGAGCGTTGTGTTGACGCAGGTGCAGATATTATGCGTGTTTCAGTTCCTTCTATGGAAGCAGCTGAAGCCTTTGGTGCGATCCGCAAACGTGTTTCAGTTCCATTAGTGGCTGATATTCACTTTGACCATAGAATTGCCTTGGCAGTTGCAGACTATGGTGCAGACTGTTTGCGTATTAACCCGGGTAACATCGGTTCAGATCAAAAAGTTCGTGAAGTTGTTGCTGCTGCACGCCATCACGGTATTTCTATGCGTATTGGTGTGAATGCGGGTTCTCTAGAAAAAGATTTACAGAAAAAATATGGTGAGCCAACAGGGCAGGCACTGCTTGAGTCAGCTTTACGTCATATCGATATTTTAGACCGTCTAGATTTCCATGAGTTTAAAGTCAGCGTAAAAGCATCAAATGTGTTTTTAACCATGGATGCTTATCGTTTGCTTTCTCAGCAAATCGACAATCCATTGCACCTTGGTGTGACTGAAGCTGGTATTTACCGTACAGGTACTGTGAAATCAGCGATTGCTCTTGGTGGATTATTGATGGAAGGTATTGGCGATACCATGCGTATTTCGCTTGCTGCTGAACCAGAAGATGAAATCAAGATCGGTTTTGACATCTTGAAATCGCTTGGCCTACGTTCTAACGGTATTAACTTTATTGCTTGTCCAAGTTGTTCTCGCCAAGAATTTAACGTGATTCAGGTGATGCAAGCCTTAGAAGAGCGCCTAGAAGATATACGTACGCCAATGGATGTTTCAGTTATTGGTTGTAAGGTAAATGGCCCAGGTGAAGCAAAAGAAGCAGATATCGGGGTTGTTGGGGCTGCGCCTCGTTCACTGGTTTATCGTAATGGTGAGAAAAGCCATTTAATTGATACCAATCAATTGGTTGATGAAATCGAAACTATGGTTCGTCAACGTGTTCAAGAGCTTGAAGAAGCTAAATCTAAAGAAATTATTCGTAGTTCATCATGAGTTCAATTGTCGCAATCAAAGGTTTTAATGACGTTTTACCAACGCAAACAGCAGCGTGGAGACGTCTCGAGCAGCATTTAGCATCGTTAATGGATGCTTATGGTTACCAACAAATTCGTTTGCCGATCGTTGAACAAACGGGACTGTTTAAACGTGCTATTGGTGATGCGACCGATATCGTAGAAAAAGAAATGTACACCTTCTTCGATAAAGGAAACCCACCTGAGTCACTGACTTTACGTCCGGAAGGAACAGCGGGCTGTGTTCGCGCGTTGGTTGAACATAACTTGTTGCGTGGTGCTACGCCACGTGTGTGGTATATGGGACCTATGTTCCGTTATGAAAAACCACAAAAAGGCCGTTACCGCCAGTTCCATCAGTTTGGTGTGGAAACTTTTGGTGTGGCAACTCCTGATATTGAAGCTGAAGTTATCTTGATGACAGCTCGTTTATGGAAGCGTATGGGCGTTGCCCATATGGTTCAGCTTGAGTTGAACACGCTGGGCGAAAAAGATGAACGTACAGAATATCGTAATGCTTTGGTTGCCTTCTTAAATGAACATAAAGATGCTTTGGATGAAGATTCACAGCGCCGTTTAACAACAAACCCATTACGTATTTTAGATTCTAAAATTGAATCGACTCAGAAAATTTTGGAAAATGCGCCGAAATTAAATGACTTTTTAAAAGAAGATAGTCTAAACCACTTCCAGCAATTACAAGATTATTTGACTGCTGCGGGCGTTAAATTTGTAATTAATCAAAAACTGGTACGTGGTTTAGATTATTACAATAAAACGGTTTTTGAGTGGACAACGACCGCACTTGGTTCGCAGGGTACGGTGTGCGGGGGGGGGCGCTATGATGGTCTGGTTGGCCAGTTAAAAGGTAAGGCAGATCAATCTGTACCCGCTGTTGGCTTCGGTATGGGGATGGAGCGTTTATTGCTTCTGATTGAGCAAGTTGAAAAAGCTGAAATTGTACGTGATTGTGAAGTTTTCTTAGTAGCAGAGCCAGCTTATCAAGCTAAAGCATTAGTTTTGGCAGAACAATTACGTGATCAGTTAGAAGCTGCGAATAGTAATATTCGTATTAAAACAGGTTCACAGGGTAGCATGAAGAGTCAGATGAAAAAGGCTGATCAGGCTGGGGCCGTTTACGCCATGATTTTGGGTGAACGTGAATGGGACGCACAGCAGCTTGCTCTCAAAGAGTTGGCAACAGCTGAGCAGACACAAGTGGCACTAGCTGAACTCGTACCATTCTTAATTGAAAAATTTACAAAATAAACTGAAACATCTGGAAAAGGACAATCACATGAGCTTAAGTGATGAAGAACAATTCGACAGCTTAAAGTCGTTCGCCAAAAAATATGGTTCTGCCATGATTAGCGGGATTCTCATTGCATTGATTGCCTTTTTCGGGTGGGAATATTGGCAAAAAAGAAACCTTGCAACAAGTCAGACAGAAACTGCAAAAGTACAGCAGTTAATGGATGAAGCAAATGCAACAGCCGATAATCCAAATGCTTTAGCTTCAATAACAGCATCGGCAGATAAACTTGTAAAAGACGATATTGATTCAGTTCAGGCGATACAAACTCAATTTGTATTAGCAAAGCTTGCATATGAAAAACAAGATTATGCTGCTGCTGAAAAAGCTTTGAAAAAAGTTGAAAACTCAAAAGTAAAAGATGAAGGACTGATTCAGGTTGTAAAATTGCGTTTAGCAGATGCACAATTAGCGCAAAACAAATATGATGAAGCTCTAAAAACCTTGTCTGGTAATGTCGATCCGGCATTTAAAGCAACAGTAGAAGAGTTACGTGGTGATATCTTTGTTGCTAAGAAAGATATTGATTCTGCTAAAAAAGCGTATCAAGCTGCATGGGATTCGTTACTGGAACGTAAACAAGAGCGACAAATTTTACAAATTAAACTCGAAAGTGTTGGCGTTTTAGTTGAAGATCCACAGATTGAGCGCCCAATTTTGGAAACACAGGTGGAAGAGTCTTAATGAATCAGAAATTCAAACTGCCTTTGGCAATTGCAATCGCATCAGCTGTACTGGTGGGATGTTCTAGCAACAAAGTAAAAGAAGCAAAACCAAATCCACTACCGAAATTGACTGAGTCGAAAAAGGCTCTGGTACCGGTGTTTTCGCGCAGTGTTTCTTCTACAAATAAGGCAGATCCATTACGTTTACAACTTGACGCTAGTGACGGTGTTGTTTTTACGCTTGACCCTAAGGGTGAAGTTGCTGCATATCGTGGCAAACAACGTCTTTGGGAGAAAAAAGTCAGTAAATTGGGCTTAAGCTCTGGTGTTGAAGCAGCTGAAGGTATTGTTGTTGTTGGTAACAGCAAAGGTCAATTATTTGCTTTAGATCAAGCGACAGGTGAACAAAAATGGACTGCACAATTATCTGGTGCATTATTAAGTCCTTCTTTAATTCAATCTGGACGTGTGATTACGATTGCAAACGACGGTACCGTATTTGCACATGATGCGTCATCAGGACAACAAGTTTGGGCATACAAATTGCCAAACGTTCAGTTCAGTTTACGCGGTCAACCATCACCGGTAAGTCTTGACCCACGTACTGTTTTAATTGCTTCTGCAAATGCATATGTTTATGCAATTGATACGATTAGTGGTATCCCACGTTTCCAACGTCGTGTTGCGGTAAGTGAAGGTCGTTCTGATATTCAACGTCTAATTGATATTGATGGTGATCCGGTTGTTGCAGGCCAACTCATGGTTACAACCAGCTTCCAAGGTCAAGTCACAGTGACTGATTTGGCTTCTCAACGTGTAGTTTGGAGTGAAGATTCAAGCAGCACCAAGCGTCCAGAAGTTTATGACAACAAAGTATTTGTTTCATCAACTGATGGCAAGTTGACTGCTTATGATTTATCTACAGGCGAAAAGCTTTGGGAAAATGATAGCTTGTTGAATCGTCATTTAAGTAACCCTGTTGTGTTGGGATCGGACCTTATTGTTGGCGATTTGGATGGTGTTTTACACCTGATCGACCCAGCAACTGGTAAATTGGTAGGTCGTTCTAAAACAAGTGGTGAGGTTAATACTTTACGTGTTATTGAGAATCAACTCTACGTTTCGACCCGAAAAGGCGATTTAAGTATTTGGCAGAATCGTTAATTTTGTTCGCTTGTGCTAAAATAGCCGCTTAACAAATTACGCTGTTAAAAAATATCGGGGTGTTTGAATTAAATCAGTTCAAAGCCCCGTCTTTTATTATGGTCATATCTGACCTTAAAATATATCTCCTGTACTGTTTCTAATGCTCATGCCATGAGATATGGCTGGTCTTGAATTAAGGTTATTGTATGAAACCCGTTATTGCGCTCATTGGTCGTCCGAATGTCGGAAAATCAACGTTATTTAACCAGATTACCAAGAGTCGTGATGCACTTGTAGCCGACTTCGCGGGTCTGACTCGTGACCGTAAATATGGTGATGCGACTTATCAAAATAAGTCTTTCATTGTTGTTGATACGGGTGGTATCGGTGAAAGTGAAGGCGGTATCGATAACTACATGGCCGAGCAGTCAAAAACAGCCATCAACGAAGCAGATATTATTATTTTTGTGGTTGATGCGCGCGCCGGATTGTTAGCTTCTGATGAACAAATCGCTCGTGAACTTCGTACGTTAGGCAAGAAAATTTATCTTGTTGCGAACAAGGTAGATGGTGTGCATGCTGAAGCTGCTTTAGTTGAGTTCTATAAACTTGGTATGGGTGAACCATTACAAGTTGCAGCGAGTCATGGTCGTGGCGTTCAGCAAATGCTTGAAGATGTACTTCAAGATGTTCCTGAAGATGAAAACCCAGAAGAGCATGATAAAGATACTGGTTTACGTTTAGCCATTATTGGTCGTCCAAACGTGGGTAAATCAACGTTGGTAAACCGCTTACTTGGTGAAGACCGTGTAGTGGCATTTGACCAACCGGGTACAACTCGTGATTCTATTTATATTCCTTTTGAACGTGAAGGCCGTAAATACACTTTAATTGATACAGCGGGTGTACGTCGTAAAGGTAAAGTTGATGAAATGATTGAGAAGTTCTCGATTGTGAAAACTTTACAGGCAATGAAAGATGCTCACGTTGTAGTGGTTGTCGTTGATGCACGTGAAGGTATTGTTGAGCAAGACTTACATTTAATTGGCTATGCGCTTGAAGCTGGTCGTGCCATGGTGATCGCCATTAACAAATGGGACAACATGAGCGAGTACGACCGTAAACAATGTAAGCTTGACGTTGAACGTCGTTTTGACTTCATTCCTTGGGCAAAAATTCACTTAATTTCTGCTTTACATGGAACAGGTGTAGGTGAGTTATATCCTTCTATCCACCGTGCTTATGAGTCTGCAAATTTAAAAGTTTCACCAGCAAAATTAACTCAAATTTTGAGTGATGCGACAGAAGCTCACCAACCACCAATGATTAGTGGTCGCCGTATTAAAATGCGTTATGCGCATATGGGCGGACAAAACCCACCGACTATTGTGATTCATGGTAATAAGGTTGATAAGACACCTGCGGACTACCGCCGTTACTTAGAAAACGTGTTCCGTAAAGTATATAAACTTGAAGGTACGCCAGTTCGTATTGACTTTAAAACTTCTGAAAACCCATTTGAAGGTCGTAAGAGTCAAGTTGATGAGCGTACAGCTGCGCGCCGTCGTCGTTATATTCAGAAATTCAAAAAAGCGGAAAAGAAATTTAATCGTTAATCTGTATAAACGTAAAAAAGCCCAAAGTATTCTTTGGGCTTTTTATTATATGGTTTAATAAGTTATTGGTATTTTTATATTAGTTTTAATCCTTAATTAGATGGATTTAAAAAGATGAATGATAGGAAAATTGAAGTTTATATAGGAAAGCTCAATGAGTTTTTAAAACAAGAACAGCAAGACTTTCCTGACTTTCGTACATTTAATGAATATAAAAAGCAGCAAATACAGCACATTAAAAATAATTTATTAGCTCAAAAGCTAAATGTAAATCCAGAAGATTTGTTATTTGCTAAACATGAGTATGGCAAACCTTACTTATTGGACCATGTTCTGCATTTTAACCATTCACATAGCCAACAATACTATGCTTTAGCGCTAAGTGAGCGGGTTAAAGATATTGGTATAGATGTTGAAGAACTTGACCGTAAAGTACGTTTAGATAGTTTGGCACAACATGCTTTTCATCCTGATGAATATGCAACATGGCAAAATCTAGAACAAGATAAAGAGTATTGGTTTAAAGTCTGGACCACTAAAGAAGCTGTTTTAAAAGCATCGGGCCTTGGTATACGTTTAGATTTAAATACTTTAAACACTCAAGCACACCCTACAAATCATGGCGGATTATGTTCGCATGAACTTATTGGAACGTTTGCTTATCAAAATTTTGTTTCAGGTAACATGATTTTAACGGTCGCATGGCGTTCCGAGCAGTCTTGCCGCGGGTTTCAGTTTCCTTCTATTCAGCTTCATCCATTTGAAAGATAGAGTGTGCCAAATAGCACGTATAAAAAAACCGCGAATTACGCGGTTTTTTGAGTTTAGAGCAAGCTATAAAATTAAGCTTGACCTTCAACAGCAGCAGCTTGAGCACGTTCCATATTTGCTTCGAACTCTGCATCAAAGTTGATTGGAGTAAGAAGTAATTGTGGGAAGCTACCCTTAGTAACTAAGTCGTTTACCGCTTCACGTAGGAACGGGAACAAAATGTTCGGGCAGTATGCACCCAAAATGTAAGGTAAGCGGTCTTCTTCGATATTATCGATTAAGAAAATACCAGATTGAGTTACATCTACGATGAATGCTGTTTCATTGTCGTTATTGGCTTTAACCACAACTTTTAAAGATACTTCAAAGTGAGTTGGGTCAATCTTTTCAGCAGCAGAAGAAAGATTGATGTTAAGTTCAGGTTGCCATTGTTTAGTAAAAACTTGTGCCCCTGGAACCTCAAAAGAAATATCTTTTGTATAAATACGCTCTAAAGCTAATTGTGGTTGAACTTGTTGTTCTTCGCTCATTGTTTTTTCCTTAATATGGATGCGATGTTAAGCCAATAATTCGTCGAGTTTACCTTCACGCTCTAAAGCATAAAGTTGGTCAAAACCACCGATAAACTGATCATTAATAAAAATTTGTGGAACAGTACGATGATTTGTACGTTGCATTAATTCAGCACGTACTTCTGGTGCCTCAACAGAAAGATTTACTTCTTTGTAAGCAACACCTTTACGCTCAAGTAATTGTTTCGCGCGAACGCAGTACGGGCATACAGAAGTTGAGTAAACAATGACATTTGCTGCCATAACAATTCTCCTTAAGCTTTTGGTTTGCTTTTAACGAGAGGTAAGCCTTGAGCTTTCCAGTTACTGATACCACCATCAAGGCGATAGCTGTCATGGTGAGCAACTTTCTGTAAAGCGCTACCAGCAACTTGCCCTAGGTTGCAAATAAATACCAATGGACGGTCACTTGCTTTTAATTCATCAGCATGACTTGCAATTTGGCTATAAGGAATATTGCGGCTACCACTAATGTGACCTTCGCGGAAGTCTTTGCTATCGCGTAAGTCAATCAAAAGGGCATTTTTCGCTTTCACTAAAATACCAAGCGACTGTGGAGAAATTTTACGACCGTTACGTTGACCTTCAAAAATGAAGAACAATACGATCAAGACTCCGAGTGTACCAAACAAAATGGGGTGATTCCCCATAAACTCTAACCAGCGTTCCACAAGTCACCTAAAAAAATTAAAAACAAAATTGACCTAGAGTATAGCGTATATAGATGGTGATCAAAATCACCACTTCAAGGGCAAATGGAGCAGAAAATTAGTTTTTTTGCTGCGCTTCTTGAATCTCATCGATTAAACGTAAAAAGCTGTCTAGGCGGCGTGGTAAAATTTCACCTGCTTCAACAGCCTGTTTTAAGCCACAGTTCTTTTCATGAGTATGAGTACAATTACGGAACTGACACGAACCTAAATGTGCTTCGATTTCAGGGAAGCCCATACGAATTTTATCTAAATCGAGATGCCAAAGCCCAAACTCGCGAATTCCCGGCGAATCAATTAAGGCGCCATTTTTACCAAAGTTGATTAAGCGCGTAGAAGTCGTGGTGTGCTGTCCAAGTGCTGAGTTTTCAGAAATAATATTAGTTTTTTGTTCAGCATCTGGAATGAGTACATTAATAAGTGAGCTTTTCCCAACCCCTGACTGACCTACAAAAGCTACTGTCTCGCCATCAAGACGTTGAGACAATGCTGAGATGTCACCTTTAGAATGACAAATCATGACTTCATAGCCTAAATTTTCATACTCTTTGAGCATGTCGAGAATCGGATCATTTTCAGTGAGTAAATCTGATTTATTTAGTACTAGAAGAGCAGGAATATTTGCATCTGCACATGCTACTAAATAGCGATCAATTAAAGTCGGTGCCGGTTCTGGAAGCGGAGCAAAAACAATAACGATTAAACTAATATTGGCTGCTACAGGCTTTACTTTATGATAGCGATCCGGGCGTGTAAGTAATGAAGTACGTGGATGAATTGCGGTAATAATCCCTAAACCTGTATTAGGGTCTGCTTGCCACTTCACTCTGTCACCCGTGACTAGTAGTTCAAGATTTGTACGAGTGTGGCAACGCCAAATACTTTTTAGTTCAATCGGTTTCCAAAATGGTTCTGGTTCGCCTTCGGCAACTTGAGGTTTTTCTGGGTGATGCTCGGGTACAGAAAGTGCCTGTACTTCAAGTTGACGGCCATAGTGCTGTACTACCAGCCCATCTAGATCTTGTGAAGTATCGACTTCTTCTTGGCGAGTTTTATGCTGTTTTTCAATACGACGTTGCTGTTGCTCAGTTAAACGACGCTTACGAATTAGAGCCATTCATATCCCAAAAAAACCATTGTTTGAAGACCGCAAAAATAGCACGAAGCTGGTATGGAATTACAGCGCAGAAGCAAGAAATTTGCTACTATTGATGTTTTTACGGCATTTTAGAACGTACATACATGAGCAGTACTTTAAATACACGATTAATTTGGATTGATCTGGAAATGACCGGTTTGGATACCGACAACGACCAGATTATTGAAATCGCAACAATTATTACAGATGATCATTTAAATGTACTTGCCGAAGGTCCGGTTTTGGCTATTCATCAACCTGATCGTATTTTAAATGCAATGGATGAGTGGAATACGCGTCAGCATGGCCAGTCAGGTTTAATTGAACGAGTTCGTCGTAGTAAATTGACAGCTCGTGATGCTGAGTTACAGACTTTAGAATTCTTAAAAAAGTGGGTAAATCCAAAAGTTTCACCAATGTGTGGTAACTCGATTTGTCAGGATCGCCGTTTCTTGCATCGTCTTATGCCTGAACTAGAGCAGTATTTCCACTATCGTAATCTCGATGTGTCTACGATCAAAGAACTCTCAAAACGCTGGCGCCCTGAAATTATGAGCGGTCTGAAAAAGAATGCATCACATTTAGCTATGGATGACATTCGCGATTCAATTTCAGAGTTGAAATACTACCGCGAATATTTTTTCATTATGAACACTGATGGTAAAGATTGATTACGTTGTTCAAGTCATATGAAAGGGGGCAGTAGCCTCCTTTTTTATTGCTTATAAGACATGGTTACAATAATACCAAGGGGTAATTTGGCTTTCATATTCATTTTGCTTAAAATGATGTTTTAAGTTTATTTATTATAAAAAGAGAGCATTTATGCAAAGTAATAACCCGATACTGACTCGCGTTGAAACGGTCAGTGACTACAGTCAACCAATGACCGTGCAAGGTGCGATTCAAAAATCTGTGATGTTGACTATCATTGCTGCTGCAGTGGGTGTCGCTTTATTTTTCTATGCAGCCTTTACTGCAAATGTTGGTATTGCTTACGCAGCTTCAATTGTGGGTGCAATTGGTGGCTTGGTTTTAGCTTTAATCACAACGTTTAAACCAACGACTGCGCCAACTTTAGCAATTCCTTATGCTTTATTCGAAGGGGCATTTATTGGAGGTATTTCTTTTACTTTCCAGTTGAAATATCCGGGCGTTCCGCTTCAAGCCTTATTAGCAACTTTCGTTACCACTTTAGTGATGTTTGGTCTATATAAGTTCCAAATTATACGTGCAACCGAAAAGTTCAAATCAGTTGTAATTTCGGCATCTCTAGCAATCTTTATTGTATTTATTGTACAGATGGTGATGCGTTTAGCGTTTGGTTCAAGCATTCCTTATATTTTTGAAAGCAACTGGTTGGGTATTGGTTTTGCTGCATTTGTTGCAGTCATTGCTTCACTTAACCTGATTTTAGATTTTGACTTGATCGAAACCAATGCAGCATACCGTGCTCCAAAATTCATGGAATGGTTGTGTGGTATTGCCTTACTTGCAACTTTAGTTTGGATGTATATCTCGTTCTTACGTCTACTTGGCTTATTGTCTGATGACTAAAAATGAGATGATAAAAAGTCGCTCCTATGTAGGGGCGATTTTTTTTCGTGCGATTTTTGAAAAAAGATGCATTATGCAATTTCGAAAAATGTTGAATATTGGCATTATGCTGGAAATTGTTTTGAGTGAGATCGGCATGACACAAGGACTTTTAGCAGGTAAACGCTTTTTGATTGCAGGCGTTGCTAGTAAATTATCAATTGCTTATGGTATTGCACAAGCATTACACCGTGAAGGTGCTGAGCTTGCATTTACTTATCCAAACGAAAAATTAAAAAAACGTGTAGATGAGTTTGCTGAGCAATTCGGTTCTAAACTTGTGTTTCCATGTGATGTTGCCGTTGATGCTGAAATTGATAATGCATTTGCGGAACTTGCAAAACATTGGGACGGCGTAGATGGTGTTGTACATTCAATCGGTTTTGCACCTGCACACACGCTTGACGGTGACTTTACTGACGTGACTGACCGTGATGGTTTTAAAATTGCTCATGACATTAGCGCATACAGCTTTGTTGCAATGGCACGTGCTGCAAAACCTTTATTACAAGCTCGCCAAGGTTGTTTGTTAACTTTGACTTACCAAGGTTCTGAACGCGTTATGCCTAACTACAACGTAATGGGTATGGCAAAAGCTTCTTTAGAAGCTGGTGTCCGTTACTTAGCATCAAGCTTAGGTGTTGATGGTATCCGTGTAAACGCGATTTCTGCGGGTCCAATCCGTACTTTAGCCGCTTCTGGTATTAAATCTTTCCGTAAAATGTTAGATGCTAACGAAAAAGTTGCACCGTTAAAGCGTAACGTAACGATTGAAGAAGTGGGTAACGCAGCGTTATTCCTATGCTCACCTTGGGCTTCAGGTATTACTGGTGAAATTCTATATGTAGACGCTGGTTTCAATACTGTCGGTATGAGCCAATCTATGATGGATGATGAATAAGTCTTAAGATTTATTCAAATAAAAAAAAGCCGTAGTTGAAGGACTACGGCTTTTTTACTGGGCGCAAGTTATTGTGGCAATTCTTTTACAGGTGAACCACCTAATGCCTGCATGAGGGTGACATAAGCGTTGTATTGGCTTTGTTTGGTTTCAACAAGACTCAAGCGCGCAGTACGTGTTGTTTGCTGGGCATCGAGAAGTGTTTTTAACGCAACAGCGCCATAACGGTAACGTACTTCGGTTAAACGTTCGGTTTTTTCTGCAAGTTCAACATTACGTTGTTGCAGTTCTACTTGTTTGTCGAGTTCTGTACGGCTTGATAACGCATTTTCTACATCAGCAAAAGCCTGATAAAGCGTTTGGCGATATTGAATAATCGCTTTTTCATAATCAAGATTACTAATCGCAATATCTTTCTTCATATCGTTATATTGCAAAAACGGTAAGCTCAAACTCGCCCCAAGCGTGAGGGCAGGGTTGCGTAATAACTCGGTTAAAGATGTGCTGCTTGAACCTAAACTGCTGGTTAAGCTAATAGACGGATAGTAGCTTGCTTTAGTCGCATCTTTGGTTGCTAGCGCCTTTCTTAAACGAAGCTCGGCTGCTTGCAAGTCAGGGCGGCGTGACAAAATATCCGCCGGTAAACCTGCACCAATAGCAGGAAGCGCTGTACGTGGTAAACGCTGTGGTTCTTGAATGTTGAGTTGCTGTACTGGCTCATGCAATAACACTGCAATGGCTGTACGTGTTTCTACAAGCTGTTGTTCAATTTGGCTTAAACTTGCTTTTTGGCTTTGAACAGACTGCTCGGCTTGCGTAAGGTCTAAGCCTGAAACTGCACCTGCTTTATACTGAGTTTGAACTAACTGATAAAGCTTTTGTGAAGTGGCTAAGCTCTGCTGTGCAGTTGCATAACGTTCATTTAAGTAGCCCAGTTGCCAGTAGAGTTTCGCTGTAGTGGCAATCAGACTTTGACCTGTAGACTGTAAGTCTTGTTCAGTCGCTAAAGCTTCCCATTTACTTGCTTCGGTTTGACGAGCAAGCTTGCCAAACAAATCAAGTTCATAACTTACGCCTGCACTTAGCGAAAGTCCTGCTGAGCTGTCATCACCTGAATTTAAATCGAAACTATGACCTGTAGAAACTTTTGAATTGGTACGCAAGCCTTGTTGATTTGCAGTTAAATCAGCTTTCAAGCGAGCTTGCTTTAAGGTAATTCCCGCTACAGCTAAATCGCTATTACGCTCTAATACGTTGTTTACGAGTTGGTTGAGCTGTGCATCTCCAAACAGTGTCCACCAACGGTCAGAGTATTGTTCAACTGATGCTGTTTTAGTTTTAGTCGTATCGTACTGAAAACTACCCGGAACCTGTACAGACGGTGCTTGGTAAGGCGTTTTAACCATTGCTGCACATCCCACAAGAGAACTGCTGAGGAGAAGTGCTGCGCTAAGTTTAGTCATTGAAAAAGACATGCAATTTTCCTTATTCTCGTGATAGTGCTGCAACAGGGTCAAGTTTTGCGGCATTTTTGGCAGGCAAGAAACCGAATACGACACCAATCAGTGTTGAGCAAACAAATGCTGCCACAATCGAAGTCGTTGAATATGCCACTGCAAAATTACCTGCGGCTACTTTGTTAATAAGCTGTCCTAACCCCAGCGAAAGTAATACGCCGAGAACACCACCAATTAAACACACTAAAATTGCTTCAATTAGGAACTGTTGCAAAATATCACTTTGTCGAGCACCGACAGCCATACGTACACCAATTTCTTGCGTACGTTCAGTTACCGAAACCAACATAATGTTCATTACACCAATACCACCAACTACCAGAGAAATGACGGCAATTGCTGAGACCAGAAGGGTCATGGTGCTGGTTGTTTTCTCAATGGTTTGACGGATACTGTCACTATTCATAGTGAAAATATCTTGGGCACCATGTCGCTGCGTTAATAAATTAACGATGGCGTTTTCAGCAGCGCTGGTCGAGTATTTATCATTAATACGTACAACAATATTACGGACATGTGCCTGACCTAACATACGGCTCATGACCGTGGTATATGGCATATACACATTAAGCGTATCATCTGAGCCCATACTACTGGTCTGAGGTTCGACAATGCCGATAATACGAGCCGGCACACTACCTAGTAAGACCACTTGCCCGATTGGGTTAGTACCATCACTAAAGAATTGTTTTTGCGTATTCGTGTCAATCACTACATCTTGTGAACGGTCACGTACACTACGTTGATCAAAAGTTTGACCATCTTTAAAAACCAGACCTTTTACATCAAAAAAATCGTTACTTACGCCATTAATGGTCGCGTTCGCTTCATTTTGTTGATAACGCATAGTTTTGGATGTGCTGACCATTGGACTGACCGCACTCACATAAGGCTGCGTCATTAATGCATCGGCATCGGCAGGCACCAATGTTTTAAAATTGGCCGTCTTGGAGTTATCACCAAAACCACGCCCTTGGAATACCGTAATTGTGTTAGTACCGAGGCCGCTAATATTTTCCAAAATCTGCTTTTGTGAACCATTACCCAGTGCGACTACCGTTACGACAGATGCAATACCAATAATAATCCCGAGCATGGTTAAAAAGGTACGCATACGGTGGGCATTCATAGACAGCAACGCCATTTGGAACGCCTCAGATAAGCGGTCTAAAGTTGAACGCCAAGCTGAAATGCTTTTACCTTTTTTCTGCTTATTTTGTAGAGCAGGGGCAGCATCGGGGTCAGATTTAACTTCTTCTGTAGATTGGTCTGGAACATTAGGACGGTCACTAATAATTTCTCCGTCACTAATTTCGATAATACGCGTTGCATTTTTCGCAACTTGCATATCGTGCGTGACCAAAATAATGGTGTGACCAGCTGCATTGAGTTCACGCAAAATTCGCATTACCTCAATACCACTATGTGAGTCGAGTGCACCTGTTGGCTCATCGGCTAAAATCACATCACCGCCATTCATTAAGGCACGGGCAATTGAAACACGTTGCTGTTGACCACCTGAAAGTTGGCTTGGTCGGTTTTGTGTTTTTGTGCCTAAACCTAACTCGGTAAGTAAGGCAGTTGCACGCTGTTTACGATTTGAAGGTGTAACACCTGCATAAACGGCTGGAACTTCAACGTTACCTTCGGCTGATAAGTCACCAAGTAAGTGATAGCGCTGGAAAATAAAGCCAAAATATTCACGGCGTAATTGGGCTAACTGGTCAGGTTCTAGCTTACCGGTTTCTTGACCATTAACCTTGTAACTACCACTTGTTGGGCGGTCCAGACAGCCCAAAATATTCATGAGCGTTGATTTACCAGAACCGGACTGGCCGACAATCGCAACCAGTTCACCTTCATAAATGGTCAGGTCAATGCCTTTTAAAATTTGAATCGTGCTTTCGCCAGCAGGGAATTCCCGGACCAGATTGCTGACTTCAAGCAAAGCTTGTTTTGTCATGCTTACATTCCCATTGGACCATTACGGCGACGGTTATTACCACTATTTGCAGAGGCAGCAGAGTTTTCTGAACTATCCGCAATTACAACTTGATCACCTTGTTTTAATCCGGCAAGTACTTGTGCATTTACACGGTTATTAATACCTACCAAAATTTGTGTTGGTTTAGTTGTGCCATCTGCTTGTAAAACACGAACTACGCTCAAGGTTGCTTTGCCTTGTTCAATAAGTTGTTTTTGTTCAGGAGTTAAGTTTAAGCGTTCTAAACGGGCACCATTACCTGAGTGTTTTCTTTCGGCATTTGGAGTTGAAGCCGCTTTATCTGCTGACTGACCAGGTTTTTTCTGACCAGAAAATTGTTTGCTACTTAAGGCAGAAGATGGAACCAGTAAGGCATTTTTTGCTGAATCTAATACGATATAAACTTGAGCAGTCATATCAATACGCAATTTGCCATCTGTATTTGGAACGTCAAATAAAGCGTTGTAGTAGACAGCTGAGCTACTGGTTGAACTTGTAGTACTGTTTGACTCACTAGAAATTGAATCTGGCGCTGGCTCAATCTGACGTAATGTCGCATAACGCTTACTGTCATCGCCTAAAGTAGTGAAGTAGACTTTTTGACCTTTTTCTACTCGCATGATATCGGCTTCACTTACCTGCGCTTTAATCGTCATATTTTGCAGTTTTGCAATTTTAACGATCGTTGGAGCACTTTGGTTCGCGTTTACGGTTTGGCCTTCTTCAGTCACAATCGCAACAACGGTACCATCAGTTGGCGCAACAATACGGGTATAACCAATATTTGTTTGTGCTGTTGAACGAGTAACTTTCGCAGACTCGATTTGTGCATCTAATGCTTTGACTTGTGCTTGGGCTGTTTTATAAGCAGCTTCAGCTGACTCTAAATCTGCACGAGGTGTCGCATCTTGAGCATACATTTGTTGCTGACGACGATATTCGAGTTGCTTTTCATTTAAAGATGCCACTTGTTGAAGGCGCTGTGCCTCTAAGTTTTTAATATTGGCATCAGATGTTTTTAAACTGTTTTCTTGGGTGGTTGAGTCAATTTGTGCAATAAGTTGACCTTGTTTCACTTGATCACCAAGCTGCACATACATCTTTTTAACCTGACCGGATACCTGAGCACCGACACTAATGAGCTTGGTTGCATCAAGCGTACCGGTTGCAAGTACATTATTCTCAATATCTCCGCGAGTTACCTCAGCTGTAATATATTGAGGCTGCTGCTGTTTAGGTTTAAAAAACTTCCAAGCTAATGCAGCAATAACGGCTATACAGACGACAATAATAACGAGTTTAATGGGCTTTATTTTTGGCATGGCGAGAGGTCGAAAAGTCTAAAATTTTAATTAGTATAAGAGTCAATTGAGGATAAAACGTGAATTTTTATGATATTTCAACAAAGCAGACAAAGGATTTGACCGCTCTATTGTATAAATAATGTTTTCCCACACAACTCGGCAATCGCTTGTTGCATTAAATGTTCGGCATTTTCATTAGACATGCCTTTAATTGCCGCATCGATTTGCAAGAGTAGAGCAGACCATCCCAGAAATTGCTGTGGATTGAGTCTTCTTAAAGCTTGTTGGTATAAGCTAACTTTGGTTTTCCAAATACCGAGTTGCAATGCATTGTGTGGCTGTTCAAACAACTGCATTAATAAACGCATTTCTTTACTTAATGTCCATAAGATCAGACTTTCTGGTTCACCCGAACCAATTAAATATTGGAAAATCTTAATAGACTGAGCAAGATTGCCTTCTAATAAAGCATCGCTTAAATCATAAGTGGTGTAACGAGACTGATCTTGCAAACAAGCATATAACTGTTCAATTTGAATCAGTTTCTGGTCTGGGAAAGTATCTCTTACGCGCATCAAACTATTTTTAGCTGCGAGTAAATTGTGCTCATGATGCTGCATGAGCCACTGCCAAGCATCATTGTCGAGTTGAATTTCGAGCTTTTCTGCTTCAGCAGCTAAAATTCTTTGGCGGTCTTGCGGATAGTTTGCAGTAAGAGCAACAACAACGCCGTTTGCTTCAACAACTTGGAAAAAAGCAGACTTTAAGCTACTGCTATCTTGTTTGGGTAAAACAATTAACAGCAGGTTGGTTTCATTATGCTGAATATAACTTTTAAGCTGTTTTAAACCATTTGCATCGGGCTTGATATTGCCGTGAACTTCAATAGCAAGTTGCTGTGAAAATAAAGACAAGCTGTTCAGGGCATTAAACACATTTTTCCAGTCACTCACACTACTAATATCATAGCGCTGTCTTTCAATGTCTTGTTGCTGCCAGCTTTTACGGAAAGTATCTAGTAAATTTTGTTCAAGTAATGGTTCCTGACCATGCAGGATCCACGCACCCCGAGCTTCCGGAATGCGTTTAAGGGCTTGTAAGTAGTCAAGTTTCATTACTAAAGAATAGATAAATCTTATGGTTGAGCTTTTGGTAAGCGATTAGCTGAAATTTGACGAGTAATTTGCTGAGCAATGTCATCAATCACAATACGTTGCAAGTAACCTTCTTGCTGGTTTTCAGTGTTGACAGTTGCCAAGTCATATTGATAACTACGAGCTGCGGTTAAAGTACGTGGCTCGGTAATTTTATTCCCTTGACGGTCTTCAATTTGGAAAGTCACAGTCAGACGTAATAGAACTTCTGTAAGCTTACCATTTAGAAGTTGACGACGAGGCGTGTACTCTAAAACATGAAGAACATAGGCGTCGTTGTCATTGGTGAGCTGAACGCCATTTGCTGTTAAGTACACTTTTAATTGTGTTTCTAAGTCATCGGTTTTTGCCGGTAACTCAAGGCTCAACTTTTTATAAACAAGTGGAGTCGCAGTCGGGTTAGTTCCTTTTAAATGGAAACCACACCCGACTAAGCCTGCACTAAGGCCTAAGGTTAAAACAACAGCGGCTAAACGTTGGGCTAAGTGCATGCTTGATCCTCTCATTAATACCTGTAATTAAACCACGAGGTTAACCAATTTGTTTGGAACCACAATTTCTTTTTTGGTTGGTCCTGTTAAGAACTGTTGAACTTCTGGTAACGCTTTAGCTTGAGCTAATAATTCATCTTTAGAAATATCAACAGAAACTTCAAGTTTACCGCGAAGTTTACCATTTACTTGTACAACAATCGTTTGGGTATTGCGTGTTAACGCAGAAGCATCAACTTCAGGGAAAGTTGCTTCTGTTAAGTCCGTACCAAACTGAGCCAATAAAGTCTGGCTTAAATGCGGAGCAAATGGAGCAAGTAACGTTAACAATGTTGTGATTGCTTCACGTTCTACAGCAACGTCGTTGTCATCTTTTGCTTCAAACTTATTGCTTGCGTTTAATAATTCCATTAACGCGGCAATTGCAGTATTGAATGCATGACGACGTTCAATATCATCACTTACTTTTTGAATCGTTTCGTGAGTCTTACGACGTAAATCTTGAGCGTCTTTAGACAAGTTTGCCGTATCGATTGCAGTTGCAGCGTTTCCTTTTTCAAGGAAGCTTGCTACCAGACGCCATACACGTTTCAAGAAACGGTTTGCGCCTTCAACACCTGCATCAGACCATTCTAAAGATTGATCTGGTGGAGCAGCAAACATCATAAATACACGTGCTGTATCTGCGCCGTATTGATCAATAATGGCTTTTGGGTCAATACCGTTATTTTTCGACTTAGACATTTTTTCTTGTCCGCCGATAATCACTTCTTGACCATCACCTGAATATTTTGCAGAAATGATGCGACCTTTCTCATCACGTTCTAATTCGATGTCAGCAGGGTTGAACCAAGTTTTCTTACCATTTTCCGCTTCACGATAGAATGTATCTGCAAGCACCATGCCTTGAGTTAACAAGTTAGTAAATGGTTCATTACCTTGTACAACGCCTTCATCACGCATTAATTTGTGGAAGAAACGTGCATAAAGTAAGTGAAGAATCGCGTGTTCAACACCACCAATATATTGGTTTACAGGAAGCCAGTTTTGAGCTGCTTCAGGTTTAACCATACCGCCAGTGAAGTCTGGAGACGCATAGCGTGCGTAGTACCAAGATGACTCTACGAATGTATCCAATGTATCTGTTTCACGGCGTGCATCGCCACCACAGCAAGGACATTTTGTTTCATAGAATTCAGGCATTTTATTAAGCGGGTTACCTGAACCATCTGGAACAACGTCAGTTGGTAATACAACCGGAAGTTGGTCTTCTGGAACTGTGACTTGACCACAAGTATCACAGTTAATCATTGGAATTGGACAACCCCAGTAACGTTGACGAGAAACACCCCAGTCACGTAAACGGAATTGAACTTTAGAGTTTGCTAAACCTTGTGGCTCTAATTTCGCAAGGAATGCGTCAAACGCAGCTTGGAATTCTAAACCGTCAAACTCGCCAGAGTTAACAAGTTTACCTTCTTTAGAACCGTACCATTCTTGCCACTCAGTTGCAGAGTAGTCTGCATCGTCAGCGCCTTTGGCATCAATCACTTGCTTAATTGGCAAGTTGAACTTGTTTGCAAATTCAAAATCACGTTCGTCATGTGCTGGTACAGCCATTACTGCGCCAGAACCGTAAGACATTAATACGTAGTTTGCGATCCAGATAGGAAGCTCTTCACCAGTTACAGGGTGTTTTACAAACAAGCCTGTTGCCATGCCTTTTTTCTCGGCTGTTGCCAAGTCAGCTTCTGCAACTGAACCCATGCGGCATTCTTCAATAAATGCAGCTAATTCAGGGTTATTTTCAGCAGCTTTAAGCGCAAGAGGGTGTTCTGCTGCAACAGCAACGTATGTTACGCCCATAAGCGTATCAGCACGTGTTGTATAAACGGTTAAGCCGTCAGCATAAATTTCGGTATTAGCAGATGGGAAAGTAATTTCCATACCTGTAGAGCGACCAATCCAGTTACGTTGCATGGTCAACACTTGTTGAGGCCAGCCGTCTTGTAGTGTGTCTAGGTCGTCTAATAATTCTTGTGCATAGTCCGTAATACGGAAGTAGTACATTGGAATATCGCGTTTTTCGACCAATGCACCAGAGCGCCATCCGCGACCATTTTCAACTTGTTCGTTTGCCAAAACTGTTTGGTCAACCGGATCCCAGTTCACTGTTGAAAGTTTACGGTAGATCAAACCTTTTTTATAAAGCTGAACAAACAACCATTGTTCCCAGTGGTAGTACTCTGGTGTACACGTTGCAAATTCACGGTCCCAATCAACAGATAAACCTAATTTTTTTAATTGGTCACGCATATAAGCGATGTTTTCAAATGTCCATTTTGCCGGAGCAACTTTATGGGCAATTGCAGCGTTTTCCGCAGGCAAACCAAAAGCGTCCCAACCCATAGGTTGTAGTACGGTTTCGCCTTTTAAACGATAGAAACGGCTAATTACGTCGCCAATTGTATAGTTACGCACATGACCCATGTGCAGTTTGCCACTTGGGTAAGGGAACATTGACAGGATGTAACGATGTTTACCTTCGACAGTGTCGGCAACTTTAAAGACTTTACGATTTTCCCAATCTTGTTGGACGGATGGTTCAATCGTGTTTGCTTGATATTCTGGGTCAATGTGAGAAATAGTCATAGACGTAAGCTATACAACGAAAATTGAAATGAAAGATTGCTGCACAGCATAGCGCAAAATAGAGGAAAATGTCAGTTTTTAGATCACGATTTTATCTTTTAATATGCGCTATAAAAATTTCCCAACTTATTCTTCTTTATTTTAAATCCGAGAAGAGTGGTGAAAGTATTCACCACTCTCATTTTACTTATCGTGGTGCTGAAGCTGATGGAGCAGGTGCGGGTGCAGCAGGTGGAGCTGCTACTGCAGGCGCAGTTTTTTCCTGCGTGGCGTTAGCTGCTTCTGGTACGGCTTTATCTGTTTTAGTCTGAGCTGGTTGTTCTGTGTTTGATGTCGGATTCTTTACAGAAGGCTGGGTACCGTAAGTTGAAACTTTGTTCAAATGTTTCGCACCCTTAGGTGGTGGCGTCGTGGTGTAATGTGTCGAGCCGTTTTTATCTACCCATTTATAATATTGCTCGGCTTGACTTTGAGTTGAGCAAACTAAAATTGCTGTGATGATTGCTGTATATAAGCTTGTTTTTAAATAAGATAAATTCATATTAGATGTTCCCCAAAAAATACTGACTATATTTAAATAAAGTTTATAAATAAGCAATTTAGAATGCATGGTTTTATATAAAAAAGAGTGTTTTTTTAATAAAAATGGAGAGGGAATGAACAAATTTACGGCTTAAGATTAGATTAAAAAAACAACAGCTAAAACTTTTTATGGAAAAACCATTTCTTTATTCTTGACTTTGTATATAGAAACAACAAAAATGCTTTCTCTAGTTTTATATGTATTTACTCGATCACCCTTCGAATAAATATCATGTTTTGTAATAGACATTCTCTCTAGCCGAGAGATTGATTTTACTAAAGTATGTATATCCAGACATGCTTTATTAATGTTAAAACAGCTTATACGGCTGAAAAACAGAAATTTTTCTATTGCAACGAAAACTAGACAATATGTGTGCTATAACAGTGCAGACAATTCAATGAATGAAACACTATTTGTGCCTTCCATAAATAGTGATAAAAATTTTAGGGTGAATCACGTTGGAACTTTTATCTGGTGGTGAAATGCTCGTTCGTGCTCTTGCGGACGAAGGCGTTGAACATGTTTTTGGTTATCCAGGCGGCGCTGTATTACATATTTATGATGCGCTATTTCAACAAGACAAAATCAATCATTACCTCGTGCGCCATGAGCAAGCTGCTGGTCATATGGCAGATGCCTACTCGCGTGCTACAGGTAAGACTGGCGTAGTACTGGTCACTTCTGGTCCGGGCGCAACCAATACAGTAACTCCAATTGCAACAGCTTATATGGACTCAATCCCAATGGTGATTTTGTCTGGCCAGGTTGCATCACATCTGATTGGTGAAGACGCTTTCCAGGAAACTGACATGGTTGGTATTTCACGTCCTATCGTGAAACACAGCTTTCAGGTCCGTCACGCGAGTGAAATCCCTGCAATTATTAAAAAAGCATTCTATATCGCGTCAAGTGGGCGCCCTGGTCCAGTTGTAGTTGATATTCCTAAAGATGCGACGAACCCTGCAGAAAAGTTTGCCTACGAATACCCTGAAAAAGTGAAGATGCGTTCATATCAACCGCCTTCACGTGGCCACTCTGGTCAAATTCGTAAAGCAATTGATGAATTACTTACTGCAAAACGTCCTGTTATTTATACAGGCGGTGGTGTCGTACAAGGTAATGCTTCTGCGTTATTAACCGAACTTGCACATTTACTTGGTTATCCGGTAACTAACACACTTATGGGGTTAGGCGGATTCCCGGGCGACGATCCACAGTTTATTGGCATGTTGGGCATGCACGGTACATACGAAGCCAATATGGCAATGCACCATGCAGATGTAATTTTGGCGATTGGTGCGCGTTTTGATGACCGCGTAACAAATAACCCAGCCAAATTCTGCCCGAACTCAAAAGTGATTCATGTCGATATCGATCCTGCGACCATTTCAAAAACGATTATGGCGCATATTCCGATCGTTGGTGCAGTAGAGCCTGTTCTTCAAGAAATGTTGGCACAGTTAAAACAGTTAAATGTGTCTAAACCAAATCCTGAAGCAATTGCGGCTTGGTGGTCTCAAATTAATGAATGGCGCAAAGTTCATGGTTTGAAATATGAAAACCCATCTGATGGCACCATGAAGCCACAGCAGGTTGTTGAAACTTTATATAAAGTAACCAATGGTGATGCCATCATTACTTCTGACGTTGGTCAACATCAGATGTTTGGTGCACTTTATTATAAGTACAAACGTCCTCGTCAATGGATCAACTCAGGTGGTCTTGGCACCATGGGTGTTGGCTTACCTTATGCAATGGCTGCGAAGCTTGCTTTCCCTGACCAACAAGTTGTTTGTATTACGGGTGAAGCTTCAATTCAGATGTGTATTCAGGAACTTTCAACCTGTAAACAATATGGCTTTAACGTAAAAATCTTTTGCTTGAACAACCGTGCTTTTGGTATGGTGAAACAATGGCAAGATATGAACTATGAAGGTCGTCATTCAAGTTCTTATGTTGAGTCATTACCTGACTTTGCCAAGTTGATGGAAGCTTATGGTCATGTAGGCATTCAAATTAATCATGCCGATGAACTTGAATCTAAGCTTGCAGAAGCAATGGCCATCAATGATAAATGCGTATTTATCAACGTTATGGTTGACCGTAGCGAACACGTTTATCCAATGCAGGTTGCAGGTCAATCTATGCGTGACATGTGGATTTCTAAAGGGGAGCGCATTTAATGAGACATATTATTTCTGTACTCGTTGAAAACGAAGCTGGTGCGCTTTCTCGTTTGGTGGGCTTATTCAGCCAACGTAACTACAACATTGAAACTTTAAATGTTGCACCAACCGAAGATCCGACATTATCGCGTTTGACGTTAACGACTTATGGTGATGACCATAAGATCGAACAAATTACGAAACAGCTCAACAAACTTGTTGAGGTGGTAAAAGTAGTTGATTTATCAGAAGGTTCACACATTGAACGTGAACTTATGCTAATCAAAGTAAAAGCATTAGGTGCATCACGTGCCGAAATTAAGCGCACTGCGGATATTTTCCGTGCGCAAATTGTAGACGTGACACCAACGACCTATACCATTCAAATAGCAGGGACAACTGAAAAATTAGATGGTTTTATCGATGCGCTTGCAGAAAACACCATTCTTGAAGTCGTTCGCTCAGGTGTATCAGGTATCGCCCGTGGCGAAAAAGTTTTAGCCATTTAATTTTTTAAAAAGTATTTTAGCGGAGAACACAAATGCAAATTTTTTACGATAAAGACTGTGACTTATCAATCATCCAAGGCAAGAAAGTTGCGATTATTGGTTACGGTTCTCAAGGTCATGCTCATGCACTTAACCTTAAAGACTCAGGCGTAGACGTAACTGTAGGTTTACGTGCAGGTTCAGCTTCTTGGAAGAAAGCTGAAAACGCTGGTCTTAAAGTTGCTGAAGTCCCAGCAGCAGTTAAGCAAGCTGACCTCGTAATGATTTTGACTCCAGATGAATTCCAATCACAACTTTACCGTGACGTGATTGAGCCAAACATCAAAGAAGGCGCGACTTTAGCATTTGCTCATGGTTTCTCTGTTCTATATAACCAAGTTGTTCCACGTAAAGACTTAGACGTAATCATGGTTGCGCCTAAAGCTCCTGGTCACACTGTACGTTCTGAATTCCAACGTGGTTCAGGTGTTCCTGACCTAATCGCGATTCACCAAGACGCTTCTGGTAATGCACGTAACGTTGCACTTTCTTACGCTTCTGGCGTAGGTGGTGGTCGTACAGGTATTATCGAAACTTCATTCCGTGAAGAAACTGAAACTGACTTATTCGGTGAGCAAGCAGTTCTTTGTGGTGGTGCAGTTGAACTTGTTAAAATGGGCTTCGAAACTTTGGTTGAAGCTGGTTATGCACCAGAAATGGCTTACTTCGAATGCTTACACGAACTTAAGTTAATCGTTGACTTGATGTTCGAAGGCGGTATCGCTGACATGAACTACTCAGTTTCTAACAACGCTGAGTACGGTGAATACGTAACTGGTCCTGAAGTAATTAACGAACAGTCTCGTGAAGCTATGCGTAATGCATTAAAACGTATTCAATCTGGTGAATACGCGAAGATGTTCATCCAAGAAGGTGCGTTAAACTACCCATCTATGACAGCTCGTCGTCGTCAAAATGCTGCACACGGTATTGAACAAACTGGTGCTAAATTACGTGCGATGATGCCTTGGATTCAAGCAAACAAGATCGTAGATAAAGAGAAAAACTAAGTTTTTTCTTTAGCTTGAAACGCGCGTTAGCGAAGTAAAACTTCGCTCTTGCGCTCGGGTAGAGCAATGCTCTACTAGTCCTCGCTCATACCTTGGATTCAAGCAAACAAGATCGTAGATAAAGAGAAAAACTAATACTCTTTTCTATTGTTTAAAAAGACCCTGCTTCATGCAGGGTTTTTTTATTTTAGAGCAGCTAAAATAAGCTTAAAAAAACATCATTAAGGTCAATTGACCTAGATTTAAGAAATCCTATATTTTTCATATAATTGGATGCTTAATTTTTGTTTACTTTATTGATTTCTAAAGTAAAAAATACTTGACCAAATGTTAGATAATGTTATTGTTTATAACTGACCAAAAAAGTCGAATTTACTATTTTTCTTTAACGTGTTTAATTGTATTTTGTGCAATGAATTGAACAAAATAAAAAAAAGTATTGAATAATCATGGAAGTCCAATATGGGTCATGTTGATTACGATAGCACATTGATCGTCGGCTCTTTTATTGCGGCTGGCGCTATTTGCTATATTGTGATTTCCATGGAGCAATTAATATTTAAGCAAGCCTATCAAAAGATTGAACCGCTTATTTTATTATTTAATGGATTATTACTCGCTGCGGCTATTAGTATTGTCCATATTGTTGGTATGCATGCTTATCATTTATTTGAAACTGCCAACGCTAATCTTTCTTTAATTACGCTTTCTTTTGGTATTAGTGCTGTACTTTCTTGTGTGGCAATTTGGCTCACTTCCCGTTTTACACTACCATTATTTAGGTTGGTTTTAAGCTCAGTCATTATGGGAATTGGTATTTCAGCTTCATATTATGTGAGTATGCTGGGCTGGAATATTGATATTTATAAGAAAGATTACACCTCATTTCTCATTTTATTTTCTGTCTTAATTGCCATGAGTGGTTCAGGTCTAGCTTTTTTGTTGGCCTATAAATTAAAAGAGAGCGAGCGTAATCGAGTAAGTTTAAAACTCGCTTTTGCAGTCATGATGACTTTAAGCATTATGGGCATGCACTATACGGCACTCATTGCGACTAATATTACCGATAAATTTGTGAGCCAATATCAGGCTGAACATGACCTGTTGCTGTTTACTATTATTCTGGTTACATGTCTGGTGCTGGTCGCGAGTTTTATTGTCGCCGTGCTGGAACAACGACTGAACCAACGAAATTTAGAACTCCGTAAAGCCAATAAAGAACTCGCCAATCTCTCCATTCAAGATAACTTAACTAAACTACCAAACCGACTTTATTTAGTTGATTACGCAGAAGTTCTTTTGTCAGATCATCGTTATAAAGACCAGAAAATTGCTTTTCTCTATATTGATTTAGACCGTTTTAAATCGGTAAATGATGCCTTTGGTCACCACATTGGTGATCAACTGCTTATACAAATGGCCAATCGCTTACATTGGCAACTCAATGAAAAATGTAAGTTGCTTAGGATTGGCGGAGATGAGTTTTTATTAATAGCTGAAAATACCGATACTGAAGAGGCAATGCAACTTGCTGAAAAAGTATTGCAGCTTATTCAAGACAGTTACCAGATTTCCGGTAAAGAAATTAACATTTCGGCAAGCCTTGGCATCGCATTGTTCCCTGAACATGGGCAAAATGTTCAAGACCTGTTAATGAATGCCGATGCTGCCATGCTGATGTCTAAAGAGCAGGGCCGCAATACTTACACCGTCTTTAGTTATTCAACCCATCAACAAGAAACCAGAAGTCAGTCAAAACTGATCAATGATTTATATAAAGCAGTCGAAGAAAAACAATTTGTTCTCTATTACCAACCTAAATTTAATACCAATCTTGAGATTTGTGGGGTAGAGGCGCTCATTCGCTGGAATCATCCATCTTTAGGTATGCTGACACCACATATGTTTATTGGTGGCGCAGAAAAGACAGGTTTAATTATTCCAATGGGATATTGGGCACTTGAGCAAGCTTGCCAGCAAATTCAAGAATGGGAACGTAGCAATACCCAGTTTTATCCAATCGCAGTCAATTTATCGGCTTTGCAGTTTGAAAATAAAAAGCTCTTTAGTACCCTCGAAGGTTTGTTAAAAAAATACCAAATTAAGCCTCATCACCTCATTATTGAAATTACTGAATCAACTGCAATGCGGCATATCGACTTAAGCATTCGTGCTTGTGAACGGCTGCGTGATATGGGCATTCGTGTCGCAATTGATGACTTTGGAACAGGGCACTCAAGCTTCTTATATTTAAAAGACTTACCAGTCGATGAGCTTAAAATTGACCGTGGTTTTATTGTCGATTTAAAACCGGGCTCAAAAGAAGAAGTCATTTTAGAAAGTATTATTCATTTGGCGAAAAAGTTAGGTTTAACCGTAACAGCCGAAGGAGTGGAAACTCAGCAGCAAGTCGAAATTTTAACGCGTTTAGGCTGTCAGCAGTTCCAAGGTTACTTGTTAGGAATGCCTGTAAATGTAGGGCAACTGATTCAGTCACAAGGCGCTCATTTTGTTTAACGAACTTGTGATAAATTTTAAAATTACAACTTTATATAATATCTAAAATAATAATTTAGTTAATCTAATGAAAAATAATAAGAATTTTAAAAACTTGTCATAAATTCCACATTGACACTTCTAAACTCTCAGATTATCCTTTGCCTGCTGGCCTACATTGCCAGGTGGTTTTGACAGACCACATACGACCGCATCAGAGTTTTCCCGTCTGAGGGATAGTTCTGTGTGTAAGCTCCTCGTCTCCTCCCGTAGCGGTAGGACGGGAGAGGGACACCTTCGGGTGTGCTGGCGTCGTACCAGTCTGTCAACCCTCTTTCGTTCTGCCACCATAATTCTTTATTAATGCTTTGGCAGAACTCCCCATATAAGGAGTTGGCTGTGCATACTTTTTTTACACCTCCCAGTTAGTCTTTAACACAGTTTGATCACTTTCGAGTTTTCAGGCTTTAGTTCGTCACGACTAAAAAATCATATCAACAATAAAACTTGAGATGCCCTAGGGCCATCTTTGGGGCCTTTGCATGCTTTTTTGCCTAGAGCAAAAGTTGCGGCTGTTTTATCTCATTTAGACACAACAACAAATTATTTTATAACGGTACATATATGCCATATTCAGATCTCTCATTTCGCGCGTTAAGTGTGCTTCATACATCTCGTTATCTTTTTAATGACCATGGTTTTCACAACGTTGGTGTAGACCGCATTGTAGAAGAAGCGGAAGTGACCAAAACCACGTTTTATAAATATTTTCAGTCTAAAGAGCGGCTTATTGAAATGAGTTTAAACTTTCAAAAAGATGCTTTAAAAGAAAAAGTCTTCTCAATTATTTACACACAAAAAGATTTAGTGGTGCGTGAAAAGTTAAAGGAAATATTCTTTTTACATGTCAATCTGGAAGGGCATTATTATTTGCCATTTAGAGCTATTTTTGAAATTGAAAAAATTTACCCTACAGCCTATCAAGTGGTTATACAGTACCGTCAATGGTTAATTGATGAAGTTTATAAATTGCTTTTAACAGCGAAGAACGATGCTACTAAAAAAGATGCTCATATGTTTTTATTTGTAATTGATGGTGCCATTATTCAACTACTAGATGAAACAAAGGCTGATAATAGAGAACTGTTATTGCAATATATTTTAAAAAGTATTTTTCTTAGTGATTAATTAATTAAATAGATGAGCTTAACTAACATTAGAGTTTTATTAATAAATTTTTTTAAGAAAAGCTTGAGCTTATATAAAATAAGGCCGCTATGCATTTAAAACATAACGGCCTAATCTATATATAGCTAAGAAGATGAAACAAGTCTGTTCATGTAAAAGAGTATGTATTCAAGCTTTCGTATGGGTTAAAAAAAGGTTTATTTATGAGATAGCATCATAAATAATTAAATCTATTTACGCAGCCGCACAGCTCTGCGTTGTTTCAAGCTCAATGAGTTTATTTATATAAGACCATGTTCTTTCAGCATTAATTTCTGGTTTATTAATGGTGCCATCGATAATAAGCCCATCAATAATATTTAAAAAAAGGCTGCTTAGAACTGTTGGATCTTCAATTTCTAGCTCTAAAAACATAGAGACTACTAAGTCATAAATCCATCGTCTATATTGGTTCACTTGGCTTTTAATGGATGGATACATTTGTAAAACTTCTATAGTCGCTTTTTTAAATAAACAACCATAAAAATCTTCAGTATTAATCCAGTCTATATACCAGTTAAAAACATTTTTAAGTTTATTTAACGGATCATGTGCGCGGTTTACCTTTTCTAGTAAAGAAGCCTGCACTTCCAAAATTCTTCGCTGAAGGCATTCTTCAATTAAAACTTCTTTAGAAGAGAAGTACTTATAGAAAGTCATTTTTGCAACATTGGACTCAGCAATAATTTTGTCTACCCCAATTGAGGTATAACTTTTCTGATTAAAAAGGGTCATTGCTGTTGTTATAATCGTTTCTCTTTTTGACATTGGTTGCCCCGTCATAGATATTTTTTGATTAACTTTGCTATTGTAAAGTATGAAAGCTTAAATAAAACTTATTTTATGATATTTAAAAAATTATATTTATTCAATAGTTTGGTTTATTTTAAAAAACAATAATATATATTTTTTATTGGCAATAGTTTACTTTTTTAAATAATATTAATTAATCCATTGATTTGTTGAGATAATAAACATAATATCGACTCGTTAAGTATGGGTATATGGAATTTATCCTTTTAGCAATTGAGTGCGAAATGGAAATAGAGGGATAAGCCTTAGCTTAACTATAAGAAAAACTTTTTATTGAGAATGATTATGTCAAAAAAATTTGAAGACTTTGATAATCCAAGACAAAAAGCATTACAAGGTATGAAAAATAGTATTTCTGCCCAACAGTGGGAAGAAAACTTACAATTTCTCAAACAGTTAAGGAATAGAATTGCACATTTACCAGTAAGTCATCATCCAGCCATTGAAATATTAAATAACGGTTATCTTGATAAACAAACCTTGACACGTATTCATTTAGAATATCGTCATGCCATCGTACAAATTTTTACTGATGCTTTATTACAGGCACAGTTTTTAACAAAGCAATTGGAACCAAAGCTTCACTCTGGCGCCAAAATGTTTCCACGTGTGTTATTAAGCCTAAATATATTAGATGAATTTGGTTTTAGACCGGGTTTGGGTAAAGATAATTATTATTTAGGAAACCCTGAATACGCACATTATCCATTATATGAAGATTTATTAAATGACTACGGTTTGTCTGAGGACGACCGCCGTAATTATAAACCATCAAAAATTGCAGATCAGGTGAGAACATTTTTAGAAGCTTCTTATGATAGCTATATGAATGTAGTGGCTTTATTGGCTGTAGCAGAAGAAGAGTTTATTCTTTTTAGCCCGCCATTAAGACAAGCCACCAAGTTCGTTAATATTGATGTTGAGGGTGGTGGTTATTATCACGTCCACGGCGTCTCAACAGATGAAACAGCAGAAGCTGCTGACGATGATCATCAAGACGACTTGTGGTTTGCATTAGCACAAGCGATTACCAAAGATGATTATGAAAGCTTGACCAAACTATGTCTTGATTATTGTGCATTGTGGACTGAGTTTTGGGATGCACAAATTGCCGATGTTCATTTTATTGAAGAAAAGAAGTTGGCATAAGTTTTTTAAGTTCACTCGTAAAAGCCTGTTTATATTGGACAGGCTTTTTTATTGGTGTGAGGACCCAAATTTTTATATTTTCACCAAAGTTATTTCAAATATGAAAACACGGGCCAACAACTCAACAATCTCTAAACAGTACCTATAAATCTGCTACAATTACGCCAATTTTTATTTTGATCGACTTTAGATCTTTGGCACTGCAGTCTCCGCAGTAGGTGTATTTCATGAGTTTTAAAGATGAGTTAGCGGCACAGGTCGCTCAACGACGCACATTTGCTATTATTTCCCACCCAAATATTTGATATCTATTCAAGCCCATTCAACCTATTTCAAATATAATAATAAAATCATTGTAAGTACTGTAAAAATATAAAAATATTGCTATTCTTTATCTGATATATCTTTCAACCCCGTTCAATGGATTTCAAGTCTAGTCAGTATGTTTGTGTACATATGTGTGTACATATTTTCTAGAATTAGCTACTTGAAAAAAATATGTACACAGGTGGAGTAAAATGCCTTTAACAGATACTTGGCTTAAGAAGAATCTAGATCGTGAACGTTCAGCTATACATACAGAGCCTGATCAAGATGGATTGAGCGTTCGTGTATCGCAAAAAGGAAAGCTCACTTTTCAGATGCGTTTTCGATATAACGATAAGCAAGCTCGTTTAGACTTGGGAACCTATCCAAATATGAGCCTTAAAGAAGCTCGTATTGAATTGCAGAAAATGAAAGCAATTTTAGAAAAGGGACATGACCCACGTATTCATAAAAAAGTAGAACTTCACAAGATCACAGAGGCTATAACTTTTGAAGCGTTATTTCGTGAGTGGCATGCGAAATATAGTATTCCTAATAAAAAGAATGCAGATCAATATTTGAGATCATTTGAACTTTATGTTTTCCCAAAGTTAGGCGGCATACCTGCTGAGCAAATCACATTACATATGTGGTTAGATTTACTAGAAGAGCAATTTAAACAGTCGCCATCGATAACTGATCGCATTCTTACGAATACAAAGCAGTGTTTGGATTGGGGGATCAATCGAAAATTAATTGAGCAAAACCCTATAAGACATATCACTGGAAAACGTGACTTGAATATTAAGAAAAATAAAACTGTTCGAGTATTACAAGATGATGAGTTGTCTTTAATTTTTAAAATTTGTGATGAGTCTAGAACATCATTAAGGAATGTTTTATTTCTCAAGTTATGTTTGTTTTATGGTAATCGATATAGTGAGTTGAGGCTTGCACGGAAATCAGATTTTGATTTTAGTAAAAATACATGGACAGTACCGTATGAAAATCATAAGACAGGAGAAAGTAAAGGGGACATTGTTCGACCTATTATTGATGAGATCAAACCGTGGCTTCAGTCTGCAATGGATTTGAGTAATTCTGAATACATTTTCCCACATGAAAATGGCAAAGAGCCAATGGGGCGTAGTGGGCCAACAGATACCCCTTATAACTTCATGCAATTTGCAAGGAAGAATTATAAATTTGAAATGGATCATTGGTCTATGCATGATTTACGGCGTACAGCAAGGACAAATTTCAGTGCGTTTACGAGTAGGGATGTTGCGGAACTGATGGTTGGTCATGTGATGCCTGGGGAACAGGGGACATATGACTATTATGATTATCAAAAAGAGATGTCGAAAGCTTATAAAAAATGGTGGAAAAAGTTAAGTAATCTGTCTAGCTAGACAGATTACTCATTTGGTTGTTATTGAAATATTTGAGTAGCCATTCATTAAACATTTCTTCATCCCAAAGACTAGAAGAGCCAGCACATTTTTTAATAGGTTGTGGCATCGGTTGTTCGAACATTTTTTGATTAGGTTGTTGGTAACGCCATAATGTTGAAGGAGAGCAATTTTTAAGTTTGTGGCGAATTTCTTTAGATGTTAAGTAGCCCATACCTTTGATCCTTTTGTAGTAATAACAATTAGATGAAAGAACTAATTTCCAGCTTTAAATACAGGTCAGAGAGCAACGCGTATTTTTAAGTCATTAGTTCTGTTTGTTGATGAGGTCACTATAAAATTTAGAAAAGGATTAAAGTAGATCAGTACTCATGTATAAAAAAAATTTAGCATTATCAGGTTATAATGTTTTGTTAAATAAAGGATTAAAAAATTATGGAATCAAAAATAACTTCATATTTAGCATTACTTGAACAAAACATTGTTGAAAATTTCTGTTACTACTATCAGTGTGATTTGGTGGCAGAGTTTGGGAATCCATTATATGCAGCTATGAAAGAAAAAATTATGCTTCGAATGAAAGATAATGATTTTTCACTCAGTGAGCAAGCCTTAAGTCTGATAGAGGCGAGTGGCGATCTTAAATCAATTCCTTTTAAGCCTACTCAAATTTTTGAACTTCTTACTCAGATCAATAGCTTAAGACAAGGGATGGATCAGTTAAAAAAGACGCTCCAAAAAAATCATTATTCAAACATTTTAATGGCGTATGTGGATGCATTGGGTGGAGAGCTATATTTAATCTATAACTCGACGCTTGAAAGACAAGCCAAAGCAGTAAGGGCAGCGATGGCAAGTCACACTAAAAATTTATACCCAAGACGTGAAATAATACTTAGCGTTTTACGTGAGCAACTTGCTCAACGTGGGCATAAATGGGATAGCCTGAATCAGGCGGTCACTTCAATAATTCCTATATTAATAAAAGAGTTTGAAAAATATGATCTCATTTGGATCAAATCTCAAATGAACTTGATGCAAGCGGAGCTTCAAAAACTTGAACAAGAAGATACGCTCAAGTCTGAACCACTTTTAGATAATTCAATAAAACGTAAAAAAGTAACATCTGCTGTAAGAGCTAAAAAGATCGATAAAATTCAAACTGAAATTAAAAAATTAGACAGTATTCTTCATTCAAAAAATCCTTCATTCATGCTTAAGCATTTGAATTACAAAATACCATATAACAACACCGTGTATTTGGATGAAACGATCATTCATTGGCTGAGGGAACAGCCTGAAATATTGAAGGAAATATTGAATCCAATTTAAGCTTATTTGTTGGTGAATAGTTTTATTGGGTTTGTAAGGTACTCTGGCACAGCTCTCTGTTTGTTATCAGTTTTTTCTTCTATGCCATCATGAATAATTTCTCCTTGTTTAGTAAATCCTGAAGGTCGTGGATAAATAGGTGGGTAATCGTTTTCAGAAATAGGCGCAAGAGTTGTATGAAGGGGATTTGTGGTTTCTGATTTGAGTTCCAGTGTCGCTTTTATGCGGAGAAGGTTGTTATTAAAATCAGATTGTAAATTCGATTTTATTATCCTACGAGAGTTCTCCTTTTCTTCGTCACTTTGAGAAGCATAAATTTGGTCAAGGTCATCTTCATTCGGAAATTGGTTTTCTAGGACTTCCAATTTTTGCTGGGTTGAAACCCATTGGCTGAATAAGTAATCCTGAATTTTCTGATTGAGTGCATGTGCTGTCTCAAGCTCTAATTTGTGCTTACTATTTAGATACGCTTCAAAATCTCGCAGTTTTTGAATTTGTTCCTGTAATTTATTAATTTGAATTTGTTGCTTTAATTTGTCTTCATCAAAACTATTAATGACATGTTCAAGTGTCCCTGAAGCACTGCTATGTTCAAGCTTTTTTTTGATTTGTTCAAGCTTGGATGTTGAGCTTTTACTTATTCTTGCCTGAATACGGCTTTTGTGCTGTTTAGAGGTTTGGTGCTTGTGCTCCCTAAATTTTTTACGAATGGTTTCATAGAAATCTTTAGATGCGGCGACAAATTCTTTTGTCGAAAGTATGGCTTGTTCTTGATCATAACCGAATAGGATTTGGGGTTGGGATATAGACACTGTAAATTGTTTTGGGATTAATTTGCTCCATGCATCTTTATTTTTTTGGATGAAATCTTCCTTAGCTTTACTGTCTTTCTTCATCCAATTTTCAAAATGTTCGTATGGTCTTGTCATGATGAGCATTTCTTATGAAATTAATAACAGGAATAATATTAACTTATTAGTAAGTTAATGTTAACTATAATGTTAAATTAATATTTACTAAATTTTAATGGTTGCGTATATGAGTTTTATCATCCATATTTGTGAAATTACAAGTGGGTAGTGTTCGATAGCTTCATGGAAGATAGATTTTTACTTTTTTTACTTGCTCATGAATTTTCTCCTATTACTTTGAGCCCAACAGCACGATGGTTGTTACTCCAAATAATTCAAATGTATGGAGGGCAAGAATTTTGTTTAACATCTGCAATGAGTTCAAAGAAGTTTGTATTTCATGATAAAAAATTGCAGACAACGCTGAATGAGTTACAAGAGCATCAAATAATTGTTAGAGGAATTGATGAAAAATCTTGCAAAGAATTTGTAAGAATAGATATTGAAATGTTTGGTCTTTGGGGGAGTGTAAAAACGATAGGTGATTTTGAGAAAGAGCGATGGTTCTCTAAGATGATGAATCATGAACTTCCGCTGAAGGCTCTTTTTTTTCACCTTGTCGATACCAAATTAAATGACTTTTATGTACATCACTTACAACATACTAAACCGATATTATTTGGAAAAATAGATTTCAAAACGGCATTGGTATTAATGGTATTGGTTAGACATAGTAATCAATTTGGAATTACCAATAAATGCGGAATTCATAAATTAAAGCATAAAACAGGACTGTCTAAAGATGCGATCTTTCGGTGTATCAAAAAATTAAAGCAACAGGGACTCATTCGTACACGAGTCGATGGGACTCAATCAAGCAAGATTATCAGTCGAATGAATCCATTTTACGCACTCAACTTATCGCATGAGCTTTGGGGGGATAAAGCTCGATATGGTCGATTTTATATTGAGAAAAGTAAACCCACTCAGCTTTTTGAAGTACAACGGGTAGGTCGTTTACTTCAGTTGTTTGAAACCTTTAATAGAGAATTGGACTATTATTTAAATTTTAGACATGATCCACATTCAGCATATATCAGTTTGATACAGCATGAACCTAGAATCTTGAGTGATCGCTTATGCCAGCGAACGGTATTCAATTTTGAAAATTCATCCAGAATGGCTCAGGATGATTTAGAAAAGAAGCTTGTTCTTAATTTATTGAGTGGTTACTTTGAATTAAAAAAGCACCCTGTAGCTAAGAAGTGGTTGAAAGAAGTCATAAGTTATAATGAGTTGGACACCAAGTCGAATAATTTTGCTAACGCTTTAATGGCTTGCGCATTATTTCAGTGTTATTTGGAGCAGTGGAGTTTAGAGTTATATTCCTCCTCAACTAGATTGAAGCAATTATTACTAAATTTTGATGTTGTAGAAGTATATGATCTCAAGAGGCTTGAAAAAAACCTTAAGCTAAGTTCTTTGCTTCAGATAAATGATCGCGATTTGAGTAGATTCTTCGAACAAGAAATTCAAAGTGTTACCTTCTTAATTAGTTTTTTACTGACATTTATTGCAAACAATAAGCTTTATCCGTTCCTTGCTAAGCAAAGTAATATTAAGCAGTTGAAGCCTTTCAGTATTATGCCTCGTTCATATCATCAACAAATATATAGCTGCATTTTTATGATTGATCCAACCCTACGAGCAAATGAGTTTTACTTATTGGATGAAACAGATGAGGACTTTTCCGAGAGTCAACAACACAAAAATCGTGATTCAAATTTCAGTTCTTTTGACTCACCAAGTTTACAGCAATTACAAGATTTTGGTTTGCTTCCTGTGGAATGTAGGGAGGTAGATTGCTTAGTTAATATTTAACTATATTGGCGTAACTTTAGCCTAAGCAAATTTCGATGTATATTAGGATACATCGATGGTTAGCATCATATGGTTCAATGATCTTACCGAGGCAATAGCTTAAGGTACTTAACAGGTATCTTATATAATTATCTATAAGTAATATATTAATAATATAAACAATATCTTATCTAGTTGAGTAAGTACAATGAGTTGCTTAGTTCAGTATAGCCCATACTCAAAATGGGCTATACAACGTATAGATTCCAATGAGTTAAAACATTCTGAATTAACCCTATAGTATGTTCCAAAGTCTTAAAGCATATTCAGCTGAGCAGGATGACCACAACATCCTGCTTTAGAATCATTGTCAGTAAAATTTTACATCTCACTCTTAGATATGAAGCTTATATTTCAAGAGAAAACCAATGTCCCCAAATATTCCATTAGCCAATGAATCTTCCATTCTTATCTCAATCGAAGATTTTATGATTAGTACATGCCATGAGCAATTCATTGATGATCATGATGAGTTCAAACGAGAATTATTAGAAGCGGTAGTGCTGTTTAAGCAGATTTATAGATTTGATCTGAGCTATTCCAAAATCATACAAGTTTTTACAAGGGTGATTATCCTTGTCGATTACATCATGGAAAAACTGGATTTTCAGATTTATGAAGATATTCTACGGTTTGAACTCAATCATATCTTTCATATCCAAGGTATGATTCAGTATGAAATGAAAAGTTCTTTTCTAGATATTCATAAATTTAAATATCAAGAACGAAAAAATCAAATTGAATTAGAACGCTATTTGAACAAAATACTCAATCATTATGCTAGGTTGGTTTTTGTACGAGTAGATGTAGGAATCTTTCAAGAACATCAAGCGAATTGGGATGTTGAGGATTTTCATAGGGCTTTGGAAATATTACGGAATAGGATGTCAAATAAAGATTCCTGCTTTCGTCATTTACAAGGGTGTGTTTGGGCATTTGAGCAAGGTGCTAAGAAGGGCTATCACTGCCATTTATTACTTATTTATGATGGCAATATGCGTGACGGCGATGAATGGTTAGGAGAGGAAGTAGGGAAGTACTGGCAACAATACATTACTAATAATCAAGGGTGTTATTTCAACTGTAACCGAAAAGAGAATAAAGAAAAGTTTGAGGTCAATGGTTTGCTTGGTATAGGAATGATTCATAGAAATCAGCAAAAACAAGTCGAGAATGCTATTCGTGCTGGTCTATATTTAGTGAATCCCAAAAAAGTAGAACAACGCTTACGTGCCAAGACATCCCCTAAAATGAGGTCATTTGGGATTAGTCAGTTTGATCTGGATTGGCGAAGAGGCATATAAAGAATAGGTCATTTTGAGAATAGAGAACACTGGTAATGCTATGTTCTCTATTTCATATTTACTGACATCAAAAAGATAAACTGACATTGCCTTGGTCGGTTGTCAACTCAGCTTCAAGCACTTGATCACCACGACATTTCAACAAGTACGATACCGTTGAGCTATAACTCATTTGCACAGGCATCTTGCTATGGAAATCTGCGGTGTAATAACCACAACGACCACGATTAATGCTCATACCTTGAAGAACAAAAGGTTGATCGTTTGTGGACTGAATCTCTAAAATATATTCAATCGCTCCTTGTACATTAAATGCAGATTGAGACTCACGACTGGTAATTTGAGCACGAACAGATAATGCAGGCTGTTCCATTTCCATGGGAATATGATTGCTATATTCAGCATTGTTTGGATTAAGATCAGACTCCATCATGGATTTGAGTGCTTCGGGATATTTATCCCAACTCTCAAGAAATGACTGAGCTTGTTTGACCGCAGCAGGCAGATACTCAGTATCATTTTCCACAATCTGAGTTAAAGCTTGTACTTTGGCTTCAACCTCATCCTTGCTATATGGGGCGTATTTGGATTGTTCATTCTGAGCAGAAGCATTGGGTGAACTAGATGCTTGATCCGTTGTACTATTCTGAGTTGGCTGATTATTCTGATTACATGCCATCAGTAAACTAGATAACATCACAGTGGAAAGTATTTTTTTCATATCTAGCTACGCCTTTACTTAGAACGCATGGTCAGAAAGCCGACCAAACATAGAATCAAAATTCCACCAACGATTTTCCCCACTGTTGGAAACATTACCGCAGGCCAAACTAAGCCTTGACCAATGTTGTAGGCAAAAGACTTGTAGTTATACTGCCCCCAAAAGTGTTGATAGATGGCAAAGAAGAAACCAATTATCAAATAGACACTAATCAAACCTGTTTTAATATTTGAATTCATTTACTTTCCCCCCATTGCATATTTTGCTAATGCAATAAAAATTCCCATTACGATCATGAAGCCAATAAATGGCAAACCTAAAAAGCAAATCACTGCAATGATGCAGATGATGCCAGCAAGTGTTCTCATGGTTATTCCTTCATGCACTGATAGGAAATATTGACCATATCTTTTTGGAAGGATTCAGTTTGCTGCAAGGTGTAGAGGTTTTCTTTAAGCCCATCTTCCCCATATTTATTTTCAAGTTTGTCGTAAATACATGAACAGGTACTGCCATCAATGCCACCTGTTTTACAACCACTAATAAACTGACGTTCGGTTTTACTGGCACAACCTGAAGCCATTAATGCAACAGAGATGAGTACAAGTGAAGTTTGAATTTTCATCATTTCCCCTAATTTTTTATTGTGTTATTTGATGTGTAATAAATTTTGCTGAATGGACTAAAGTGTAGATGCGACAAAGCTTTCCAAGGCTAGACAGCGTTTAGATTAGTCAAATAAGCAAAAATTTATGAATGCTGTTAATGCAACAGAGGAATATAAAATTGTTTCAGGGAATACAATATAGATAGGAAAAACTTAGTCATGGGTATGACTCCTTTGGCTATGAAAGAAGCTTCACCACTTTACTGCTAAATAATGGTGGCGAAACGAAAGAGGGTTAGCAGACTGATAGCCAAAGGATCAGCACACCCGAAGGTGTCCCCCTCCCGTTCCGCCGCAGAGGGGGCACGCAGGGTCGCCCACCAAAAAGATATACTTTTTAGTGTGCTTTGGCTGAACGGTCTGCTAAAACCGACTGACGATGTAGGTCAGCAGTTGAATGATAAAATTAAGGTTTCGCTGAGTCAATCAAGTGATATGAAAAAACAAATAAAATCAAAGGTAGAAAATGCATTTTATGTGAGGTTAGGGGTTTATTTAACAATGACAATAAATGATCGATTTATATTGAATGCTTGTGCAGGCTTGAGGTTGGTCATTGCTGGAGACATTTATATCATTGATTATGGAAGTAAAGCAGAATCCAAGAGCGCTGATTGAATTTGTATATTTCCACTTCATCATGAAGTGGAAATATATCTTGATGATGCTAAGAGGGATTAGCAGTCTATAATTTCAATTTTTTCAGGGTCATTTTGAGCTGTAATAATAAATAAATTATGATCAAACTCTGATCTGTCATTTTTAAATTTTTGTTTATATTTTAACCCCTTAGTCGTCTTAAATACCATTTCAAAACTAAAGATAGCGTCTTTATTTGCAGAAATTGTAATTGTGACTTCTCGTGTTGTGGTATTCGTTTTCAGTACAGGAATGTAAGAGGTCATATGCTCAATGTTTTGGCCTTTAATTAAAGAAATATCAATAACGGGAGAGCCGATATTAATGACTTCAAAATAGTTGTAATTTCCTGCGAATTTAAACTGGATAACAGGCATTGAATTCAGCTCATCTTTTAACTCTTGATCGCTACGTTGATTAGCTAAATTACTTTGGTTTTGATTATATTGGGTGATCAGCAAATCATACTCATTTTTAGCTGTTTCAACTAATGCTTGCTGTTCTTGTACGCTATTTCTAAGTTCTTGGGCTTGAATTTTCAAGGCGCTTGTATTGAGCATATAACCTAGAATTAATAAAATGAATCCTAATGGGGCAAATGTTCCCGCTAGAAAATCCCCAAGGGCATTGGGTTCAAGTGCTTTTATTTTATTAAAATCAACCCCAAAAAAATGATAGATACCAAAAAAGTAAGTGCCAGTGATGATAATAAAAATGACAAATTGAACTATGGGTATTTCAAGAAACTTAGTCTCTGCTGTTGAGGTATTGCTTCCTGTAGGGCTATTGCTGGTATTCATGGGAATTTTCCATCTTATTTGAAAGTTATAACTATAAATAAAAACGAGGTTGTTCAGCTTTTTTGAGTAAAGCTTGTCCTCTTGTAAGTGATGATCTCAGATCAAGTTTTGTTCGTCTGCATACAGTCATTAGAGACCATCAAAATGAGAATCTTTTGCAGTAAATTAAAGCAGTGAAAACTAGACCGACGGCTCTTTAAAAGAGCGGGAAATGACGGTAAGAGCATCAACTCTTTGAGATCATTAAAATAATAGCTTGGTCAGGGCTATATTCCAAATAATTTCATATACATAACATACTAATGAGAATCATGAAACTCTTTTGAGAGGACATGAAAATATGAAAACAGAGCCTGCCATCGAGCAGGCTTTTTTGTGCCCAAAATTTAAGGAGTCGAGCCATGAGCTTGAGCTGTCCCTTTTGTCATTCAACGAATGTGATATTGGTTGAAGCAAGTACACAACAATCAAATACAACCTTAACCAATTTGGTCACACCGACCACATTGGGTGCATTGGGAACCACGGTCGCAAAGTCTTTCAATCTGCCACCGATTGTCGGTGGAATTGCAGGGACAGTATTGGGTAGTGTGTTGAATTCATTCACTGAACAAAGCACACCATCACAGCAGAATTTGTGCTTTTGCCACAACTGCTACCAAAAATTTCCAACTCATCTTTTGCACTAAAGAATATTCATATCCACACAGATTCAAATTTCATTTTCAATTTAAAAGGAATATAACTATGGCACATCAACTTGAACAAATGGCTTATGTCGGTGATACCCCTTGGCATGGTCTAGGTAATCAACTAAGTCAAAACCAACCGATTGAAGTCTGGGCACAGCAGGCAGGCATGGACTGGCGGATTGAGTCTTCCAATGTCAGTTATATGGCACAGAATGAACGTGGGCAAAGTATCATCATACCTTATGAAGAGCAACGAGTACTTTATCGCTCAGACACCCATGCACCACTATCAGTCGTTAGCCAACGCTTTCAGGAAGTTCAACCACGAGAGATTTTAGAATTCTATCGTGACTTGACTGAACAATCAGGCTTTGAGCTTGAAACTGCAGGCGTGCTTAAAGGTGGTAAGAAATTCTGGGCACTGGCTCGGACAGGGCAAACATCCATATTAAAGGGCAAAGATGTCAGTAATGGCTATATGCTCTTGGCAACAGCATGTGACGGAACCCTTGCCACCACCGCACAATTTACCTCGATCCGAGTGGTGTGTAACAACACTTTAGCGATTGCCTTAAAAGGACAGAACAGCAGTGCAGGTGTGGTCAAAGTTCCACACAGTACTAAATTTGATGCAGATAGGGTCAAACAGCAATTGGGTATTTCAGTACGTGCATGGGATGAACACATGTATGAAATGAAGCAACTGACACAACGTAAGGTGAGTCAGATGGAAGCATCCGCTTACTTTGATGCAGTATTCAATAACAGCACCATGAACAACGTATTAGATCAGGAGGATAACATCATTCAGTTCTACCGTGATGTAGCCTTGCAAGCCCAAGCCAATGGCAAGGACAAAGCTGAACCAAATGCGAGATCGATGAGTCGAGTTATGGAAATGTTTAATGGTCAAGGACGAGGTACGGAGCTAAGTTCAGCCAAAGGAACAGCCTATGGATTACTGTGTTCAATCACGGAATTTATAGACCACGAACGTCGTGCCATGAGTACCGATCACCGACTTGATTCAGCTTGGTTTGGTGCTGGCGCATCGATCAAACAACGAGGATTGGAACAGGCACTTAACATGCTTGCATAGTGTGAAATATACATTTTTCAATAATGGAAAGTTAGACCTAACTAATTATTTTTAAATTAAATATTAGATTTTTAAAATTATTAAAACCATAGCTTCGGCTGTGGTTTTTTTATGCCCAATTTTTGTGATCCCCATCATTTTACATAGCAAAATAATCAGGACTTCAATATGAATACCGCAATTTTAAATCCATCTATGCAACAGGTAAGTACTCCATTTATTGCCCCAAAATTATTCACAGCTAAACGCTTGGTCAATACAAAGAATATGACTCAATCTGACTGGCTTGAAGTTCGTCGCCAAGGTATTGGCAGTAGTGATTGTGCAGCAGCCTGTGGATTGAATCCCTATATGTCGATGCTCGAACTTTGGATGATCAAGACAGGACGAGTCAAACAATCGATTGAAGATGAAAGTTCAGGTATCGCGCCACTCTATTGGGGTAAGCAGCTAGAACCATTGGTGGCTGAGTACTACAGCATGCATACCAATAACAAGGTACGCAGAATCAATGCAGTGTTTCAGCATCCAGATCCTGATAAGCATTTTATGCTTGCCAATCTGGATTACTCCGTTGTGGGTAGCAATGAAGTCCAAATTCTGGAATGCAAAACAGCAGGTGAGTACGGCGCAAAACTTTGGCGAGATGGAGTACCTTTATACGTACTGTGTCAGGTGCAGCATCAACTTGCAGTGACAGGCAAACGAGCAGCACATGTTTGTGTGCTGATCTGTGGGCATGAAACCAAAATTTTCAAAGTGACGCGCTCCGAATCCGTGATCAAACATATCATCAATGCCGAACGTTACTTCTGGGAGTGTGTGGAAAAAGATACACCACCTGATGTAGATGCCAGTGAATCGGCAGCTAAAGCCATACAGCAGCTCTATCCACAACATATTCCGTTGACTGTTGAAGACTTGAGTCATAACGAACAAGCCAATCAATTGTTTGCTCAACTGATCCAGGAAAAACTTCAGATTGAAAAACATCAAAACAACTTTGATGAAACTAAGCATCAAATCCAGATGTTGATGAGGGATGCTGAACGAGCAACCTTTGCCACTGGTTCAGTGACGTGGAAGAAATCCAAAGATTCAATCAGTTTAGACAGCAAAGCCTTACTCAAACTTCATCCTGAAATGCTTGAGCAGTTTCCACAAAGTAAAGCTGGGACGCGACGTTTTCAGATTTATACCGATGACTGAATCCATCACATCGATATTTCCAATCTTCCAAAAAGCGCAAAAACCACCCCGATCCACCGACTCCCGAAGGAGCGGTGGACTAAATGGCGGTCTTTGCATTTCATCTGATCTTTAAACGGTTTTGTATTTGCTTACATAACAAAGGGTCAACAGTAAAATTTTATTTAGAGGAAAATTATCATGATTAAAGGTTTAGCAATCACACCACCGATCCTTGGACGTATCAGTATTGGTAAAGTTGTTGAAAAGAACGGTAAACGACTGCCTGAAAAGGATGACCAATTTACCATTACCAGTCAAATCCAAAGCAAAGAGGGGTGGATCAAACATCCGCTTGATGAGCAATTACGCAGTAAAGCACCGAATCAAAAACTCCGTACCATTCCAGTACGGATGATCTTCAATGATCCTGAACTGAATCTGAGAGCTGAGTACACTTTATTTGACCGACAAACAGGACGGCCTGTCTGTGTAGGTAATGGTGAAACCTGCCAGCGACTCACCAATCAGGGTGTTGAGCAGCACCCATGCCCTTCACCAGACTTATGCTCATTGGCACAAGGAGGAAACTGCAAGCCCTATGGACGTTTACATGTCAATTTGGATGAAAGTGATGAACTCGGTACATTCATTTTTAGAACCACAGGTTTTAATAGTATTCGGACCTTGGCGGCTAGACTGAGTTATTACCATGCTGCATCCTATGGTTTACTTTCTTGCCTGCCACTACAACTGACACTTCGAGGTAAGTCCACCACACAAAGCTATCGTACCCCTGTGTATTACGTGGACTTAACACTCAGGGAGGGAGTTAATCTTCAACAAGCGATTCAGATGGCGAAAGACATTGATCAACAGGGTAAGCAGAGCGGCTTTAATCAATCAGCGTTAGATCATACAGCAAGGCAGGGTTTTGCCAATGCACAGTTTGAAGTCAACAGCGAAGAAGGGTTAGATTTAGTGGAGGAGTTTTATAGTGATGAAAATCAAAAGGGAGACGTTGAACAAGCACAGTCTGTAACCACAGCGAGAACCAAGGCAATGTCTAAGCCGAATCAAGGTGAGGGTTTTGTGCAGGATATGCAGAAGGGCTTGCAGGGGAGTGTGAGGGCGGTGAATTGAGGGTTACTGGATAGCAAGGGGTGCAAGCCCCTTATTTTTAATAAATTGATTAAATTGAGATTGTTATAAATGAATTTGAAATATAATTGGTCACTCTAGTTCATAATCAAAAAATCATTTATTGGGCACCTAATGAAAAATAACTTTGTACATCAGCTTCGGACATTACCAGAGATTTTTGAGGGGAATTTTTTTTGTATCCCAGACTATCAGCGAGGGTATGCATGGGATGAAAAGCAGATTGATGAATTATTGAAAGATATTGATCATCTTCTTTTAGATACTTCAGCCGTTAGGCACTATACAGGTACACTTGTTTTATCACTGAATAAAGATCAGTCTAATCAATATCATATTGTAGATGGTCAACAGCGGTTAACTACCTTGGTTATTTTTTTAAAATGTATTTCTCTATTTGCTGATAGAGAGGACAAAGAGAGTATTGGCACCAAATATTTAAAGCGTGGTGATATTGGTAATGATCAGTTTGTTTTGAAGTTGAATTTAGATACTAATAAATTTTTTGAGAAAGTTATTTTATCTGATCGTAATTTAGAAAATTGCCCTATTACATTAGAGTCACACGAACGACTATTGAATGCTCATGATTTGATCCATAAATGGTTGACTCAAAAAACTTCTTCAGGAGTTCTTATTACGCAGATTTTAAATGTTTTAGAAGAGCGTTTAGGGTTTTTAGTTTATTCGCCAGTTGAAGATGCTGAAACTGGTATCATGTTTGAAGTGATTAACAATCGAGGTAAACAACTCAGTGAATTGGAAAAAGTCAAAAACTATTTAATTTATTGTTCAATTAAGCTATCTGCTTTTTCATTGCGGGATGATATTACTGAACATTGGTCTGATATTTTACAATCACTAAATAAAGCGAAAAAAACATCACCAAATGAAGAGAGTTCATTTTTAAGATATTGTTTGGTTGTATTTTTTAAAATGAATAAAACGGATAGCCAGTATGGGTATGATGTTCTTAAGGAAAGAATAAAAATAGATCAATGTTTGCAGTCCAGTGAAAAGAAAAATCAAACAATAACCAAACTACAAGATTTTATTCAATTTTTAAAATTATCTGCAAAATGGTACGAACATCTTTATGCCCCTAATTATGTTGGGCTTGATAAAGCTATTCAACCACTAATTGAAAACATTCGTGCTCAGAATGTTCATGCTTCAATTATGCCCTTGTTTTTAGCATTGGTACTCAAAAATAAAGGTAAGGGTGAGATGCTTGAACGGCATTTACAATTATTAGAAACGTTAAATTTTAGAGTTTATATCGCTAACGGCATGACATTTAGAAAAGATACAGGTCAGGGTGACTTATACCAGTATGCGAGTAGGTACTACTATGGGAATTTGTTAAACAGTTTTATTGCAGAGGAGAATAGAGTAGTTGGAAAAACAACACTAACAAATGATGACCAAGCATTGGAATATTTACTGGTTAGTTTTACTCAAAATCTTGCGCATGATGGTTGGTTCGAAGCCTCATTTTATTTGGATGGTAAGAGTTCTTTTGATTTTTATGGGTGGAGAGGACTTCGCTACTTCTTAATGAACTATGAATCTTCTTTACAACCTAATAAGACTATTAATATAGATAAGATTTTAAAGAGTAGATCATCTGGTAAAACCAATGATTATTTGTCGGTAGAGCATTTGTGGGCGACAGAGAATAGAAATTTTGAGGGACAAAATTGTAGAGAAGTTGATCGTTATCAAAAAAGAAGACTTGGAAATTTCGTTTTACTTGAACTCCGTTTAAATATTCAAGGTACTAATGATGATGCATGGATTAAAGCAGATCGATATCTTGAAGGGTTTGAACAAGAAGCTCCAACAGATTTATATCATGTACGACTAGCAGGAAAAAGTGTTCGGAAAACCTTTAACACTATGAGTGATGTCAAGAAAACCATTAATTATTATTCTGATTTTTATAGTGAAATTATTGGTGAACAGGAAGAGCGTTACATTAAGTTTGCGATGAAAAGATGGTCATTAAAGGGGTATATTGGTTATAAAAAACATCACGAAGAATTGGAAAATTAAATATTTTTTTGCAGTACGATAAAAAGTGCAAAATATATTTGCATTAATAAAAGAAGAAACGTATAGTGATTTCATGCAGTAAAAAGCTCAGTACGAGCTCTACTGCATGATTTGAAAAGTTGAGATTTGGCGATCAGATAACTTTTCAAAACAAAACTCGCTAATCACAGGAGACTTTGTTAAACAGATTATATCTGAAAAATAACAAAGTACTCCAAGTTTATTAAAAGGAAAGACTATGGAGACAAAACTAAAAAATATTGCTGAGATATATACAGGGTTTACGCAACGCCCCCCTGAAAAATCAGTAAATGCTTTTGATTTAAAAACGATTCAAATTAAAGATTTAACCAAAGATCAAGTGGTGATTTCAAAAGATCAATGGTCGGAACTTGAATGGGCTTACGACTCAAAACCTCAATATTTGAAATACAACTCAATTATTGTGGTCGCTCGTGGGGAACCAAGAGCCTACGTTTTTAAAGGACAAGAGTCTGATCGAGTTGCTGTGAGTAATCAATTTATCGTTGTAAATTTAAAGGTTGATGAAATTAAACCCGAATTTTTAGCTTGGTACTTTAATCATTCACAAGCAATGCGATCTTATTTTGAAATGAATAGTCGAGGATCATTGCTCATGATGCTCAGTATTTCGACCTTAAAAGAAGCTGAAATAGTTATTCCCTCTATGTTTCAACAAGAAGAGATTCTTCGACTTGTCGAAAAAGCACACAATGAAGCTTTAATATTCAAACAATTGACAGCTTTAAGAGCTGAATACAATCAAGCGAAGAGCGAACAAATTTTAATGCAAGCCAAAGTGGCGCAATAAACCGAATTTTTGAATTGGAGAATTGAAATGACAAATGAAGTAAATCAACACCCACAGCATTCTAAACTTGTTGGACTAGTTTGGAGTATTGCCAATATTATTCGTGGACCTTACCGCCCACCGCAGTACCGTCGTGTGATGTTGCCATTAATTGTATTAGGGCGTTTTGATGCGATTCTTGCACCTTATGCAGATGAAATGAAAGCATGCTATGAAAAAGCTGTGGCGAATTTGCAAGATAAAACCCCGAATGTCTTTTTACAAAAGCAGTTGAGCCAAATTGCGGATAAAGATCGTAAGCAAAATCTTTATAACATCAGTGGTTTTAATCTACAAAAACTGTTGGATGATCCAGATCAATTTACGGCAAATTTAACAAAATACATTGATGGTTTTTCACCTAAAGCGAAGGATATCTTTGCCAAGTTTGAATTTGCTAAAGAAATTGAAAAACTTGATGATGCAAACCGTTTATATAAAGTCTTCCAAGAGTTCCGTAATGGTTTGGTTGAATCAGGTTTAAGCCTTGCGCCTAGTAGCGTGAGTAATCTACAAATGGGCTACCTATTTGAAGAGTTAGTACGTAAGTTTAATGAACAGGCAAATGAGGAAGCAGGGGATCACTTTACGCCTCGTGAAGTGATTGAGTTGATGGTGAACTTAATCTTTGAAGAAGATCAGGATGAGCTTGTTAAGGCAGGGGTACATCGTAGTATTTATGACCCAACGGCGGGGACGGGCGGGATGTTGTCTGAGTCTGAAAAATTTCTCAAGAAATACAATGACAAGATTAGCCTTGATATGTATGGACAGGAGTACAATCCTGAATCATATGCTATCTGTTGTTCTGACTTATTGATTAAAGATGAACCTGCTGAAAACATTGTGTATGGCGATACGCTTGGTGTGAAAAATGCCAAGGAAAAAGATGGTTATGTTCCGCGTGATGGTCATGCAGATAAAGACTTCCACTATATGTTCTCAAATCCTCCTTTTGGTGTGGAATGGAAAAACCAAAAAGAATTTATTGATGAGGAAGAGAAACAGGGCTTTTCAGGTCGCTTTGGTGCAGGCTTGCCACGTATCAATGATGGATCATTGTTGTTCGCTCAACACATGATTTCTAAAATGAAGCCTTCGCCTGAAAATGGTGGGGAAGGTTCACGTATTGCCGTAGTATTTAATGGTTCACCATTATTTACAGGTGATGCAGGCAGTGGTGAAAGTAATATTCGTCGTTGGATTATCGAAAATGATTGGCTTGAAGCGATTATCGCTTTACCTGATCAGATGTTCTATAACACAGGTATTTATACTTATATCTGGATTATTTCGAACAAAAAATCTGAACAGCGTAAAGGCAAAGTGCAGTTGATAGATGGTACAGCACATTATCAGAAAATGGCGAAGAGCTTAGGCAACAAGCGTCATGAATTGTCTAAAGATCATATTGCTGAACTGACTAAGTTTTATTCGAAATTTAAAGATCAAGACACGAGTGCATTGATTCAAACCAAAGCTGGTGAAGCGAAGGTGTGTTCGAAGATTTTCAATAATCAAGATTTTGGTTATTTGAAGCTGACTGTAGAACGTCCTTTACGTTTAAACTTTAAAATTTCTGCTGACCGTATTGCTTTGTTGGATGATCAATCTGCCTTTGCAAGCTTAGCCAAGAGTAAGAAAGTAAAAGATACTGCTGAAATCTCGAAAGAAGAGCAAGCAGGTCGTTTACAACAGGACGCGATTAAAGAGGTTCTTACTGAAAAAATTTCTGATCAAGTCTGGAAGAACCGTGATGCATTCTTAAAAGTACTTGATCCAATTTTAAAAGGATTAACCTTTAAGCTTGGCGCACCTGTGAAGAAAGCGATTTTGGAAGCATTGTCTGAACGTGACCAAACTGCGGATGTGTGTAAAGACAGCAAAGGGAATATTGAACCAGATACGCAATTGCGTGATACGGAACTTGTTTCATTCCCTGACAATTTGACTTTACCTTTGCCTGTGAATTATGACAAAGAGCCTGACTTGTCTAAGTTATTGCCATTGGTTACAGCGCATTGCGAAGCTTATTTAAAAGCGGAAGTTTTACCGCATGTGGCTGATGCGTGGATTGACTATAGTAAAACTAAAGTCGGTTATGAAATTCCAATTAACCGTCATTTCTACGTATATGAGCCACCACGTCCTTTAGAGGAGATTAAGTCTGAGATTGTTCAGCTTGAGCAGGAGATTATGCAGATGTTAGGAGGTTTGTCTGCATGAGTCAGTTACCACGTTACGAAAGTTATAAGGATAGTGGCGTGCAATGGTTAGGGGAAATCCCTAGCCATTGGGCTATTGTACGATTAGATCAAGGTTGTGAAATTGTTAGAGGTAATACAGGATTTTCTAAAGCTGATTTATTAGAAGAGGGGCAATACGTAGCATTGCAATATGGTAAAACTTATAAAGTAGATGAAATAAATAATACTTTTTCTTCTTATGTAAATGAAGAGTTTTATAAGTTGAGTCAAATCGCAATGTATGGTGATACGGTTCTTATCTCAACTTCGGAAACGATAGAGGATTTAGGTCATTCATGTTTTTATGCCCGTCAAGATATTGGTCTAATAGGTGGTGAACAGTTTTTACTAAAAGTTAATCAGGAAGAACAGTTAGGCAAGTATCTGTATTATTTATCAAAAGCATTTTCTGGTTATCTGCGTAAATATGCTACGGGCACAAAAGTTTATAGATTTAATACAGATCATCTTAAAAAAATTTATATTCCACAAATACCATTTAACGAGCAAAAAGTTATTGCAGATTTTTTAGATAAACGCCTTGCCCAAGTTGATGCTTTAATCGCTAAGCAAGAAACTCTATTGGAAAAATTGGCTGAACAACGTGTGGCTTTGATTTCTCATGCGGTGACTAAGGGTTTAAATCCTGATGTGGAGATGAAAGAGAGTGGTATTAGTTGGTTTAAGCAAATACCTAAATCTTGGGATGTAAAACAATTAAAGTTTGTTATTACTAAAATTCAAACGGGGTCTACTCCTCCTAGTGCTGTGCCTGAATATTATAGTAATGATGATATTGTTTGGTATGGACCTGCTGATTTTACAGATGAAAATTATATTTTAAATGAATCAGTTAAAAAGATTAGCGCATTAGCATTAGAAGATAAAGTCGTAAAACCAATGCCGAAAGGATCGATTATGATGATTGGTATTGGCGCTACTTTAGGAAAAGTCGCGATTACTAATGTTGATTGTACAACCAATCAGCAAATTAACTCTTTGATTCCTATCGAAGATGTTAATGCTAAGTATTTGATGTATCAATTAAATTCTTTGAGAGATATAGTCAAATTATTATCTAGTGCTTCAACTTTAGGCATTATTAATCAGGAAAAAACGAAATGTTTGAAAATCATTGTGCCAAGTCTAAATGATCAAAATGAAATTGTTGAATTTTTGGATAAAGAGCTTAATGAAATTTCAGCGGTTAAAAAATCAGTTGAACAAACCATTAATAAGTTAAAAGAATATCGCTCGACTCTAATCACCCAAGTGGTGACAGGGAAAATCGATGTTCGAAATCTTAAAGTAAACTAAAAAACATTGGGTCATATTTTTTTGGGGGAAATGCCATGCATAGCGAATATTATTTTGAACAAGCTATTGAACAAAGTTTAACAACGGATGGCGGTTATGTAAAAGGTAACCCAAAAGATTATGACCCAAGAATTGCTTTATTTCCCAAAGATGTCGTTGCCTTTATTCAAGCAACACAACCCAAGACTTGGGAAAAAATCTATAACTCATGTAAAGAAGAAACAGCAAATCGTATTGTTAATGATTTAGCACATGCCTTAGATACTGAAGGCGCATTATCGGTTTTACGCCAAGGCTTTAAATGCTTCGGTAAAAAAATCAAAATGGCATATTTTGCACCCAATACCAGCATCAATAAAACCACTCAAGAACAATATGATGCAAATGTACTTAAATGTACACGTCAGCTCCATACAGAATTTAATGAAATCCCAGATATGGTGCTTTCACTCAATGGTATTCCATTGATCACGCTTGAACTTAAAAATGAGTTTTCAGCATCAGGCTGGAATGTGGAAGATGCCAAAATTCAATTTAAAAAAGATCGCAATGCCAAAGGACGTTTATTTGAATTTAAAAAACGTACCTTAGTTCATTTTGCCGTGGATACTTGTGAAGTGTATATGACCACGAAGTTGGATGGAGACAATACGTTTTTTCTACCCTTCAACAAAGGTTATTTAAATGGTAAGGGTAATCCACCTGTAGAAGGTGATGTACGCACGCATTATCTGTGGACTGAAACTTTAGCGCGTCATAGCTTTATGGAAATTTTTGCGCGCTACATGCATTTGAGTGTAGAAAGCAAAAAAATTAAAACTGAGAATGGTTTTCGATATATCGAAAAAGAAACCATGATTTTCCCACGTTACCACCAATTAGATGCTGTGCGTAAACTCACAAAACACAGTAAAGCCAATGGTTCAGGTCATAACTACTTAATTCAGCATTCAGCAGGTTCAGGCAAATCAAACACCATTGCTTGGCTCGCACATCAATTGGCATCCATGCACAATGCAGATGATCAGAAAATTTTTAATTCTATTATTGTGATTACTGACCGTATTGTACTTGATCGTCAGTTACAAGAAACCATTGCACAGTTTGAGCATAAAGATGGTGTGGTACAAAAGATTGATGAGAATACCCTACAGCTCACCAATGCCTTAGCTTCGAATGTACCTATCATTATTACCACAATTCAAAAATTTCCCTACATCATGCAATCTATTCGTACCCAAGCGAAAAAGGGAATTAAGGTTGATTTGAGTACAGAAGGCAAGAACTTCGCTGTTATTGTCGATGAAGCTCATAGCTCGCAAGGTGGGGAGACAGCACAGCAACTGAAGCAGATTCTAAATAAAGATGGGATTGAATCTGCAATTGCTCAAGAGTTTTTAGATGATGGCGATGAGGATGAAAGCGAACTCACTGATGACGTGAAAAAGCATTTATTTGCAGAAGCGTCAAAACGTAGTCGCCAACCTAATTTAAGTTTCTTTGCCTTTACCGCTACACCGAAATGGAAAACGCTCGCTTGCTTTGATGAAGCAGGTGATAACGGCGAAGCTCCGTTTCATCATTACAGTATGAAACAGGCAATTCAGGAAGGCTTCATTTTAGATGTATTGGCAAACTACACGACTTATGAACAGTACTTTAAATTAATCAAAATCGCTGACAATGATCCAGAACTTGCAAAAAATAAAACCAAAGCTTTAATGGCTCGTTTTGTTTCCATGCATCCAAGTGTGATCGCTCAGAAAGTAGAAATCATTGTCGAGCATTTTAGAACTGTGACGATGCATCGAATTGGTGGTCGTGCCAAAGCTATGGTTGTTACCAATTCTCGTGAGCAAGCGGTACGTTATAAACTTGCATTTGATGAATACATTAAAGAAAAAAAATATACAGGAATAAAGTCTTTAGTGGCTTTCTCTGGAAAACTAGAGGTTGATGGTACTGAATATACAGAACCTAAAATGAATGGTTTTAAAGAAACTGAATTACCTGATCAATTTGATACAGATGATTATCAAGTACTCTTGGTTGCTGAAAAATACCAAACAGGCTTTGATCAGCCTTTACTACACACCATGTTTGTAGATAAGAAGTTATCTGGAATCCAAGCAGTACAAACCTTATCGCGTTTGAACCGTTGTGCTTATGGTAAAGAAGATACTTTTGTATTGGACTTTGTGAATACCCATGAAGATATTTATAAAGCATTTAAGCCATTCTACGAGCTGACCAAACTTGGTGATATTCCAAATGAGCAAAAGTTAAATGAGCTTGGTCATACATTGGATCAATGGAAGTTTTACTTTGAAGTTGATTTAAATGAGTTTGCCAATATTTGGTTTAAGGATAGAAGCAAGCTAACAGGGCATGAACATAAGCAGTTGAATAGTATTATTGATCGTGCTGTTGATAAATATAAGAAAATTCAACCTGATGACCTTGTACATCAACAAGAGCAACAAAAGTTATTTAAGAGCCAATTGCAAAGCTATTTAAATCTATATCTATTTGTCTCACAAATCATGGACTTTACAGACTCAGAGCATGAGCAACGCTATGCCTATTTAAAAGCATTGTTGCAAAAATTGCCTAAAGGCTCTAAGGAAAATGAAGTTGATTTATCCAAAATTGTTGAACTCCAATTCTATCGATTGCAAAAGTTAAGTGAAAATAGTATTGATTTGGGGCATGGTGAAGCGAATGCTTTAAAAGGTTCAACGGATGTTGGAACAGGGCAGGCAGAATCTACGGATACTGTATCGCATCTGATTGATGAATTGAATGAGGCATTTGGTACTGATTTTACGGTAGCTGATCAATTGTTCTTTGATCAGGTTGAACAAGCAGCTATTGAAAATGAAGAGATAGTACAAGCGGTGAACGCAAATTCTCTAGACAGTTTTACAGAGTATTTATCTGGAAAGTTAATAGACCTTTTCCTTACGCGACTTGCAGGAAATGAGGAAGTTTGTAATAAAGTAATGAGTACGGAAGAATTACGCAAAAAAGTCGCTAAGCGATTGGCGAAGCATATTTATACTCGGACAAAAAAGAAAGCTTCAAAATAATTCTTATTAAAATTTCACGTCAAATTGTGCCGTGCTGTTATGAATGTTTATAGACAGTATTGCACAGTTAATTTATGTTAGCATAAGACAAGGTCAAATGGGCATAGAGGAGGGAATGTAATGTCAATGCGTATCGACACTAACACATTGAATTATTATGTTCAAAATGCCCAAATTTCTTTGAGTGTTTTAAGAACAAAAATTAATAATTTAGATCAATTTTTAAGTGGAGAAAAGCAGCCAACTTTTAATCAGTTATCTGAAATAGCAAAAAAAATTAATGTTCCGACAGGTCTTTTATTACTGAATAAAACTATTGATATTGACATCAAACGATTGGACTTCAGGACACTTGAGTCAGATTCAATCGATGAAGCAAGTGAAGAGTTAAGAGATACCATTGCAGAAATGGAGGTCAAACAGGAATTTTTGAAGAATGAAATTACTGAAACTTTAGATTTTGTGGGTCAATTCTCTATTGATTCCAATTTTCTAGAGGTAGCTAAACAAATACGTAATAAGCTAGAAATTCCTTTGTTTTTCCATAATCAAGCGGATAATCCATTAAATTATCTACGTGATAAGATTAATGGTATAGGCGTATTTGTTTTTTTTAATGGTAAAGTGAAAGACAATACACATCGTCCTCTAAGTGTGAAAGAATTTCGAGGGTTTGTATTACTTGACCATAAAGCACCTATAATTTTTATTAATCAGAAAGATACTAAGAATGGTCAACTCTTTACATTAGTGCATGAGTTAGTGCATATTTTTGTAGGTACTGAAGAAATATTTAACATTGTAGAGGCTGGCGATTACCAATTTGATCGAACTGAAGCATTTATAAATAAAGTAACAGCAGAAATTTTAGTTCCTCAAGAGATTTTCTTACAGCTTAATTCAACCGATAGTAATTTTTTAGCTAGAAAATTTAAAGTCAGTGAATTTGTAATTGTAAGAAGACTATTAGACTTAAATAAGATTACACGTGAAGAATACCTGAATCGTACTAGAGACCTAAAGGAAAACCTTGAACGTTTTTTACCGAATGAATCTAATGGTGGAAGTTATACTAATAATATTAGATTTAGAGTTGATAATAGATTTTTCAAATATGTAATGAATGCAGTAAATCATGATCGTATTTCATATACAGATGCATTTAATATTGTAGGTGTCGGTTTTAAAGGATATAAAATTTTGATGAATAGAGGTGGCAATGACTAAGTATTTATTGGACACTAATATTTATATCAATTTTTATGAAAGATATTATCAATTTGATTTTTTTCCAAGTTTTTGGGAGAAAATTAAAGTCATCATCAATTCACAAGTGGTACTTCCAGATATTGTTGTTAATGAACATTATCAAGATGAAAGTTTTAAAAAATGGCTTGAAGAAAACTTTACAGGAGCATCTTGTAAATACAAAGATTATGCTGATTTATGGGCTGAAGTTATCCAACATATTGCAACTCATGACTGTTATAGTGAGAAAGCCTTAACAAATGACAAAAGTTGGACACATGAAAAAATAGCAGATGGATGGTTGATCGCAATTGCAAAGAAAGATAATTTAGTGATTGTAACAAGTGAAACGAAAAATATTAGTTTAAATAAAAATCAACCTTCACAAAGCCCAAAAGTTCCTGATATTGCTAATGATCTTGGTATTCGCTGTATCAATATGAATACTTTTTTTCAAGAGATTGGCTTAAAAATTTAGAGATAATATTTCTATAATTTATTTATAAGTTAATTGAATGTGCTGGTTTAAAAATAGTTTTAGATTAAGTCAGAACTAATACAGTTTAGTTGAGTAAACTAATAATGAAATACCAACCGCCTTATACTATTACCTCAAAAATCATTCATCTGGTTGCGGAGATTAGTGAAAATATAGGGCGCTTGACTGTTTTAGAGGAAATCCAAAATAGTCTGAAACTACGCAAAGCTAATCGTATCCGTACCATTCAAGGCTCACTTGCGATTGAAGGGAACACTCTAAGTACCGAGCAGATCACGGCGATCTTAAATGGTAAGACAGTGATTGCACCTCCAAAAGAAGTACAGGAAGTGCGTAATGCCATTAAAGCCTATGAAGCCTTTCAGCAGTGGCAACCAAGCCAAGAAAAAGACCTATTACAAGCGCACCAAATTTTAATGACAGGCTTGATTGATGAAATTGGTCAATATCGTCATGGTGGCGTAGGCGTGATGTCAGGTGATCGAGTGGTACATATGGCTCCACCTGCAAATCAAATTAATCGACTGATGGTTGACTTACTTGATTGGTTAAATGATAGCGAAGTGCATCCTCTTATCCAAAGTTCAGTATTTCACTATGAGTTTGAATTCATTCATCCATTTGCGGATGGCAATGGTCGCATGGGAAGGCTATGGCAAACTTTAATATTAAGCAGATGGAATCCAATCTTTGCTAATATTCCTGTTGAGAGTTTGATCTATCAAAATCAAAAAGCCTACTATGAGGCTTTGCAAGTAAGTACAGTTCGTACTGATTCAGCCCCTTTTATAGAATTCATCTTACAGATGATTTTAGATGCAATCCTGAGTTCAAATGAGACCGCTCAAGCTAACGATCATGCTACCGCTCAAGCTGGCGATCATGTTCAACGTTTAATTTCAGCAATGAAGCAAGGAGACTATACTTTCGCTGAGTTGATGCAATTGGTCGGGTTGACTCATCGAGCAACGTTCCAAAAGAATTACTTGAATCCTGCCATAGAAGCTGGCTTGATTGAGCGTACTATTCCAGATAAACCGAAAAGTCCGAAACAAAAGTATAGATTAAAAAGATAACAATACTTTCAATTGTGGATAAATCCCCTATGGGTGCTTGTATATGAATTTGGATGACTCAGATGAATTTGGGACCTTCATCTTTAGAACCCCTGGCTTTAATAGTAACCGAACCTTGGCTACACGATTGAGTTACTACAGTGCAGCTTCAGGAGGCTTACTGTCGTGCCTACCATTGCAACTCACTTTAAGAGACAAAAGCACCACACAAAGCTATCGCCAACCTGTGTATTACGTGGATCTAACTTTACGGGAGGGTATTGGCCTGAATGATACCATTACTCAGGCCAAGCAAATTGATGAAAAGAGCAAGAAGGCTATATTTTTTTGATTTCTATAATATCACTTGATTCAATTAGCGATTGGATATTACCAAATAAACTTTGAATATAATCAGAGGCTATATGGATATCTAAATCCTCCCTGCTACGCCATTCTTCTAAGAAGAAATATCTACTCGAGTCATTTTCGCTAATATAAAGCTCATATTTCAAGCATCCTTCTTCTTGAAGCGTAGGCTCTATTACACTTTTTAAAAGCGCTTCTAACTTCTCTTTTTGATCTGATTTTGCCTTAAAGTTCGCAATTACTGAAATAGTCATTATTTCACCTTTAATTTGTTTTAGAAGTTTTCTAGTACAATTTTGCCTTTTGATTTACCTGATTCAAGCAACTTATGCGCCTTCTCCAAGTTTGAAGCGTTAATTTTGCCTAGATTTTGGTTGAGGGTACTTCTAATTTTTTGCTGGTCAACTAATTGGGCAACCTGTTGCAACAGATTACCTTGCTTTTCCATATCATCGGTTTCATACATTGAACGAGTGAACATCAACTCCCAATGGATAGAAATAGATTTAGTCTTAAACGGCATAATATCAAATGTTCGTGGATCATCGATCAATCCAAGCTTGCCTTGTGGTGCAATTACAGAAACTATTTGCTTGGTATAGGTGTCTGTATGATTTGTAGAGAATACGTATTTTGGTTTTGCAATGCCTAGTGTCTCGATTTGTGCATTTAAATCTTTGCTATGATCAATGACATGGTCGGCACCCAATGATTTTACCCAAGATTTCGTTTCTTCACGTGAAGCTGTTGCTATAACGGTCAGATTTGTTTTTGCTTTTAGGAGTTGAATAGCGATTGATCCTACACCACCTGCACCACCAATAATTAAAATACTGCCAACTTCTGTTTCTGAAATTTGAAACCGATCAAACAGCATTTCCCATGCCGTTATTGCAGTTAATGGCAATGCTGCTGCTTCTGCATTAGATACTGTAATTGGTTTAAGACTGATAATTCGTTCATCGACTGCTTGAAACTCAGCATTACTACCATCTCGGGTTAAATCGCCAGCATACCAAACAGACTCTCCTACTTTAAACGAGGTAACTTTTGGGCCAACTTCGATAATTTCCCCAACGGCATCCCAACCTAAAATACGATTATTTGCTTCAGACGAATTTTTTCTCACTTTGGTATCAACTGGATTCACAGAGATTGCCTGAACTTTTACCAGTACATCACGCTCCTTAAGTGTAGGCTTCGCTTTTTCAATATCTACCAATGAATTTTTAAAATCATCATGATTATTTATAACATACGATACGGCTTTCATAGATTTGTCCACAACTTTAAAAAAAATAGAGTAAAAATGGAAGCGAAGTGCTCCCATTTTATGTTATTCAATAATTAAAACTCTTGGCTCGTTGGGCGCAAAACAATTTCATTAATATCTACATCCGCAGGCTGTTCAATTGCATAAGCAATTGCTCGAGCGACTGAGTCAGCTGGTATGGCTTTTCTGTAGAAATTAGTAACAAAATCTGAACTTTCTTTATGAGAAGAACCAAATTTTAGTTCTGACTCAACTGCACCAGGCTCAATAGTCGTCGTTCTAATTGTTCCCCCAACCTCATGACGAAGGCCTTCAGAGATGGCTCTTACAGCAAACTTAGTACCGCTATAAACAGTACCTCCTGGACTAAATACTTTTATCCCTGCAACAGATGCGAGATTAATAAAGTGTCCAAAGTTTTGTTTTTGGAAAACAGGTAGGGTAGCTGCTATACCATAAAGAACACCTTTAATATTAATGTCGATCATACGATCCCATTCATCAACTTTTAGCTCACTTAATGGTGCAATAGACATTAATCCAGCATTGTTTACCAATACATCGATTTGACCAAATGCGCTTAATGCCTTTTCAATAAGTGCTTGTACTTCATGTGGTTTGGTTATATCCATACCAATAAATTCAGCTTGACCACCTTCAGCACGAATGTCGTGAACAATAGCCTGTAATTTTTCAGTACGTCTAGCACCAAGTACAACCTTTGCACCTTTTTTAGCAAGTAAGCGAGCAGTAGCCTCACCTAAACCACTACTTGCACCAGTGATAACAATAACTTTATTTTCTATATTATTCATACAAGTAACCTTCAACCTATCTGTCAATCATATTTGATGGATTAAGTATTACAGCCTTGTTAGGTATAATAAATGAATAATATTATCTTTCAGAATTCCTATTTACGGAATAATTACCAGAACACAGGATTGGACATGCAGAACAAATTGGAAATGATGCGTATCTTTTGTGTCGCAGCAGAGTCTCGAAATTTTAAAGAGGCAGCAACTCAGCTGGGTATTTCCCCGCAGCTAGTGACACGGGCAATAAAAGAGCTAGAAGAGCAGCGCGGAGAGATTCTGTTCTACAGGAGTACTCGACAAATTAAAATTACCGCTGATGGTGAGCGTCTGGCAAAGCAAGCACGTTTTGCGGTGGGATCGATCGATGCTTTGTTTGTAAAAGACACCAAGGAGAAACGAGATGAAATGCGTGGGACTGTCCGTCTTACTGTGTCGTCTGTGTTAGGGCGCAAATTGGTAGTACCCGCACTAGCAGAATTTTCCACACGTTATCCAGATATTGTCGTGGATTGTGTGCTAACAGATTCACACTCGGATGTGATCGATGAGCGGATAGATATCGGGATCAGATTTGGATTTTTGCCGGACAATCGATATGTGGCAAGGGAATTGGCTAAAGTGAACTTTTATTCTGTGGGTACGCCAGAGTTAATTGATAAGGTTGGAATGCCTAAAAAAATTATTGATCTTGATAAATACCCTCTAACAGCACTAGTCGATCATAAAACAGGGCGTTACTGGCCATGGACATTCACCGAAAGTCGAAGCTTTACGCCATCAAATCCCCGTTTTATTACAGATGATCTTGAAGCTGAATTTCAAGCTATTCTCGCTGGAGTCGGATTCGGACACATGCCTGGATTTCTAGTTTTGCCGTGGCTTAGGAGTGGTAAGCTCATTCAGATACTTCATGAGGAAACCTCTCCCGTTTGGCGCCTGTATTTATATCGTCCACAGCGGGGCCCGACACCTTTGCGAATCCGAGCATTGTTTGATTACTTAGCGGAAGTGCTGGGCCGTATAGAAACCTGAATCAGATAAGACCATCACGTATCTAGAGTAACTACAATTTTTCCTATTTGCTGATTTGATTCAAGATAGCGCTGAGCGTCATGCATGTCCTCAAAGTTAAAGCAACGGTCGATCACTGGACGAAGATATCCTGCACCTATACTGCTAAGAATAAATCGTCTGGCTTGCTCCCTTAGAACAGGGTCATGCAGAACCTCAAGGAACAAAAAACCTCGCATGGTTAAGCTCTTGCGTAATGCAACTTTAAGCGGAAATGGTGTGATCTCAGGGCTAAGTGCACCATGCATAACCATCGTTCCTCCTACAGACATCGCTTTTGCAATCTGTTCAATATGCGGCCCTCCTACAGCATCGAAGACGACATCAAGATGTTCTCCATCCAAACGTGAAACAAGCGCCTCATACAAATCTGGTTCATCTTCACTGGCTATAACATCTTTAACACCGAGATCTAGTAAACGTTGCTTTTTCTCTATCGTTTGTGTACTTGCAATGACCTTAGCACCCGCTGCTTCAGCTATCTGTATCGCAGCTAATCCTACACTACTTGAAGCTGCTGTGATCAAGATCGTTTTTCCTTTCGAAACTCCACCAGCATGGATTACACCACCCCAAGCCGTCAAATACTGCATCCAGATTGAAGAAGCTTCTTCCCAACTTAAACTATCGGGTTTGTGAACTAAAAAAGTTTCTGGAATCAGAAGCTTGTCCGCATATGTCCCATATTTGGCTAGATTGTCAGTCGGAAGAATCGATACTGCATCTCCTGGAGAAAATTGGCGTACACCTTCACCTATCGCCAGAACTACGCCTGCTCCCTCATATCCCAGACGAGAGGGGAATACTGCCTTTTGAATATAAGTACCACGCCGAAACATCACATCAGCCCGGTTGAGTCCGATCGTTTTCATCTGGATTAGAACTTCTCCTGCGGCTGGTAAAGCAACAGGAAGTGTTTCTAATGTCAGAACATCTGTATCTCCAATAGAATTGAAGCGCCAAGTCTTGGCCTGAAGTGCGTTAAATGACATCAATCACGACCTTAATATTGGCAGAGCGATCTTGAACAGCATCATGAGCCTCAATCGCTTGGTCTAGAGTAAAATGACGAGGATCAACAAGAGGACGCAGTTTACCTTCCTCAACGAGACGAGTAGCGATCTTAAGGACATCACCATGATGAGAACGGCGATTGCCTGTTAACATCGGCAATAGGACGAATACGCCAGACAGTGTGGCACACCGTAGAGATGAACTCGCTAAATTATGATTACCAAATGCAGCACAGCTGGTAATGTGGCCATAGTGAGTTGTCATGGAAAGTGAAGCTTCTAGTACTGGACCACCCACAGTGTCGTAAACAATGTTAAAACCTTGACCCTCAGGGCTTGCAGCAATAATGTCATCGGAAGATGCTGTTGTGTAATCGAGAGGTGTTGCACCGAGTTCTGAAATCAGTGATTGATCAGCTGTACGACCAGTCGCCCAAACATTTGCATCAAGTGCTTTTGCAAGCTGAACCACCATATAACCAACGCCACCAGCACCACCCTGAACCAGTACAGTTTGACCTGGTTGGACCTTCGCATGTTCCACTAAACCTTCCCAAGCGGTGAGGAACGTCAATGGTAGTACTGCTGCCTCGCGCATAGAGATATTCCGTGGCTTTAATGCGATCAGATCAGCATCTACGACAACATATTCTGCTAAAGATCCTTGAAGACCACGAACGCCACCAATCAGACCGTAAACTTCATCCCCTACGTTGAAGTCGGTGACACCTTCACCAACAGCAGTTACACCCCCAGCCATATCTGTTCCCAACACGGCAGGAAGCTCTGGCATAGCATATGGTGCTTCACCAAGACGAATTTTATAATCAATAGGGTTTACACCACTAGCATGAATACGTACCAGAACTTGCCCAGCCTCAGGGTGAGGTATAGGGAGTTCTACACGTTTAAATTCATGATCACCAAAATTTTCTAGGATAAGAGCATTCATCATCTTATTCATAGTTGTTCCTTATTTTTAACTGGGGGATGATGTGCACAGTACCAAAGTTAATTAATCCAATAAATGATATTTATAGGATTTAATAATTCCTAAATAATGAATAATAAATATCATCCGCTCACTAAAAATATTCTAGTACAGTTTGTAAAGGCAGTTTAATCTAAACTGTCGGTAGTATTTTCAAGGCTTGAAACGTTCAAAATATCTACAAAGTGGCTAAAATTTGAAACATAATTCTAAAAGGTCACAGCATTACAAAGAACATGAGACAAAATAAAAAATGGGAGCTAAAAGTCCCATTTTTTTTGTGACTTTGGCATCAACTCTATGATGTTAATTTAAAAAAACTAAAAACAGGGATAGAAAATTTTCGCTAAAGATCTTTTTAATTTTCGATTTATAAAAATTATTGCTTTTTTTATACTATGGGGTACTATAGTATTAATGCTAGCAAATAAGGAGATCTGATGCCTAATCAGGTTGAAGACAAAAAAAAGATTCTTCTACGCGTCAGAAAGATCAAAGGTCAGACGCAAGCGATTGAAAAAGCGTTAGAAGACAATGTGGAATGTGGTGCAATTCTGCAACAAATATGCTCTGTGCGTGGTGCTATTAATGGTTTGATGAATGAGATGTTAGAGGTTCATTTAAAGGACACTTTAGTATCAGGTGAAACCACAGAACAACAACGAAAAGAAGAATTGGCTGAAATCGCCAAGATTCTAAAATCATATTTAAAATAGATCTGTATAAGGAATTATTCCATGAAGTCACGTGCTGCCGTTGCGTTTGGTCCTGGTCAACCTCTTCAAATTGTTGAAGTTGATGTTGCACCACCGAAGAAAGGTGAAGTATTAATCAAGATCTCCCATACCGGTGTGTGTCATACAGATGCATTTACTTTATCTGGCGATGATCCTGAAGGTGTTTTTCCGGCTATTCTCGGGCATGAAGGTGCTGGTGTCGTAGTTGAGGTTGGTGAAGGCGTGACTAGCGTCAAACCAGGTGATCATGTAATTCCACTTTACACCGCTGAATGTGGCGAGTGCGTATTCTGTAAATCTGGAAAATCGAACTTGTGTATTTCCGTTCGCGAAACTCAAGGTAGAGGCGTAATGCCAGATGGTACCACTCGTTTTTCCTACAATGGTCAACCGATTTACCACTATATGGGCTGCTCAACGTTCAGTGAATACACTGTAGTGGCAGAAGTATCATTGGCTAAAATCAATCCTGAAGCCAATCACGAACATGTCTGCTTACTGGGTTGTGGGGTAACAACGGGTATCGGTGCAGTACATAACACGGCTAAAGTACAAGAAGGTGATAGTGTTGCGGTCTTTGGTTTAGGTGGTATTGGTCTGGCAGTCGTACAAGCCGCACGTCAAGCTAAAGCAGGGCGTATTATTGTGGTTGACATGAATCCAGATAAATTTGCGCTGGCAAAAGAGTTTGGTGCAACGGACTTCTTGAACCCTAAAGATTACGATAAACCAATCCAGCAAGTCATTGTCGAAATGACTGGCTGGGGTGTAGATCATTCATTTGAATGTATTGGTAACGTGAATGTGATGCGTGCAGCCCTTGAAAGTGCACACCGTGGCTGGGGACAATCCGTAATTATTGGTGTAGCTGGCGCAGGTCAGGAAATCTCTACCCGTCCATTCCAGCTTGTTACTGGTCGTAAATGGCTAGGTTCTGCCTTTGGTGGCGTAAAAGGTCGTACGCAACTTCCAGGAATGGTTGAAGATGCCATGAAAGGTAAAATTCAATTAGAACCATTTGTGACACATACGATGGGCTTGGATCAGATCAATGAAGCCTTTGATCTAATGCATGAAGGTAAGTCAATTCGTACTGTAATTCATTACGAATAATTCCGTCAGACCTTACAGTTTTCCATGCATGTGCATCATGAATGACATGCATGGAATCCTCTAAAACGGCACATTATCTGTAAAACCGATCTATCTGTGTAGGCATCGTGTATAGGTTCAACAAACCTGCCTACATTTTAAATCTTTATCACTATTCTCTGTGGAGAATATGAGACTCTTTGTTTACTCGATTTCTCATGAAGTCTTGCTCAACATAGGTAATTGATTATGGAAATAATTGAGAAACATGCTTCTTTTGGTGGATCGCAAGAAGTGTATCGCCATCAGTCAACAGCATTAAACTGTTCAATGAAATTCTCAATATATCTGCCACCTCATGACAAAGATGAGCGGTTGCCAGTTTTATATTGGTTATCAGGACTGACTTGCAACGAACAGAACTTTATTACTAAAGCCGGAGCACAAAAGTATGCGGCTGAACATAAAGTCATTGTTGTTGCACCAGATACCAGCCCACGTGGAGAGGATGTACCAGATCATGCAGATTATGATTTAGGCCAAGGTGCAGGATTCTATGTGAATGCAACACAAGCACCCTGGTCGCAGCATTTCAAAATGTATGATTATATTGTGGAAGAGCTCAGAAATCTGATTGACCTAAATTTTCCGACCAATCAAGTCCAAAGTATTATGGGTCATAGCATGGGTGGTCATGGTGCATTAGTAATTGGGTTAAAAAATCCTGAGCTGTATAAAAGTATTTCTGCTTTTGCACCAATTGTTGCACCTAGCCAAGTACCTTGGGGGAAAAAGGCTTTTACACACTATCTAGGTGAAACCGAAACTTTATGGAAAAGCTATGATGCGATTGAATTAATCAAAAACGCTGAAGTTCATTTACCTATTTTAGTCGATCAGGGAACAGCTGATGATTTTCTTGAAGAACAGTTAAGACCTAAGCTTCTTAGTGATATTTGTTTGGAACAAGAATATCCTCTTACACTTAACCTAAGAGAAGGGTATGACCATAGCTATTACTTCATTGCGAGCTTTATAGAGAAACATATAGAGTTTCACAGCAAATTCCTAGCAAAATAACTTTCATAGATATGAGGATATACATGTTGTTCTTGAATGCTTCTTGAGCAATATAATTTCCAGATGAAGAGGTCAGCTTATAAATCTAAGGACGAATCAATTGATCCTTATATAACTAAGATTGAATTTAATCATCTCATATCTTGATTTTTTGATTCAAATGTTAATGGTATTAACTTGAATAAATTCATAGCATTATGCCGAAATAAAAAAATCAGATTTTGGCTCTGCTATGGAAAATTGTTTTTAACCTTTGTACAACAAAACTTTCTGACATGCATACATTAGTAATGTCAGAATGAGTTTGAATTTTAATCAATTGTGGGGTTTTAGTCATGCTTAAAACAGCTTTATATGTCCGTCTTGAAGCTAAACCAGGTAAAGAAGACGAAGTGGAAGCTTTCCTTAAAGGCGGTTTACCAATCGTAATGGAAGAACCTGCGACAGTTGCGTGGTTCGGCCTACGTCTTGGACCTACAACATTTGGTATTTTTGATGCATTTCCTGATGAGGCGGGTCGCCAAGCACATTTATCTGGCAAGGTTGCAGCTGCTTTGATGGCTCAGGCCGATGATCTATTTTCAGAGCCACCGTCTATTGAGAAAGTAGATGTTTTGGCGAGTAAACTACCAGGTTAAACCGACGCTTAAATGTATGAGGGTGCTGCCTGAAATTTTGAATGAAAGGCAGCACTTCAACCCTGTGAGGTTTGTCAGAGGCTTTTATTCAAGTTGTCCTACTTTATTTATTGGTTTAATCCCATCATTTAAATGGGTCAATATCCAAAACAGGGCAGGGTAAATAAACGAATGCAACTATTTACATGCTTTATATTGAACCAATCTATCTAATTTACTGTCGCATTTGTACATCTGCTAAACCGTGCCAAACTGCTTTTAAAATATTCAATCATCGCTATTTTGTATGAGCCATTCACTGTTTTAGCCAATGCGTTCACGACCATGTCAGTAGTCAAGCGTGTTGATACCTTCCATTCAACAATCGCTCGTGAAAATACATCAATAATAAAAGTGGTATAGAACAAGCCTGAATGTGTTTAACCATCACTCAAGTCGGTAAGCTGAAATAATTTTTATAAAAATAGACGACTGGTCTATTTTTATGTATAGTTAGCACATGGTGCAGTCAAAAGCCGCAGTGTTGTCCAATTTTTTAAAGTTTATTTGATGAATAACGGTGGTTTTTCAAATCAATTAGCTGATCATCCTAGGATAAAAATATGCTGAATTTTAACTTTTATAATCCGACCCGCATTATTTTTGGTGGCGATACAATAGCTAAAATCAATGACTATGTGCCTACAGAAGCAAAAGTATTAATGTTGTTTGGTGGTGAAAGTGCACGTAAGAATGGTACTTTAGCTGAAGTGCGTGAAGCATTAGGTGCAAGAGAAATTCATGAATTTGGCGGAATTGAGCCGAATCCGAGTTATGAAACCCTCATGAAAGCTGTAGAGCTGATTCGTGAACAAAAGATTGATTTCTTGATGGCTGTCGGTGGTGGATCGGTAATTGATGGTACTAAATTTATTGCAGCAGCAGTCAATTATACAGGGGATGCATGGGAAATTTTAGAAACCCATGGTACTAAAATTACTCAAGCTTTGCCTTTTGCGAGTGTACTCACCCTTCCGGCAACTGGTTCAGAAATGAATAGCGGTGGGGTAGTCACCAGAAAATCGACCCAAGCCAAATTGTCATTTAGCAGCCCCTATGTTTTTCCGCAATTTTCCGTACTAGATCCGAATAAAACTTTTAGCTTGCCGACGCGCCAATTAGCAAATGGCGTAGTCGATGCATTTGTTCATGTCATGGAACAGTACTTAACTTACCCTGTCAATGCACAAGTACAAGATCGTTTTGCCGAAGGTCTATTGCAAACTCTGATTGAGATTGGACCGAAAATCTTGGACGATTCAGCAGATTATGACACGCGTGCGGATTTGATGTGGGCTGCTAGCATGGCACTGAATGGGCTAATTGGAGCTGGTGTACCACAAGATTGGTCAACCCATTTGATTGGGCATGAGCTCACGGCTTTACATGGTATTGATCATGCTCGTACCTTAGCCATTGTGTTGCCGGCCAATCTACAAGTGCGTCGTCAAGAGAAGCGAGAAAAATTACTACAGTATGCAGCTCGAGTCTGGCAGATTGTCGAAGGTGATGAAGAACAACGTATTGATACTGCTATTGCTCATACTCTAGCCTTCTTTGAGCAACTTGGATTGCCGACCCGTCTTAGCGATTATGGACTGGGGGAGACAGATATTGAGATCATCATTACGCAACTTAAATCACACAATCTTACACAGCTAGGCGAACATAAAAATGTTTCATTAGAGATCAGTCGCCAAATTCTCGAGGCGAGCATCTAAATAAGCGTATCTGTCATGGTCACGATACACGACAAGTGATCATGCAACAATGCTCCTCAATCCTGAAAATTATCGGAGAAATAACATGAAAATTTTAATCGTTTTAACCTCACATGATCAACTTGGCAATACTGGTAAGAAAACAGGTTTTTGGCTAGAAGAACTTGCTGCACCGTATTACACCTTTATTGACTCTGGTGCTGAAGTTACGCTGGCGTCGCCTCAAGGTGGGCAGCCACCATTAGATCCGAAAAGTAATTTGGCCGATGCGCAAACTGAAACCACTCATCGTTTTGAAGCTGATCCAACTGCAATGCAAGCATTGGCACAGACGCATAAACTTAGCGAAATTTCTGTAGCTGATTATGATGCAGTGTTTTATCCAGGCGGGCATGGCCCATTGTGGGATTTAGCAGAAGATCCGATTTCAATTTCTCTGATTGAACAGGCGATTCAGTCTGGCAAACCTGTTGCAGCAGTGTGTCATGCCCCAGGTGTTCTTCGTCATGTGAAAGCAAGTAATGGAGCGCCTTTAGTCAGAGGTAAATTGGTGACTGGTTTTACCAATACTGAGGAGGAGGCTGTAGGTTTGACTAAAATTGTACCATTTTTAGTTGAAGACATGCTTAAAGAAAACGGTGGTCATTATTCTAAAGTAGAAGATTGGCAAGTACATGTTCAAGTAGATGGCTTGCTGGTTACTGGACAAAATCCAGCCTCTTCTGCTGCAACCGCTACAGCATTACTTCAATTGTTGAAATAAAGAGTAGCTAGTGTCTGTTGTGGTGCTTTGCAGTGAATAAAACTTCTGACTTTGAGCAACTGGCGCAACAAGCAAAATAATCGTCACTTAATGGTGAAGGGCCTGAGTGAATAGCTTTCCTTCCTTTATTTTTCTATATACAGGAAGGATGGGTATTTAATTTAGATCAATTAAGTCATGATGACTTGGATACAATGAATTGAATGACAGTAAACTTTTTCAAAACTTAAGCTTAGGCCCTTATGTTTTGCAAAACCGTATTGTATTGCCACCATTAACGCGGTCGCGCAGTACTCAGCCAGGGAATATTCCAAATGAACTGATGGCAACCTATTATCAACAGCGTGCCGGGGCAGGATTTATGGTCACCGAAGGTACGCAAATTGAGCCACGTGGTCAAGGCTATGCTTGGACTCCCGGTATTCACAGCCCTGAACAGATTGCTGGATGGCGTAAAGTGACGGAAGCAGTGCATGCTAAAGGAGGCATTATTTTTGCACAACTTTGGCATGTTGGGCGTGTTTTACATACATCTTTGCAACCCAATCATGCATCACCGGTCGCGCCTTCGGCTATTAAGGCTGATAGTAATGTTAAAGTCTTTATTGAGACCGGGCCCAATGCAGGTGCCTTGGCTGATCCTTCAATGCCACGTGCTTTAAGCAATGCAGAAGTTAAAAAATTAGTGCAACTCTATGCTCAAGCTGCACGCAATGCCTTGGCTGCTGGTTTTGATGGAGTTGAAATTCATTGTGCAAATGGTTATTTGGTAAATCAATTTATCTCTGCACATAGTAACCACCGTGAAGATGAATATGGTGGATCACTAAACAATCGTTTGCGTTTTTTACGTGAAGTAGTAGAGGCCGTTGCTGAGGTGGTTGGTGCAGATCGTTTAGGAGTGCGTTTTGCCCCGCTATTTGAAAGTACAGAGGAAGATCGTGTTTACATGGGGTTGGTTGAAGATGATCCACATGTAACTTATATTGAAGCCATAAAAATACTTGAAGAAGTTGGGATTGCCTACTTATCTATTGCAGAAGCTGATTGAGATAATGCACCAGAACTTCCTCATGATTTTCGTAAAGATGTCAGAGACACTTTCAGTGGTCAGATTATTTATGCAGGTCGATATACGGCAGAAAGAGGGACTCGAATTTTAGAGGCAGGGGTGGCCGATTTAATTGCATTTGGACGCCCATTTATTGCGAATCCGGATTTACCCGATCGCATCGCGAATGACTGGCCATTGAATACAGTAGATGCAAGCACTATGTATGGTGGGACGGAAAAAGGCTATATTGATTATCCAGCTTACGCAGATTAATATTGACTTAATGAGTTATTTTGCCAACCTTTGTGGTTGGCAAAATAAGGACTTAGGATTGCTGTTGCCAGCACAATTTCTTCTTAAAACAAGTTCTTAAAATTTCTTAGCTGTGTAATGAGCCAACCTGCCAGTGGGAAAGAAATCAGTTGCGTTACTGGCACTAATACTATGACTTCAATCAACACCATCATCGGGAAACTTTGATGCTCAGTAATTGGCTTTAATAAAGTGAGTACCAGTAATAGTGTGGGATATAAGCCTAAATATCCGACTAAAATACGAGTCATGAGGGCTTTAGAAGAAGAATTCATTGTGCGCTATACTCATTCATGGATTGTAAATTGATCTAATAGCAATACAATAATATGTAATCATTGGACTGCTATTATGAATTATGTGGTTGATATTTAATTAATTTTTATGAATCTTTACTTTTTAATAGAAATTTAGTTGCTCTCAGCGCTTGATGTAATGGTGTTTTATCTTTTTGCAACTTACTCAGTAATGCTGCACCTAACCACATTTGGTAAAGTACTTGTGCCAACGTCGAGGCCTCGGTATCTGCTTGGATAGACTGATCCTGTTTTCCCAAATCAATTAAACCAGCAATCCGTTGGATTACATCATCGACGCCAGCGGACATAATGGAGCGCATATCTTCAGATAGATCGGCAACTTCTGCGGCAAGTTTCACAATTAAACAGCTATCCGCCCAACCACACTGTGTTTCAGGATCTTCTATCCATAAATTAAAATACTCAATCAGCTTTTGATAAGGGGATTTATCACTACGCCATACATCATTTAAACGGACTTGGTAATTATCTACATAATGCTGTACCAATTCACATCCGAAAGCTTCCTTGGATTGGAAATAATGATAAAACGAGCCTTTAGGGATTTCACAGCTCTGTAAAATTTCCTGTAATCCTACGCCAGTAAAACCTTTATGCAAAATCAGGTCTGAACTGGTGTTAAGAATGTGTAAGCGCTTCGCTTCAGACTTTTTAATAGGATTAGGCTTCATATTAATTGTTTACTCTATTGTAAAAATAGACCAGTCGTATTGTTTTTTATTATAACTCATCTACAATGGGTGTAAAGAAATTTTAATCATAATTTTTGATTGTGAAGCGAAATACTTCTAAATAAAACATGGAGTTATATGTTTGAAAACAGTTATTAATCAACGCATCGTTTTAGCTAAACGGCCAGTGGGTGAGCCAAAACACAGCGATTTTCGTATTGAACAAGTTGAACTCAATGAACTTAAACAAGGCGAGATATTGTTAAAAACCATTTACTTGTCACTCGATCCTTATATGCGTGGTCGCATGAGTGATGCTCCTTCATATGCAGCACCGGTTGAAATTGGCGAAGTGATGGTCGGTGGAACAGTCAGTCAAGTGATGGCCTCTAAAAACCCAAAATTCAAAGAAGGCGAGTGGGTTCTTTCAGGAAATGGCTGGCAGAGCTACGCAATTTCTAATGGGACAGCATGTCAAAGCTTAGGTATGCAACCTGAACATCCATCTTGGGCATTGGGTATTTTGGGAATGCCAGGATTTACTGCTTATATGGGGTTGTTGGACATTGGTCAGCCTAAAGCCGGTGAAACTTTAGTCGTTGCAGCTGCAACGGGACCTGTTGGTGCTACGGTTGGACAGATTGGCAAACTTAAAGGTTGTCGCGTGGTTGGCGTCGCAGGTGGGGCTGAAAAATGCCGTTATGCAGTAGAAGAACTCGGCTTCGATGCTTGTATCAATCATCATGATGAAAATTTTGCAGAACAATTACAACAAGCAGCTCCCAACGGTATTGATATTTATTATGAGAATGTGGGGGGTAAAGTGTTTGATGCGGTATGGCCATTGCTTAACTCTGCGGCACGTGTACCGGTGTGTGGTGTGGTTTCCCAGTATAACACTACCGAGCAAGCACAAAGGCCAGACCGTTTACCGGGCTTTATTTCCACCCTTTTAAAAAAGCGTATTCGCATGCAAGGCTTTATTATTTTTGATGATTATGGCAGTCAGTATCCGGAATTCTATCAGCAAATGTCTGAATGGTTGAAAGACGGAAAAATCAAATATAAAGAGCATATGGTGCAAGGTTTAGATAACACAATCAATGCTTTCAATGGTATGTTGAAAGGCGAAAACTTTGGCAAAGTCGTTGTAAAGATTTAAAAAATAGGAATTATCATGATTACACTACATCATTTAGATCAATCACGTTCTTTTCGCATTTTGTGGTTGCTTGAAGAAATCAAGCAGCCCTATGAGCTGAAACGCTATTATCGTGACTTAAACACGCATTTGGCCCCTGAATCTTTAAAAACCATTCATCCTTTAGGGAAATCTCCAGTATTGGAATGGGATGGCAAAGTTATTGCAGAGTCAGGCGCAATCGTTGAGTTATTAATTCAGCAACTTGCGCCGCATTTAGCACCAGATATGGATGAACCTACCTATGTCGATTATCTACAGTGGATTCATTTCTCAGAAAGCTCTGCCATGCTGCCATTTTTGTTAAAAACGTTTAATGCGATAGAAACCAAGCAGGGTACGAAGTTGGTATTTCTAGAAAATTATACTCAAGTTGAGTTCGATAAAGTATTTGGCCATTTAAATGAATATTTAAAAGATAAAGAATTTCTAGTGGCAGACCGTTTAACCGGTGCTGACTTTATGATGGGCTTTGGACTACATGCTTTAGTTTATCATATGGGACAAGGTGAAAATTATCCCCATATCCAACGTTACGTAGCAGTTTTAAGCCAACTACCTAGCTGGCAAGCCGCAGTACAAATTGAACAAAATGGTGTGAAAAGTCAAAAATAGCAAGATTGTTTTTTTAAGGCAATTGAGAAAAAGAATCATGATTGACAAGTACATCTAGTTATAAAATAAGCTGACACTTATTTAAATTAAACGCCTAATGAATTTCATCGGGCGTTCTCTATTTTAAAGATAAGGAATTACCATTATTTAAGGCAAGTTTTGCCTATTCTTCCCCTGCAAATTCCTATCAAAAGAGTTTGAATATCACGACGGTTACGTTGAAAGATATAATCAACTTTTGAAAGAAAGAAACGTGACTAAGGCTCAGCAAGATTAAATTATTCCTCGGGGTATTAAACAAGTAAACTACATCATTTTACTAACTTAAACACATATACGTAAAAATCACGCCCCGTTTAACTGGCAATAGTTTTTGAACCCTTTTATAAAAGTTTAAACGAATCTAGCAAGTCTTTATTTAATGTTAATACTCATCCAATATTGAGGTTTTTTATCTTTTCTTGCCTGTGATCTAGGTTGTAATACTCTAATTTCATACTCACCTGAAGCAGGTAAAATATAAATACCATTATCATCAAGCTCTGGAGAATATTCTCCAAGATTGATGGAGTCTTTTAATTGATTACCCCATAAGTAAGTTTCAACATTTCCTCCAGTCAACCTCACTTTTAACTTTTGCCCTTTTTTAGCATAAAATTTGTAGGAATCATACTTGTATCCATCTATCCTTCCGTAATAATTTGCAGAGTAAGCTTTTTTTGCAAACTTAACTACAACAGTCTTTCGTATATCATTGTTATCATTTGCAAGTACGGCAGGGCTAAGCATAGTTAAAGTTAGGGCCATAAAAGCTCCAGCTAGTAATTTTGTATTTACTATTTCCATAACGTTATCTTAATAATTGTATACCTCACTACATAATAACATATGAACCGTTGATCCTAGACAGTATCGTGGACAACTGATACCTCTAAATTTTTGAAATATTTCTATTCAAAGGCTTCGCTTCTGGGCTTAACCAGCCGTTTGCAGAATGTCTTCTGACCCGATTATAATAAATCGAAATATAGTCAAACAGACAGCATTCACTTCTTTTCGAGTCGAAAAAACGCTCCCATGTACCACGTGACCTTTTAACGTATGAAAGAAGCTTTCAGTCACTGCATTATACCAAAAATTGGGTTATAACTAGTTGAAAGTAATTACTATATTTTAAACGGCTTATTAGTTTATCTAGCAGATATTAATTTTACTTCTGAAGCTAAAACGGTTGATGGTAAACGTTTCCGTAAAGATGGCCGTACACGTACTATCTTTGAAAATTGTACTGAATCAACCATGCTGTACCGTTCATTAGCTAAAGCATTTTATAAAGATGTACCCATTGTTTCAGAAACAGCAAGACTACTTGGAATTTCATCTAGACTCTTTCCAATTGACACAAGAAATCCAAAGCAGGGACATTAGCGGGTACACAACAATATTTACCCTATCTCGTTGCGCTGCTTGAAGAGAATAAAAAGCTAAAACAACAACTCAAAACTGCTGAAATGGAAAGAGAATCCCTAAAAAAAGCAGTAGCGTACTTTGCCAAGGAAAATTAGTGAGGTAAGCTTATATGAAAGAGCATAAAAAAATAGATATCCAACGACGATGATGGCTAGACTACTAAAATTTTCAATATCAAGGTTTTATGATTGGCTTAAACAAGGTTTAAGCCAACGAAAGATTCAAACATATCAGCAGACTATCTTGGTCAAAATCGCCCATCAAGAAACTAAAGAAAGTTATGGCCATATTCGCTTAACGAGATACTTACAATCACAAGGCATTCAAATTAGCGCGTATGCAGTCCGTTGTATCAAAAGGTTAAATCAATTGTATTGTAAGTGCCATAAGCGTTTTAAATGAACTAGGAATAGTGACCACAAGCGTTCTGTCTACGATAATTTGCTAGATCAACAATTTTCAATGAAAACCCCGAATCAAGCATAGGTCAGTGACATAACGTACATTTGGACAGCCGAAGGACAGTTATATCGAGCAGCTTTAAAAGACCTTTGTACTAAACAGGTAGTTGCTTATAACTTAAGTGAACGGATGACAGCCCAACTTATTTGCAATGCTCTCAGCATGGCTGTTGGCAATCATAAACCATCTCGAAAATTAATCGTTCACTCGGACAGAGGAAGCCAATATTGTAGCCATGAATATCGCAATATGATTGAAAAATATGGATTTCAGGCTTCGATGAGTATAAAAGGCGATTGCTACAATAATGCACCAAATCAAATGGCAGAGGACTTTTACAAGTTGCCTGCCTAGAATCTCCTAAGTAAGAGTGTCCTGTTAATCCAGCAAACATCAATTCCCGATAAGCCGAAAAGTCCGAAGCAAAGAGATAAATTGAGTTTATAAAACTAGGTGTTTTCTCCCCCCAAAAAAAAGCCACTGGATTTCCACCTATGCCTATACAACTCTAAATCTGCTACAATTATGCCAATTTTGAATTCCCACTTTTTCAGTTTTAGTACATATTTAGAAATGTGTACATAACTGTGTACATATTGTAGATTTTTCTTATGTTTAAAGATGAATTAGCTAGAGAAGTAAAGGCTCGTAGGACTTTTGCTATTATTTCCCACCCCGATGCCGGTAAAACCACCATGACAGAAAAACTGTTGTTATGGGGTAAAGCGATTCAGGTTGCAGGGATGGTAAAAAGCCGTAAATCTGACCGTGCAGCTACATCTGACTGGATGGAAATGGAAAAAGAACGTGGTATCTCGATCACCACGTCTGTTATGCAGTTCCCATATAAAGGTCACACCATTAACTTACTCGATACACCGGGGCACGAAGACTTCTCGGAAGATACTTATCGTACGCTTACCGCGGTTGACTCTGCACTGATGGTGATTGACGGTGCAAAAGGTGTCGAAGAACGTACCATCAAATTGATGGAAGTGTGTCGTATGCGTGACACACCAATTATTTCTTTCGTCAACAAAATGGACCGTGAAATTCGTGAACCACTTGAGTTGTTAGACGAAATCGAAAACGTTTTAAATATTCGCTGTGTACCCATTACATGGCCACTTGGTATGGGTCGTGACTTTGCTGGTGTATACAATATTCTTGAAGATAAATTGTATGTTTACAAAGCAGGTTTTGGTTCAACCATTACCGATATTGAAGTACGCGATGGCTATGATCACGCCGATATTCGTGACAAAGTAGGTGAGTTGGCTTGGGCTTCTTTTGAAGAGTCGCTTGAGTTGGTACAAATGGCAAATGAACCATTAGACCGTGAACTTTTCTTACAAGGTAAACAAACACCTGTTCTATTTGGTACAGCATTAGGTAACTTTGGTGTTGACCATGTTCTCGATGCATTTATGAACTGGGCGCCTGAACCTAAAGCACATCCAGCGCAAGAGCGTATGGTTGAAGCGAAAGAAGAAGGTTTCTCTGGCTTTGTATTTAAAATTCAAGCCAACATGGACCCTAAACACCGTGACCGTATTGCCTTTATGCGTATTTGTTCAGGTAAGTACGAAAAAGGCCTGAAAATGAACCACGTGCGTATTGGTAAAGAAGTCCGCATTAGTGATGCCTTAACTTTCTTGGCTGGTGAACGTGAACACTTAGAAGAAGCATGGCCGGGCGATATTATTGGTTTACACAACCACGGTACCATCCAGATTGGTGATACTTTCACTAGCGGTGAAAACTTACACTTCACTGGTATTCCACACTTTGCGCCAGAAATGTTCCGTCGTGTACGTTTGAAAGATCCATTAAAGTCAAAACAATTGCAAAAAGGCTTGAAAGAGTTGTCTGAAGAAGGGGCAACTCAGGTGTTTATGCCACAAATTAGCAATGATTTGATTGTGGGTGCGGTTGGTGTGCTTCAGTTTGACGTTGTTGCTTACCGCTTGAAAGAAGAATATAAAGTTGACTGTGTTTACGAGCCAGTAAGCGTAAATACTGTGCGTTGGATTCATTGTGATGATGACAAGATTCTTAATGAGTTCAAGAAAAAAGCACATGACCAACTTTCAATTGATGGTGGCGGTCACTTAACGTATCTTGCTCCTAGCCGAGTAAACTTGCAGATTATGCAAGAGCGTTGGCCTGATATTGAGTTCCGTAGTACACGTGAACACTAAGCATATAAATGTGACAAACAGCTTCGAACAGAAGCTGTTTTGTTTTGAAAAATAAGAAAGGATGATGAAATGAATTTGAGTAAGAAGGCAATTATTGCGCTTGTAGTTGCAGCTGTAACACTAATCTCTGCTATTTCTGCATTTGTCTGGAAAAGCACTCAGTCCTCATCATCTTCTGAAAAAAATATAGCTTCTGCTCAAAAGAATACTACTGAAAAGGCAGAGGTTTTACCTTACTTAAACTTGACTGAAACCAAGGCAAATTATGCAGTGCCTTTTTGTGAAAAGAAAAACTGTATTGATGTCGACATTCAAACTATAAAAACCCAAGATGCATGGTTAAATAGCTGGATCGAAAAAAATCAGGCGAAAGTCATTCAGACTCAAATTAATTTGAAAAAAGATTTGAACCTGCAACAAGCAGTTGATGCTTACATTAAAAAGTCAGACGAATGGCAAGATAAATATTCTAAAAACCGTGCCTATGAATTACACATTCATACACGCATTGCTTCGCAGCGTAATCAATATGTATTACTACAACTGGCTTTGGACAGTAAACAAGAAGAGATCACTATAAAAGATCGTTATTATTTTTTCGTGGCTGATCGTAAATTGCATAAAAGCTTAACTTTGCTTGATGTACTTCAAAAAGATCAGCAAACCACTGTGCATCAAATCGTGCAAACTGCGTATCAGGATTGGCTGAAAAAACAAAATGCTGACGTTAAAAAAGACGCACCAAAAACTTTGTATTGGGGACAGGCCGACTGGTTCTTTGATGGTGAGGGTGTAGGTCTGCATTATCAGGCAAATCAGATTACCAAAGATGCGCCTCAGCTCGATATTTATTTAACGACAGAACAAACCAAAAAAATATTACAACCTGAGGTTTATGAACAAATGTTTTAAGTTGGTAGCAGAATTTGCAACTTACTTATAGATGCGCTAACTTCATATGAGTTATGCATAATCTTCTCAGAATAAAGGCAAAATATGATGTTAACTTCTAAGGCCTCGCTACGTTTAACGCTACTTGCTTCTGCACTATTTTTAGTGGCATGTCAGCCTAAAAGTGATCCTAAAGAGTCGAAAGATCAGCAAAAGCCAGCAGTGGTTGAGCAAAAGCCTGTGGAACTGACTTTAAAAGGGGAAACAGTTCAAAGTAAGGTGGTTTTGCCAGACTGTAGTGGTAAAACTTGCCCTGAATTTACTGTAGAGCGCTTGCAAAGTAACTATCCATTTATTGATAAGATTATTGATCAACAAGTTTTAAAAGCACTCGGCCAGATTCTTGAAATTGCAGAACCAGATGCAAAAACAGCAAAAGCTGATAAAAAGACAGAAGCTTCGGGAGTTGCTGCTGCTGACCAACAAGATAGTTTCGATGCTCAGGTTCAGCGCTATGCAAACTCATTTATTGGTTTAGACAAGGAACTAAAAGAGTTAAGTAGTAATCATCAGATTAATCTTTTAGTAAAACCTAAAATCATACAGTCGCAAGGTAAGGTCGTAACTGTTGTGGTCAACAGTAGTAGCTATTTGGGCGGGGCGCATGGTTCGGCTGCACAGCACTATTACAATTTTGATTTAAAAGAGGAAAAGCAAGTTAAACTTGAAAACTTGCTGCGTCCAGAGAAAAAAGCGGCTTTAGAAAAGTTAGCACATGAGGCGTTTAAAGCTTGGGTGACTGACTCAAAACTTGCCAATAGTGTGAGTGAATATGAACAAGCTTGGCCATTTAAACTCACCGAAAACTTCTTGCTCGGTGATCAGGGCTTGATTCTTCAATATGGCGAATATGAAATTGGTCCTTATGTTGTGGGATTACCTCGTTTAGTTATTCCATACGACCAATTACAAGATGTATTGAAAGAAGAATATTTGCCGCAGCCTAAAGCTAAACCAGCTTCGACACTTGCCGCAAAAAGTGCTAGCTAATGCATTTGTTTGATACCCATACCCATTTCGATGTTTCCGATTTTGATGAAGATCGGCAGCAGTTAGCACTTGAGGCTAAAAAAGTGGGTGTGGATGCTTTGGTGTTAATTGGCTTTTTACAGTCACGTTTTGATGAGTTGGTACGCACTCATCATCAGCTCAAGCAGTGGGAGAATGTGCCCACTTCTTATTTAGCGCCAGGGTTGCATCCATTTTATATTGAGCAACACAGGCCAGAACATCTTTCTCATCTTGAACAAATTTTGCAGCAAGAAGACTGCGTGGCAGTGGGTGAAATTGGCCTCGACACTTTTTTGAAAGAGCATAAGCAGCCCGATATATATGCCAAACAAAAACAGTATTTTGCCGATCAGTTAGATCTGGCAACTCAATACCAAAAGCCAGTGTTACTTCATATTCGAAAAGCACACGGGGACGTATTAGCAATATTAAAAGCACATAAGTTTAAACTCGGCGGAATTGCTCATGCCTTTAGTGGTGGAGTGGAAGAGGCAAAAGGTCTAATTAAGTTTGGTTTTAAAATTGGTGTGACGGGACAAGTGACTAACCCAAATGCGAAAAAGCTTCATACTGTGGTACAGGCTATAGGTGCAGAGCATTTAGTGATTGAAACAGACTGTCCTGATATGACCCCGCTTTGCTGTCAAACTTCAACTGAGCAGCGTACTCGCAATACGCCTGTGAACTTACCTTATGTACTCAAAAGTTTGGCCGAAAATTTAAATATGGCCGAGGCAGATTTAGCTGATTTGCTATGGAAAAACTCACTATCAGCATTGAAATTATCGTAATAAAAATCAAAGATTAGAAATAGTAACTAAAACAAAACACAGCGATGAAAAAAGAAGCTTAAAGTAAGAAAACAACATGTAAAAACGTGAAAAATAACATTGCCAGACATGGGAGGATAACCCAATGGCTAAGTATAGCAATATCAATAGTTTTAATGCTCTACAGACGCTAACAGTAGGTTCCAGCAATTATCAGATTTTTAGCTTAACCCAAGCCGAGAAAAAGCTAGGTGACATTGCCAAACTGCCGAAATCATTAAAAGTACTGTTGGAAAACTTATTACGGTTTGAAGATCAGCACAGTGTTAAAACAGAACACATTCATGCTTTAGCTGAGTGGCTAAAAACCCGTACTTCCGATCAGGAAATTCAATATCGACCTGCACGGGTTCTAATGCAAGATTTTACCGGTGTTCCTGCAGTTGTTGACTTGGCTGCAATGCGTGCTGCAATGGCACAAGCGGGCGGCGACCCTGAAAAAATTAATCCTTTATCACCTGTAGACTTAGTCATTGACCACTCCGTGATGGTGGACTATTTTGCCGATGATCAGGCTTTTGAAGAAAACGTTCAAATTGAAATGCAGCGTAATGGCGAGCGATATCAATTTTTACGTTGGGGACAATCTGCATTTAATAACTTTAGTGTTGTGCCACCGGGTACCGGTATTTGCCATCAGGTCAATTTAGAGTATTTGGCTCAAGCGGTGTGGTTAGGTGAAGACAATGGTCAAACCTTTGCTTTCCCTGACACATTAGTAGGTACAGACTCACATACCACTATGATTAATGGTTTAGGGGTTTTAGGTTGGGGTGTTGGTGGTATTGAAGCAGAAGCTGCCATGTTGGGTCAGCCTATCTCTATGCTTATTCCTGAAGTGATCGGTTTTAAACTGACCGGAAAATTACAAGAGGGAATTACGGCAACCGACTTGGTACTCACCATTACTCAAATGCTTCGCCAAAAAGGTGTGGTAGGTAAATTTGTAGAATTCTATGGCGATGGCTTAGCCGACTTACCACTTGCTGACCGGGCGACCATTGCCAACATGGCACCTGAATATGGCGCAACTTGTGGCTTCTTCCCAATTGATGAAGTGACTTTGGGGTATTTGAAATTAACTGGCCGTCAAAGTGACCGTATTGCACTGGTTGAAGCATATAGCAAGGCACAAGGCTTATGGCGTAATCCGGGTGATGAACCTGTTTTCACAGATACCTTAAGTTTAGATATGAGTACGGTTCAGGCAAGTTTGGCAGGTCCAAAACGCCCTCAAGACCGTGTGCTTTTATCAGAAGTACCAAAAACGTTTAATGCGCTCATGGAGCTAACACTTAAGCCAGCCAAAGAAGCCAAAGAGCGTTTGGAAAATGAAGGCGGTGGTGGTACGGCTGTAGAAGCGACCAAAGCCAATATTCAGCATGAAAGCCCGTCTTGTGTGATTGAAGGACAGGAATATCCGTTAAATCATGGCGATGTCGTCATTTCTGCGATTACTTCATGTACCAATACCTCTAACCCAAATGTAATGCTGGCGGCAGGTTTACTTGCTAAAAAAGCCATTGAAAAAGGCTTGCAGCGTAAACCGTGGGTAAAAAGTTCACTTGCACCTGGTTCTAAAGTCGTAACCGACTATTTATTGGCTGCTGGACTTACCCCGTATTTAGATGAGTTAGGCTATAACTTGGTAGGTTATGGTTGTACAACGTGTATTGGTAACTCGGGTCCTTTACCTGAACCAATTGAAGATGCAATTCAGTGTCATGATCTAAACGTAGCATCTGTACTTTCGGGTAACCGTAACTTTGAAGGGCGTGTGCATCCATTGGTTAAAACCAATTGGCTTGCTTCGCCACCACTTGTAGTTGCCTATGGTTTAGTTGGGAATATCCGTACCGATTTAACGACTCAACCAATTGGGCAAGGTAAAGATGGGCAACCTGTTTACTTAAAAGACATTTGGCCAAGTCAGGCAGAAATTGATGCCGTCTTACAAAAAGTAAATACCGATATGTTCCACAAAGAATATGCTGCGGTGTTTGATGGTGATGAAAGCTGGCAAGCGATTCAGATTCCAAAAAGTAAAACTTACGAATGGGCTGATGATTCGACTTATATTCGCCATCCGCCGTTCTTTGAGGGTATTGGTGAGCCACCAAAACCAATCAAAAATATTGAACAGGCACGTATTTTGGCAGTGCTAGGTGACTCGGTAACCACCGACCATATTTCACCAGCGGGTAATATCAAAAAAGACAGTCCGGCAGGTCGATACTTACAAGAGCAAGGTGTTGAGCCAAAAGACTTCAACTCTTATGGTTCACGACGTGGTAACCATGAAGTCATGATGCGAGGCACCTTTGCCAATATTCGTATTAAGAACGAAATGCTCGGCGGCGAAGAAGGCGGTAATACCATACATGTGCCAAGTGGTGAGAAGCTTGCCATTTATGATGCGGCAATGCGTTACCAACAAGAACATACACCGCTTGTGATTATTGCTGGTAAAGAGTACGGAACTGGTTCTTCGCGTGACTGGGCTGCCAAAGGTACGAATTTGCTGGGTGTTAAAGCTGTGATTGCTGAAAGTTTTGAACGTATTCACCGTTCAAACTTGGTGGGTATGGGCGTGTTGCCATTACAGTTTGTTGATGGTCAAACCAGACAGTCTCTTAACTTAACCGGTCATGAAGTCATTTCGATTCGTGGTTTATCGGATGGCATTCAGACCCATGAAATTCTAGAAGTTGATGTGAAAGGGCCAAATGGGGTAGCCAGCCACTTTAATGTGTTATGTCGAATTGATACGTTAAATGAGGTTGAGTACTTTAAGGCAGGTGGTATTTTGCATTATGTACTACGGAATTTAATTGCTGGTTAATGTTGTCTTGAGATTAATACCAATCAATATTTTTATTGGTTGGTATTTGGAGAATTATCACGACGGAGTCTTACCGTAAAAAATTCTAATAGTAGTAGTTCATAACCCTACTTTTGTTTCGGCAAAAGTAGGCAAAACCATTGCCATTCACAGAACCTGTTCAATCTTAATTAACATCTTACGTTTTGCAAAAACAGTATCTTGTCGATGCTCGACAGGCTGTGAATGGCTTTGGCACCAATCAGATAGCTGACTAGTGCCAAGTAGCAATTTGGTTTTGAAAAGCAGTAAAATACTCTCCGTGTTTTATATCCCCTCAAAGAGTAGCAATGACCGATCTTCAACAAGATGAATATGACCGCCGTTTTGCGGGTGTAGCCAAAATTTATGGTGATTCATCGTTCCAGCACTATGAAAAAAGTCATGTGATGGTGATTGGTATTGGTGGTGTTGGCAGTTGGGCGGTAGAAGCTTTAGCACGTACAGGTATTGGCGAGATCACACTAGTCGATATGGACGTAGTTGCGGCATCAAATGTGAACCGTCAGCTACCTGCGATGACATCAACTCTGGGCTGTGAAAAAGTTGAGATTATGGCGGAGCGTTGTCGCCAAATTAACCCACGTATTAAAGTTAATATTATTGATGACTTCTTAACACCACAGAATGTCGCAGAGCTTTTAAACCCTATACCAGATATTGTTTTGGACTGCATCGATGACGTTAAAGCAAAACTGGCTTTAATGCTCCATTGTCGTTTTAATAAAATTCCTTTGATTGTGTCGGGTGGGGCAGGTGGTAAACTCGATCCACTTAAAATCCGTGTGGCTGATTTATCAAAAACAGAGCAAGACCCAATGTTAGCGAAGTTACGTAGTCAGCTTCGTGCTCGCGGCATATGTAAAAAGCCAAAAGAGAAATTTGGCATTACCTGTATTTATTCTATCGACAATCCGTTTTCTAGTGCGGATGTCTGTCCATCGGCAGGGGTGCGCTGTGGAGGTTATGGTTCAGCGGTGGTGGTCACTTCAAGCTTTGCCATGATCGCCGTGGCGGAAGTTTTGAAAAAACTCGATTTAAAGAAAGCCTAATTTAAATATTGAAAAGGTATGCGCTTAGGTGAGGGCATGCCTTTTATTTTTGAGAGAAACTATTTAATCGTACAGCTCTATGTGGTCTTGCTGGAGCTGTGTGGGTAGTTGCTGATCATAAAATTTAAAGCACCATAAAATTAAAATAACGATGGTGCATATTGCGAAACCTTTTAAATACTTCATAAAGAATTCAATCAAGTGAATGGTCTTAATAAAATTCTAGCGAAGGGAATCTATCTAATCTAATATAGAAAATAGACCGAATGATCTAATTTTGAGATGGTAATGCTCACATTAAAACAATTCCAATATTTCATAAAAATTGTTGAAGAAGGGAGTTTTACCGCTGCTTCCGAAAAACTATTTATTGCTCAGTCTGCTTTAAGTCGACAAATGAAGCTATTAGAAGAACAGATAGGTTTTCAGTTGTTTGATCGCACGGATAAAAGGGCAAAACTCACGGCAGCGGGAGAAGTGTTTTATAAGAAAATAAAAGATAATTTGCTCTACTTAAATGAAATCATTGATCTTGCCAAGAGTGTTTCGGAAGGGAAAAACCGCCAGATTAAAATTGCTCATTCAAGTAGCATTGTTATGGATCATAAAAAGGTACAAATATTAAAAGAAGTTAGCTTAACGCAGCAGCTGAGTTTTGAGATCAATACCTTGTCATCCGAGCAGCAAATCTTAGCTTTAATGAACGGTGAAATTGATATTGGTTTTATTAGACCTCCCGTTCGGCACACTCTAGATGAGATGAGCATTCTTAAGTTATATGAAGAACCTTTAATGGTGGCTGTGCATACCGAGCATGCCAAATTTGCTAAAGCAGAAAAGGTTTATTTAAAAGACTTGAAAGATGAGTGTTTTGTAACTACACCTCATGCCGAAAGAGGAGGCTTAAGTTATTTGGTCGCAAATCTGTGTTTAGCTGCAGGATTTACTCCACAAAAAGCCCCCATTCTGTCACGTAAGATTTCGCAGTTACAATTGGTCGCTGCAAATTTGGGAATCAGTATAGTTCCTGAAGAGTTCAAACAAATTTTACCTAATCAGGTAAAGCTATTACCTTTGGCAGATGATTTGTCATTCTCAGAAGTTTTCTTGGTTTATAGAAAAGATCAGGATGAAATGATTCAGCATTGTGCCGAGCAAATTCATCAAATGTTTCAATCTTAAAAAGCAGTAAATTAACCTAATCTGTAGTAAGTATAGGTGACGTTGTCATCTTTATAGACGTCGTAACTGCTTTGTTTGAAGTCCGAAACCCATTCACTTCCTGTGTAACCAGCGATGTGACCATAAACATGGTTGCGAGTTCTGTGAATGATGTAAATGTCGCCTTCTTGAGGCTCATCAAAAGCTGGGTTAATTTCTTTATAGCCAATCTTTTTCAGGGTATCGCCCCAATCAGATGCTGCAATTGGGTGGTTTTCAACATCGGCACCAGCAGATTCAAGTGCAAGACGAATGCTACGTGCACAACGAGCTTTGCTGCGTCTAGAAGTAACACTTTCTAGTTTTGCTACGAATTTTTCTACATCAATGGCGGGAGGGGTATTGCTTTCAGTGCGGTGATTGTTGGGTTTCATGGTGAAGGGATAAGGAAGGCTTGGTGTGCTGTGTGATACAACAATCGCTGCCTGATTTGAATCCTGATACATATAGTTATCAGCTACTTGTCCGTCATAAATAATCATCGTGAAATCTCTACCCGTACTACCTATATCCGTATTTAGAAAATCACCACCTACCTGTGGCGTTCAGAGATACTAATTGCCCAAACTTAAAAGTTTTGTTTATGTTATGTAATAACGTATCTTTTTTCCAGTTTTTATTTCTGACTGCGAAAAAATAGCCTAGTTAAAATAGTGGCTAAAACTAGTAAAATTTAAGTAACTGATATTATTGAGTATAAATAAATAATCAGAGCTTAAATTTGAATATTTCGAGCCGACATTTGCGAATATACTCAAAATCTAAGTCTCTGATTTAAAATGCCACATTTTCTTACAATTTAAGAAGGCTGAGTGGGCTTAAGCCTGATGCTCTTTCACATATTCTTCAGTACGAATAATCGCAGCTTGCATGTTTCGAATAGCATTCTCGACATCAGTTAAAGTTTTTGCATTTCCACCGCTTAATGCTTGACGCCATTTACGGGCACCCGGTAGGTTTTGAAATAAACCTAAAATATGGCGCGTAATGATAGATAGTGGAGCTCCTTCCGCCATACGTTGTTCAATATAAGGCAGCATTTGTTCCATAATATCGAAACGATCTGGCGCTTCTAAATTCCAAAGCTGTCCCAGTTCTGCGAGTAGGTAAGGGTTGTGATAGGCTTCACGGCCAATCATGACCCCATCAACATGTTGTAAATGTGTTTGAGTTTCGGCAAAGGTTTTAATCCCACCGTTAATTTCAATGGTTAGGTGTGGACGTTCTTGTTTTAAGCGGTATACATCTTCGTAGCGTAAAGGAGGAACTTCTCGATTTTCTTTTGGAGACAAACCTTTCAAAATAGCAATACGGGCATGCACAACGAAATATGTACAACCTGTTGCAGCGACAGTATCTACGAAATGTAGCATTTCTTCGTAAGACTGCATGTCATCAATACCAATACGGTGCTTAACCGTTACCGGAATATTTACCGCTTTTTGCATGCTATGAATACATTCAGCAACTAAGTCTGGCTCTGCCATTAAACATGCGCCGATTTTATTGTTCTGTACACGGTCACTTGGGCAGCCTACATTCAGGTTGACTTCATCATAGCCCCAGTCTTCCGCCATTTTTGTACAAGTGGCAAGCTCTTGAGGATTTGAACCACCGAGTTGCAGTACGATTGGGTGTTCTTGAGCGTTATAGTCCAAGTGGCGTTTTGCATCGCCAAATAAAATCGCGCCTGTTGTCACCATTTCGGTATATAGCACAACGTTTGGGTTAAACAACCGTGCAAAGAATCGGTAATCCTTTGTAGTCCAGTCCATCATTGGGGCTACACTGATTCTTGGAGATTTAATAGTTTCAATGGTTTTGTTAATAGTCATTAAAAATCATACCTTTAATCAGTGTTTTGCAACCTGTTTGAATCTGTGGGAACTCATGTTTAGCTGCGTTAATCGGTTTGCATTTACACCAGAATTTACACCATAATGAAAAAAATGGTTCATGGTGTAAAATTATGGGGTCAATTACTGCCAGAAAAAGTGCAGATGGAAGTGTTAGTTACCGAGCTGCTATCCGGATCAACAAAAAAGGTTATCCTGCTTATTCTGAAAGCAAAACATTTTATTCAAAAAAAGTGGCAGAAAACTGGCTTAAAAAAAGAGAAGTTGAGATTCAAGAAAATCCAGACATTTTACTTGGCAAAGAACAACTGATTGATCTAACTTTGTCAGATGCCATAGATAAATATTTGGATGAAGTTGGGAGCGAGTACGGCAGGACGAAACGCTATTCTCTACTCTTAATTAAGAAGTTGCCAATTGCGCGCAATATTATCACAAAAATACATTCGATACATTTGGCTGAGCATGTGGCTCTAAGACGAAGAGGCGTGCCTAATCTTGGTTTAGAACCTATTGCAACAAGTACACAGCAGCATGAGCTTTTACATATTAGAGGTGTTCTATCTCATGCATCTGTTATGTGGGGTATGGAAGTTGATTTAAGTAACTTCGATAAAGCTACAGCACAGCTTAGAAAAACTCGTCAAATCTCGTCTAGTAAAGTGAGAGATAGGCTTCCTACAAAGGAAGAGTTAATTGCTTTAACAAAACTTTTTGCTGAGCGTTGGAAGTTAAATAAATACGGTACTAAGTATCCAATGCATTTAATTATTTGGTTCGCAATTTTTTCATGTAGACGTGAAGCAGAGTTAACACGCTTATGGCTGCAAGATTATGATTCTTACAACTCTTCATGGAAAGTTCATGATTTGAAAAATCCGAACGGTTCTAAAGGTAATCACAAGTCTTTTGATGTGTTGGAACCTTGTAAAACAATAATTGAACTTTTATTAGATAATGAAGTGCGGAGTCGTATGCTTCGATTAGGATATGATGAACAACTCTTATTACCTTTGAATCCCAAAAGCATAGGAAAAGAGTTTCGCGAAGCATGTAAAATATTGGGAATAGAGGATTTACATTTTCATGATTTGAGACATGAAGGTTGTACGAGACTTGCAGAACAAAGTTTTACTATTCCTGAAATTCAGAAAGTAAGTTTGCATGATTCTTGGGGGAGCTTACAGCGGTATGTTTCTGTGAAGTCAAGGCGAAATGTAATTCAATTGGAAGAGGTGCTACGCCTCATTGATGAAACGTAGCAAAGTCTTTAGCAGCTTCAGAATACTTCTTATCTAAGATATCAGCCAAGTCTTTAACGTGCACCAGAAATGGTGCGCGTTTGCTTGAATCTATTTTAAAGACAGAGAAAGGAAACTCTTGATTATTTGCCTTTCTCAGCGCCTCTGCCTTGCTTAAGTGAGGATAGTAGTCTTGTACTATGCTCATTAATTCGACAGTCATAGAGCGATATTTCATAAATAGGTAATCAGCGGTGTTTAACTGGAATGCACCCATTGTGAAATAGCCTCTTAACTAGTTAGTTTTAAACTTTGAATACAACACATCAAAATTGGACTGTGTATCCCAAATTCGAAGGACTGCATCACTGCCTATCAGGTACGTTTTGAGCAGCTTAATAAGATCTTTGCACCTTGGATCACTTTTAAAAAAATGATTAGTTTGCATAAACCCGTTTAATGGCATAGATACAGGATATGCTTTGCAATTAAATAGGCCTTCCAGATTACCTCGTAAGGCAATGAAAGCATTTTCATCAGAAGAACCAACAGGATCATCTATGAACTGGCGTTCCAGTAAAAACACCAGCCTAAGTGCTAATTGTCCTTGGGGTGTAAGTTCCCATTTCGAAAATACGGCAATAATTTCATTATTTCCACCTTCATTAAGGAAAATGGCGATCATCTCTTTTTTCTGCTGATCTAAATATTGTTGTTTCGAATACATTGGAGTATTCGCTGAAAGCGTAAATAGCATTGGCAAATATAGCTCATGTGTTTCGAAGCCTGCGTAGTCTCTGAATAGAACCTTCATTGTCGAATCAAATAACTCTTCAGCACGACTTTGTTCTGTATTCCAAGCTGTTAAATCCTCACTAAACTGCCTAGTGTTGAGCATATATTGGTAGCCCGTAATTTGATTAGAAAAATACTGATCGTGGCAGTAAATCCCCCCATTAAGCATAGGCCCCATATGTTTAATAAACTGAATAAACAATTCGTTCTCTGGCTTTAGTCGAACAGATAACATCCCATTAGTGACAGGGGAGCCTGTCACTAATGGATATGCTGATCTAATCAACTCAACAGGTTTACTGAGAGATAATGCCTGATTACTATTTTGAGAATTTTGTTTTGCAAACATGCTTGTAGTTTTTGATCTCCCAAGAGCTTTTGCTGACTTCTCAGAACCAATCAGATCGTAAGCCCAAATAGGTTGAATGCTGCATGACGAATGTGTAGCTGCAAGTAAAGCATCTGATGCGTACTTAGTCATGTTACTGTCCTCCTACTTGAGCATCATCTGACTGATCAGAGTCTAGTAGGTTAAGTTGCTCGAACTTGCGTGGACGGCCAAGTTTGGTAGCAGGAACTTTTGGTATTTGGCTTGTTCGGAAGCTCCGAATTTGTTCTCCATTAGTAAAGGCGAAGTACTGATCATTTTTGCATATGTAGTCAAACGTAGCCTTGAGATTCTTAAGCATTTCATGGTCGGTATACTCCAAAATGCCTAAGGCACGATAGCGGTACTCATCTTTCTTCATATTGCAGATAAAAGCAGTCCCAAGATTGTTTGTAGCAACCCTCCATTTCTCAGCAATATATTGCCCCCACGTGATGTCCTCACGATGGTCATTGGCATTGAAGAAGTAATAAAGATGTCCATGGAATCCCTTGGTTGGGGTGTGTTCAATACGCAGGATATACCCGAGCGCTTGCTTAAGCTGATTATGCTTAGATGCATCATAGAACCGAATAAAAGACTCTTGCATAAACTCACTATCATGTTCAGCCTGAGCAAAATCAGTTGAGATAGCAAGCTGTTGAAGCTTAGCTGGATCGCGTATTAATCCTAGGTCTACTCGAACAACAAGGATTCGAGAATGGATCTTGAGTAGAGTCTCTACAAGCTCAACACAACGCTCTTTAGAACGGCGTCGATTACTAGCACGATTCGAAAGTTGTTTACGAATTGAGGCACTGCTCATTCTTATTGCAAACAACTTCTGAAATTTAATTAAAGCTGCAACATAAGCCTGAGCCTGTTCAGATGTGTAACACTGATTGATCAGAGAAAATTCATAAAGGGTATATTGTTCTTCCTTTGAAAGTTCTAAGAATGAATCCTTAAAGGCCTGTAACTCTATGCCCATCTTGTAATTGCCAGAGTGAGCAGACACAAAGATTGTTGTAAGCTGGCACTTAAGCAAAAGTGGAATATCCTTCGCATATTCAACACGTAGTTGCTCTTTGCCCTTAAAACTTTGAACAGATTTAAGAGTAGCGATTGGGCGCTCTTTCTCAAAATACTTGATGAACTCAACACGACTGAGCATTTTTTCAACTTCAGGGTTTATACTCGTTTTGAATATTTTAATCTTACCGTTTTCTGTCATGTACTCATGAGTTGAAAAATCTTCCTTGAGCTGTTCTAGGAATGCATCTCTATCTGCAACTGAGAACTGTGCGATAGGTGGAAGAATTGGTTTAGCTGTGTTGTTCAGAGATTTCATAGTATACCTACTTACAAATAATTAATTACGTATCAGGCGTCATGAGGTAAATGCTCTCCCTATGGACATCGTTTAGAAATGTCCATTAGGGTAGGCGTAGAGTGGATATTGGCTAATCTATCTGGAGTGTATTCATCTCAAATGGATACACAATTAAATCAATCTAATCTATAAGCAGTATTTGCTAAGGCACACTGCTTATGACAATAAGTATCTAGTAGATTAATTACATATATCTAATATTACTTATTACAATTGTATTTAAACCGAAAAGCCGATTGCACTTTACTTCGAGAATGCTCTACCAAAAAATGACGGTAATACGAGGACTTTTTAAAAGTTGTGATGTCCTGCGTTATGCAGCATTTAAATGGCTTCGTTGAGCTATTCTTCGGGTGACCCACACCCGTAAATTGCTAAGCTTCCAATTGAATGTACTTATTAATTTGATGTGTTGCTGGCTTAGGTTTGAGTTGGTCATATTGGTTCCTTATGTAGCAAGTTTTGTATGCTTGATTGCATAAGGGAAATTCTAGAAAAAAATTAAGCACCCTCTAAAAATCTGCGAAGAATTTATTTAAGCTACTGATATATATGTATTTAAAATCTTTAAAATATAGAAATTTCATTGTAATTATTACTCTTTTAAAAATTTATTAATTTTTTTTAAGAGCATGTCAGTGTAGAACTAACAGGCTCTAAATAAATTATGTGAGTGATCGGATTTTTATTGGGGTGGGAGGGGAATTCTAAAGTTTTCTACCTTTCTTTTCTATAAAAATGTTCAGCGCATCATATAGGCTTGGCTCGCTTTCCTTTAACCAAGATTTAGCGCTATTCAGTAACTTCATTCTCTGATCGTCGGTTCTAATTTTACTTTTTTGAGTTTCTAAGGCAGAAATCTTTTTCTGATAAAATACTCTTATTTCCTTATAACGTTCGATAGGGCGACCTGCAAAAGAAGTTAGGGGTTGATCACGGTTCTGAGCTTGTATGATTACAGTTTTTTTACCATATTCTTCAATTTCTTTGACTTCAGCTGTAGATAGATCATTTCGAGCTGCAAAAAGAAAATATTCAGCTTCTTCTTTTTTTCGTAAACAATGTTCTATTTCAGCATTGTATTCTTGAGTGAGGTATTCTGGAATTTTTGAGATAGCTTGCTGCTCAATGGCTCCTAGAACCGTATCCATACTTGAGTAAGTTTTTTGATTACTGGTAATAAAACGTTGAACAAGTGAGAGGTAAGTTTTTTTTACCCTCTGGGATTTTTTATGGCTGTTTCGGGCTAATTGAGATTGCCTAATCTGTTTATAGATATCTTCTGGTAGCGTGTAGATATAGAAAGAACAATCATAATGTTTGGAGTAGAGACGAAATGCTTCTTCAAAATGTTTCTCAGCTTGTTGTGCTGTTTTTTTGAATATTCTGGTTTTAGTTGATACCAAGTTTTTGAATTTACGAATTTCAGTCGCGATTTCGCCATAGTGTCGGGCAAGTCGGTCCTCTTCGGGAATGTAGATGTAAATTTCCGATTTACCTCGAAGTAATGGTGGGGGTAATCTCCATGCCTGTTGACGGAGAGCCTTTTGTTCTGGCGATTCTTTTAATAAGCCTTGATCAAGCTGTTCATAAAACCACTTTCGGTCATTATCCGTCATTTCTTCACTGATAGGTTCCATTTGTTCGGGTAAATAAGCTTTGTAGTGTTCGGCATAGGCTGATGGCAAACCATAGGGAAATTTATGTCTTTTAATAATATGTTCTTCAAGTTGGTCAATTAAGCCAATAAGTTTTTTGATGTTACTCGTAGATGTGGTTTCTTGTTTAGCCTTAGCATTTTTTTTAGCTGAAGTTGCCATGTAATCAAGTTCACTTATTCATTTTAAAAGAAGTGCATATATTATAAGTCGTAACTACTTATAATTTAAAAATGATTTAGCTTAACTTGAGAGTGAATTATGAGCATTTGTAGAGGGGTGTTAGGTGTTAAACTGCACTCCATTTATGTACCGACTTATGATGATTCTGTACCGACTTGCGATGTTTTGGGTGAAAAGTAGTCAAAATCAAAATGTAGCTTAGAGTTATAATTGTTGGACTAAACTTGTAGTACTGTGAAGCATTCTACTGGATTATAAATTTATTATGGACTGAATCAAGTGCTAGAAAATCACTCATTATTGGTTAGTTAATAGTATGTCTTTGTATTACTAAAAGGTCTCAATAGCGTTTCATTAATTGCAATGCAAGATTGTAGGCTACGGTTGTAGAAATTGACTCTGCTATAAAGAACTCTTGGGGTGGGGTGAAGTTTAAAGCCTGCTTTCGATAACGCGTCTGCTTTCCTGTCTGTTTGTCTTTAAAAATAAACTCATCCTGAGCATGAGAATATTCTTGTCCATACAGTGGACCACCAAGACACTTTAACCGAAACACTGAATCATCCTTAAATTTACCTAATGGTTAGTTTAAAGAATTAATCTAATGAAAAACAATAACAATCACTTTACGACTTAGTCGATAGATCATTGACACCTTAAATATTGCACATTATCCTTTGCTTGCTGGCCACATTGCCAGTCGGTTTTGACAGACCGTTTTATTGGGTTGCATCAGAGTTATTCCTTCTGAGGAATAATTTTGAGGGTACATCTCGTCTCCTCCCGTTGCGGTAGGACGGGAGAGGGACACTTTCGAGTGTGCTGGTGTCAATCCAATCCGGTCTGTCAACCCTTTCTCGTTCTGCCACCATAATTCTCTAATGCTTTGGCAGAACTCCCAATATAAAGGAGTTGGCTATGCATATTCTTTTTATAACGCCTGATTAGTTTTAATAGGATTTGATGAACTTCTAGTTTCTCAAGCTTTAGATCTTTTCGTCTAAAAATTTACTTAAAAAAATGTCATGTGAGCTACACCATGGCAAGGCTTCGTGTTGCCTAAAAAAGCCTAAGCTCCATGACGACGTCACTGGATAAAATGATGAAAAATAAAATTTTGATGGGTTTGGTAGGTGTCAGTATTTTGTTGGTTACTGGTTGTTCTTCTGATTTCGAAAAGGGTATGAAACAAAGCTGTAGGAATACGGGAGGAAGTCGCAGTTTCTGTTCCTGCTTCTACGACAGGATGGAAGAACATTATGGTGAAGAAAAGCTGGAGGCGATTGGCATGATGCAAGTCAGGATGCCAGAGGATTTCGAAGAGGTGTCTTTTAAGTCTGGTCAGCAATGTGCACATAAACTTTAGAGCTCGTATTCACATTAAATCTTAGTTTGTCTTTTGATCTCACCTGCTGCCATAGAGCAGTGGGTTGGATAGGCTTACCTAAAAAAATGAGGAATTTACAATGAAACATCCATTGATTGGCCTTTATTTCACCATTGTGATTGGTTATTGGCTGTATTTGATTTGGCAGTACCCTATTTATTCTGGTTCATATTCTTTGGGTCGGGCACTTGTTTGGCCTGCTGATTTTCTACGTTGGTTGTTTTAGTCGCTAAATTGGGGAAGTTGCCATGACAATCATATCGAGAGAATCACTCCAGAAAAGCCGTTGGATGTTGATGTTAAGAGCGAGTGACAATATTTATTTTGCACCCGCTATTCCTTATAAAAAATTGCAAGGGGCTATGAGTTATCTCCCTCAAGGAATTCATCCAGATGAAATCCTTATGCTAATTGACGATACGGTATTTGGCAGTGCTAAAGCTGGACTTTGTGTGACGGCGACAGGACTCTTTTATAAAGAAAGCTTTGGAGATGAAGCGGTTTATCTCTTTAAAAGTATTCATCATGTCGAGGCAGATATTGGCGTCATTAATCATGGCATCGTACTGAATCGTATAGAAACCCTGACCTTTACCCAACTGGATAAGGGCACAGTACGAACATTGGCTTCATTTCTAAATGAAGTTTGTCAGGGTGAAACAGAAACCGATCGGGCTCCACCACAGATTGATGCAGAACTGAAGGTAATTATTGATCTGTTTGCTTATTTCATCACATTCAATATGGGTAAGTGGAATCCTGAATCTAGTCATGCAATATCTAAACATTTTGTAAAGCTGAATGATGAAGCATCACAGCACTATATTAAAAGGTTACTGACTGAACATCCCAACTTTGAATATGAAGAATTATTACATCGCTTTGCAGAACTGAAAGATGTGCTGGCTTACAAGCTTCGTACGGAGATGATCGAACAACTGGTTTATGCCATGGCACTGGGTCAGGTTGAGCAGAATCAGGCGGATCTCTTCATGACCCATTTATGTCGTGTATCCAATGTTTCTAAAGCCGTATTTCCTGATCTGGTCAAAATTATCTATCAATGTCTGGCTGATGAAATGAATCAGTCTACTACTTCTACTTTCAACGGTGGACAACTTCAAGCGTGCAAACTTCTTGATATTCAGCCTAATTCACTGACTGAGCAGAACTTACAATCTGCTTACCGAAAAAAGATGGCTGAGTTCCATCCCGATAAATACCAGAACTTACCTGAATCTGTTCGTCAGTTGATTGAAAGTCAGGCACAGCAACTGAATGAAGCAAGAGCTTTATTAAAAAGCTATTTGGACAATAACTGAAAATAAAGAATTTTTACTTACATATTACCCCAGTGAAGGCAGCCCTAAAGCGCCGTATATCCTCTATTTCAAGGTAATGATATGAATATGATAAAGAACAGCACTAACTCAACTAAAAAGATACCACCGTTATATTGGTTGTTAACTGTAGTCATGATGGCGGTGTTAATTGCAGGCGGTATTTTATTTAATCAACATCAAAAACGACAAACTGAACTTCAGTTAGCACAACTCGCTTTAGAACAATCTAAGGTACAAAATCAATCTGCCACAACACAAGCAGCATCGGAACCCGTTGAATCAGGTTTCACTGGAATTGAAAGTATGGTGGAAAACCCGGAATCAGAATCTGCTCATTCACAAGCTGAAGATGAGGTTGTTGCGGGGGCAATAGCCGCGGTTGATCAGGCAAAAGCACAAGATACAAGTCTAGGTAATCTCAGTTCAGAAGTTGATGGTGAGTACCATGAAGGGAAAACCTTAAGTTCCAATGCTTCTCGCTATGGATTAAAGCCAATCAAATCTGCTCCAGCTGATTTAAAGTCAACCATCCCGAATATTGATCAAATGTTAGCGTCACATCTCATGAATGTATGGGGCCGCTCAAGTCCAGATCAGGTGAGTAAACGAGTTGAAGGATGGAGCCAGCAAGGTAATACCATGACCTATCGTACTGCATGGGACTCTGACCGTTACCAATGTACTTGGTATGTGGTGAGTTGGGATAAGAACAGCAATCAAGTCCTTCACGAAGGATACCAGCCATGCTTTGGTCACTAATTAAAGCTGGTCTGTAGCATTCGTTTAATTATTACTTTACTTAATCAGAGAAAATACCATGAACCCAATCAAACTTATCGCATGTGGAATTTTAAGTCTTTCACTCAGTTCTATTGCTTTTGCTAAAACTGAGCAGATTACACTTAAAGCCAATGTCTATTACGGCGAAGAATCGGTGGTTTTTCCAACTACTAAAGGCGAAGTCATTTTAAATAGCTACGCTATACCAGCTAAAGTCGTTCCACAAGTTAAACCTTTTAAGAAGGGGCAATGTTTAGAAATCAAATCAAAACATGGTTTCTTTAAAGACACTGGAGATGGTCAATATATTGAAAGTATCCAACCTTGTAGCAAGAAAGGTTTAGCGACTCCAAAAGTAACTCGTTAATTTGACTTAATCTAAAACGACATAAAGCTCAATCAAACCACAAGCATTTGCTTGTGGTTTTTTTTATGCCTTTTATTGAGAGGAGACGACTATGCATCAATGTCCTTACTGCCATTCGAGACATCTGAAATTACTACGGCAGTCAGAACAAAGCCATCAAGGTGTATTTGCAAAACTTTCATCATTCTCCCCCATGTCTCTGGCAGCAGCCTGTATGCAATTGTCAAAACGTAGTCCTATTCACCCACTAGTCGGTGGCTTTGTTGGTTTAGTTGTAGGGGGCATGTTTCTGCTCTACGTCCAGCATCAAGACAATACAGTGTCCTTGCATTATCAGTGTGAGCAGTGTCTGCAACATTTTGAAATCCAGCAATCAAGCTTTTCTTAACTTCATCCCAAACTCTTAATCAAATTATTTAAATCACTTAATAGGAAAAACATCATGGCACATCAAGTTGAAACAATGGCTTTTGTAGGTCAAACCCCTTGGCATGGTTTGGGCAATCAACTCACTAGAAATCAACCTTTAGAAGTATGGGCACAACAAGCAGGGATGGATTGGCGAATTGAATCATCCAATGTCAGCTATATGACAAAAAATGAACGTGGACAAAACATCATCATGCCGTATGAAGATCAGAGAGTCCTTTATCGTTCAGATACTCATGCGCCGCTATCAGTGGTAAGTCAGCGTTATCAGGAGGTGCAACCGATGGAGATATTAAACTTCTATAAAGACCTGACAGAACAATCAGGCTTTGAACTGGAAACAGCAGGGGTATTGAAAGGTGGTCGTAAGTTCTGGGCACTGGCTACGACTGGACAATCAACAGCACTGAAAGGAAAGGATGTGAGTAATGGTTATATCCTTCTGGCAACAGCATGTGATGGGACATTAGCCACCACGGCGCAATTTACAAGTGTACGTGTGGTGTGTAATAACACCTTAGCGATTGCCTTACGTGGGCAGAATAGTAGTGCAGGTGTGGTGAAAGTTCCACACAGTACCAAGTTTGATGCTGAAAAGATTAAACAGCAATTGGGTATTTCGGTTCATGCATGGGACGAGCACATGTATGAAATGAAGCAGCTCAGCCAGCGTAAAGTCACCCAGCAGGAAGCAGCAGCTTACTTCGATGCAGTGTTCAATAATACAAACCTGAATATTGCTGAACAAGATGAAAGTATCATTCAGTTCTACCGTAATGTAGCTACGCCTAAACAAATCAACTCATCCAAAACCGACAATAAAACTGAGCCAAATGGACGTGCGATGTCTAAGGTCATGACCATGTTTAACGGGCATGGTCGTGGTGCCGAGTTAGCTTCAGCTAAAGATACGGCGTATGGACTGCTTTGTAGTATTACCGAGTTTGTTGATCATGAGCGACGTGCGATCTCAAAAGATCACCGATTAGATTCAGCATGGTTTGGGGTAGGAGCCAACCTTAAACAACGCGGGCTGGAACAGGCACTAAGAATGGTTGTATAAGTTATGATTATTTGTTTAAGTTTATTTATACATGAATTACAGAAAATCATGTAATTAATTTATAAAAACATGGGCAGATTATGGGGTAAGTAATTTTACCCCTATATTTTAAAAGATCTGAGACTCTACAGTCTTACACTACACTCTACTTACAATAGTAAAGCTTATGGAGTTAGAAAAAATATCAAGGATTGAACCAATGATGAAATCAAGCAGAATCAGATAATTTTTTTCATTTTACTTTTTTAAATTACTATATACCTATTTAATCAATTCCCACTACAGTTGTAATATATCCAGTCGTTAAAAGGATCATTAGGCCTAATGACATTTCAAATAAAATGGCATAGCCCAACTGTCTGGCAAATTTCGGGTCTTGTAAGCGAGGGGTAAAATACCATTTGTTGAAAGCAGCTAATAATAAAATGCTTAGAACAAATGCGATCTTAATAATAAAACCATGCCCATAAGGAGTATTTAGTAGAGTATTGAAATCTTTAATGAGTAACAGAGCAATACTAGCACCACAAGCGAGTAGTATTCCCACAACAAATGCTGCGATTCTCCCAAATAAGTGCATGCGATCTTTTAATGGAAGACCAGTAATTTTTTTACTTGTTTTCCATAAAGGAAAAAGTGATCCCATCCATAAGGACATTACAAGGACATGTATTGATAATAAGAATTGAGCGAAAAAGGGCAAGTTTGTGACATGGCCTAATTGTGAAAAACTAAAAACCATGGGGATAAGTAGGATGGTAAAAATTGTTCCTTCTACTTTGGAAACTTGGATAGTCCCTTTACTAAGCTTTACGATCATAAATAACAATAAAAGTGCAAAACTAACTGAGCGGATGATATGGATATGCCCAGTGGGAGTATTTATTAAGATATTAATGTAGTTACTGTCCCACATTCCTGAAAGACCTGTATTGGCAAAACTTCCTATAAGAACAAAGAAGCCTAAAGTGCTTGAAATAAAGCCTAATCCTGCACCAATAGTAATGTACTTTAGAAGAGTTTCCCTGATTTCTACATAACGTCCCAGTAGAAAATAGCTAAAGGCACCACCAACAACAAATGCTATTCCTAAATATAAAACGACTTTAATCAGCCACGTTGCATATATCCAAGTTTCAGGATTCATATTTTTCCTCCCTGCGATAGCAATATGCCAGCAAGCTGCTGGCATATAGACTATTGATGCTCTATAGTTATTTCGCTGATTTAATAGTGAAGCTATATTCGCCATTCATGTTATGGCCATCAGTACCCATTGTGGTCCAAACCACTGTGTATTTACCTTTCTTAAGTTTAGGTACTGCTACTTCAAATGATTTTTTTAAATCATGAGTTATCTGATAAGTTAAAGGGATGTCTTTACGTTGAGCATCAAGTAATTTGACATTCATTAACATGACTTCTTCACCAAAATTTAAAGTTATATTTTTTGGCTGACTTGCTACAGATGCATTAATAGCTGGAGTGGCACTTTCAAGTTTGACATGAGCAAATGCGCTTGAAGCAGCTACAACCATAGTCGCACCTACTAGTACATTACGTAGAGCTGACACTTTATTTTGGAAAATTTTCATTTCATCACCTTTTAAAAATTAGTACGTGCTAAGTAATGACCCAGTGAAATTCCTAAATTGATCGAGTTGGTCATCACTCTTTGTATGCTTATTATTTAAGAAAGAGAGCAACGTCTTGATGACTCCAAAATTACATTTTTGTCATTTTTAGAATTAAAAACTCACAAGTGTTACACTGACTTTATCAAGAATAATGTTCATTAAATACTCAAATAATCAGAAATGTATTTCTGCACGAAGGTAATTAATTTTTTAAAATCAAATATGAAGGAGGTTTCTATATGGACCATCATCATGAAAAGAAAACTATAAATAACGTACTAAAGGATCCTGTCTGCGGCATGGCTGTAACAGAAGAATCTAAATTTCATGAACAAGTTGGCAATAAGACTTTTTACTTTTGTAGTGAAAAATGTCAGATAAAATTTAAGCATGATCCTACTTTTTACATTGCTAAAGAAGATAGATCTGTTTCCGAAAATGTCTCCCTAAATAAGATGGATACACACTCAGATAGTGTAAATACCTCATCAATTTATACTTGCCCAATGCATCCGGAGATCCGACAAAATCATCCTGGTAACTGTCCGATTTGCGGTATGTCACTAGAACCATTACTTCCCAATCTAGATGAAGCCGATGATAATCCTGAACTTAAAGATTTCAAAAGAAGATTTTGGTACACCTTACCGTTAACCCTCATTATCATATTTTTGGCGATGTTTGGTCATCAGTTGAACTGGTTTGAGATGAAGGTACAAAGCTGGATTGAACTTGTTCTTACTTTACCTATCGTCTTTTGGGCAGGTTGGCCATTTTTTGTTAGATGTTGGCATTCAATTTTAAATCGTAGTCCGAATATGTGGACTTTAATTGGAATTGGGACTGGAGCTGCATTTATTTATAGTGTCGTTGGAACCCTAGCCCCACAAGTTTTCCCAGCGTCTTTCATCTCTATGGGGCGTGTTGCTGTATATTTTGAGGCAACAGCCGCAATTATTTCACTGACCTTATTAGGTCAAGTTCTTGAGTTAAAGGCACGTTCGCAAACTTCGTCAGCAATAAAATCTTTACTTGGGTTGGCACCGAAAACCGCAAGAAAAATTAATGAAGATGGCACAGAGGAAGATATCCCACTTTCCCATGTACATGTTGGAGATTTACTGAGAGTACGACCAGGTGAGAAGGTCCCCGTTGATGGAATAATTACAGAAGGTTCAAGTTCTATTGATGAATCAATGTTAACGGGAGAGCCAGTTCCAGTAACAAAACGTATAGGTGACCAAGTAATCGGTGCGACAATGAATATGAACGGTTCATTAGTGATACGTTCGGAAAAGGTCGGTTCTTCAACAGTACTTTCACAGATAGTTCAAATGGTAGCGCAAGCTCAGCGTTCTAAAGCCCCTATGCAAAGAATGGCAGATCAGGTAGCTGGCTGGTTTGTACTGGTGGTGATCGGTATATCTATCCTTACCTTTTTTGGGTGGGGAATATTTGGACCAGAACCGAGTTGGGTATACGGACTAATCAATGCTGTCGCAGTTTTAATTATTGCTTGTCCGTGTGCTTTAGGATTAGCCACACCAATGTCAATCATGGTGGCAACGGGTCGTGGTGCATCCAATGGCGTACTCTTCCGTGATGCTGCAGCAATAGAAAATTTACGTAAGATTGATACATTAATTATTGATAAAACAGGGACCTTAACAGAAGGTCGCCCCTCATTTGATAAGGTCATTGCTTTATCTGGATATGAAGAAAATGAAGTTCTCAGATTAGCTGCCAGCTTGGATCAAGGTAGTGAACATCCATTAGCGGATGCAATTGTACAGGCTGCCCGTGAAAGAAATCTTGTACTAACAACACCAACATCTTTTGAGTCAGGTTCTGGAATTGGTGTTAAGGGTGAGTTAGATGGACAACAATTATCATTAGGCAATACAGCTTTAATGGAACAACTCGGCATATCAGTTGATACATATATCCCTCAAGCTGAGCAATTAAGAGCAGAAGGCGCAAGTGTTATGCATTTGGCTGTTGATGGGACGCTCGTAGGACTATTGGCTGTTTCAGATCCAATCAAAGTCAGTACACCTGAAGCTGTGCATGCTCTGAAGAATTCTGGATTAAGAATTATAATGGCCACAGGAGATGGTTTAACTACTGCAAAATCAGTTGGAGCTAAATTAGGTATTGATGAAGTTTACGGAGAAGTTAAACCAGCAGATAAACTGGAACTGGTTAATAAATTACAAAAAGAAGGAAGAATGGTTGCAATGGCAGGTGACGGTATCAATGATGCCCCAGCTTTAGCTCAAGCGGATATTGGTATTGCAATGGGGACTGGAACAGATGTGGCTATGAATAGTGCTCAAGTCACTTTAGTCAAAGGTGATTTACGAGGTATAGAGATCGCTCGCTCCCTGTCAGAGGCCACTATTAAAAATATGAAGCAAAACCTGATGTTTGCATTCCTTTATAATGCATTAGGCATCCCTTTAGCCGCGGGTATTTTATATCCATTTACTGGTTGGCTACTTTCTCCTATGATCGCAGCTTTAGCAATGAGCCTAAGTTCAGCATCGGTTATTGGTAATGCTTTAAGGCTACGTAGTTAAGAAAGGATCATTTTCTGACTACTCATAATTTTTTAGATACTGGAAATGAGTAGTCAGTTGTCTTTTATTTACAAAAATTAGTTTTTAAAAGTTATTTTAAAAACTATCCGACCGTTGTTATAGTCTGCTTGAATCGTTGCGCCATGTACATCAAGAATTGACTTGGTAATTGCTAGACCTAAACCTGTGCCTTCCTCAACTCTTTGTCTGGATGCATCCGTACGGTAAAAACGGTCAAATAATCGATTCAGCTGTTCAGATGTTATTGGTGAGCTTTCATTTTCGATTGTGAATATAGTGGTATCAATATTTTGTCGGCAATTAATCTTAATTATTGAATCAGGTTTACCATATTTGATCGCATTTGATAGTAAATTACTCAGTGCACGACGTAACATTGAGGGATCGCCTTTTACGTATCCTTGTCCACTTTGTTCTAGGGACATTCCCTTTTCAGCAGCGATAGCATCATAGAAGTCAAATAAAGCAGAAATCTCTTTTACTAGGCTGACCTGTTGTAGGTTTGGTAAGTGTAGGCCATGCTCTGCCTTTGCAAGAAATAACATATCTGAAACCATTCGAGCCAAACGTTCAAACTCTTCCAGATTAGAAAAGAGGACTTCCTGATAAGTATTAATATCCCGACTACGAGATAAACATACTTGAGTTTGAGTCATTAAATTATTAATAGGTGTTCTAATTTCATGGGCCAGATCAGATGAAAAATCTGAGAGTTTTTCTACAGCCGTTTCTAGCCGATCTAACATATCGTTAAAGGCTATGGCTAATGATTTTAGTTCAGTGCGTGTATTATCGACCGCTAATCGTTCAGATAGATGCTGAGCTGAAATGCCTTCTGCAACTTTTGCCATTTTCTGAACTGGACGTAAGCCCCTCCATGCGGCAAACCAACCTAAAAACATTAAACAAATTGTGCCCACAACTCCGATATATAACAATTGTCGTCTAAAGTCGTTTAAAAAATGTTGATGTTCGGAGGTATCGATTCCAACAATAATTTGAGCAGTTGGAACACTCATATTTTTATCAAACGATTTTTTATAAACTAAGCCACGGTATGTTTTATTTTGAATTTCCCACTCTATCCAAGGGATATGTTTAGACTTTACTAATGTTTGAGCCTTTATAACGGCAGGTGCTGAACTAAAAATGATTTGGCCAGTTGGGCGTTCAATCTGGACAATTAGATCATGATGACCAACTAAAGCATCTTTTAAATATATCTTTAGTTCATCGGTGTTTTTCGGATTCTGTTCCAGTAAATTTTCTAAAAGCTGAATTTTCCCTTCTAGCTGAGTGCGGTCCTGAGTTTCAAAATGATGCATAACAAGCTGATGAATGACCAGCCCCATAATCATTAAGATAATAATGGTAGATAATGAAAAAATGATCGCAATACGGAAACTGATCGCATTAAACAGTTTATGAGTCATCTTCTACCTCTAAGACATACCCCATTCCGCGGATGTTTTGGATCAACTTAGGACTGAAATTACTATCTATTTTATTTCTTAGACGTTTAATAGCGACTTCTACAACATTGGTATCACTATCAAAATTCATATCCCATATTTGAGAAGCAATAAGAGCACGAGGTAGAATCTCTCCACGTCTACGCATAAATAATTCCATCAATGCGAACTCTTTAGCTGTAAGGTCAATTCTTTGTCCAGCACGTGTGACGCGACGTTTACGAAGATCAAGTTCAAGATCAGCAATTGTAATAATATTGCTATCTTCCTTTTGTTGACCGCGACGAAGTAAGGTTTTAATTCGGGCAAGAAGTTCTGCAAAAGCAAAAGGCTTAACGAGATAATCATCAGCTCCTAGTTCCAGGCCTTTAACTCTATCTTCAATTTGATCACGAGCTGAGAGAAAAAGGATAGGCATAGTTTTGCCACTTTTGCGAATATCATTAATGATATTCCAGCCATCTAACTTCGGTAACATTACATCTAGTATAATTAGATCGTATTCTTCTGAAAGAGCTTGATGTTTACCTGATAAGCCATCTGTAACCCAGTCTGTAATATATCCTGCTTCAGAAAGACCTTGCTTTAGATAATCACCAGTTTTTTGTTCATCTTCAACTAGTAAGATTCTCATTTATTAAGCCCCGTATCGCATATTAAGACCATAATAACGTTATAAATACAGGATGCGATGTAGATTACAAAAATGTCATTTTCAAGTCACATAGATGTCCGGTTCCAACCTATAAGTTAGTTATATAAAATTTATTTTTGGAGCAATCAATGAAAACTCTATTCCGTCGTGGCTTAACTGCTTTTATGTGTGTTGGGACTTTAATTGCTGGAAGCCAATCTTGGGCTGCTGATGCTCAACAGAAAAATACTTTAAGTACAGAAGTTAAAGTAAATTCAAAAGCGCAAGAGAAATGCAAAAAACCTTGTGATATGAAAGAAGATAAGGAAAATCAACAGAATCATAGTCAGCATGATCACAGCCAAATGTCTGATATGTCCCAAATGGACCATTCTAAGATGATGAATATGTACCATTCTAAGATGATGAATATGGATCATTCTAAAATGGGTGAGATGGACCATTCTCAAATGAATATGCCAAATAAATAATTAATACGCGAAATAAGATATTGAGGGAAAAGTATTTTATCCACCTGCTTAGCCCTCAATTAACTATAGATAGGTGAAAATAAATGTCTAGAAAATTAAGTCATGTCCTTTTAATAGGAGTCGGATTGTTTTCGTCGACTTGGGTTATGGCAGCGGTTAAAGAATATGATTTAACAATTGCTGAACAGACGGTGAATATTACAGGAAAGCCTCTAAAACGAATTACTGTAAATGGTAAGTTTGTTGCGCCTCTTCTTGAGTTTGAGGAAGGCGATGATGCCGTTATTCGTGTACACAACAAGTTGAAAAACCAAGATTCTTCAATTCATTGGCATGGTTTAATTTTACCTGGCATCATGGATGGAGTACCTGGGTTCAACCAGTTTGATGGTATTGCACCAAATAAAACCTATGAATATAAATTCAAGGTTCGTCAGAATGGAACCTATTGGTATCACTCGCATAGTAAAGGTCAAGAGCAAGATGGTCTGTATGGCCCTTTAGTCATTTATCCCAAAAATAAAGTACCTTTAACGGCCGGAGAAAAAGCTGATAGAGATTACGTAGTCTTACTCTCTGATTTTCACAACTCTACTAGTGGTCAGATTATGAGTAATCTCAAGAAAGAAGCTGATTACTACCAGAATCGAAGAGAAACAGTTTTTGATGTTTTTAGGCAGATTAAAAGAGACGGTTTAAAGGCAACATGGAAAGATCGTTCCATGTGGAATCAGATGCGAATGCTTAAGACAGATATGTCTGATGTAACAAACTATACGTTTTTAATGAATGGTAAGACTCCAGAACAAAATTGGACTGGAAATTTTAAAGCTGGAGAAAAAGTACGTCTTCGGTTTATTAATGCCTCGGCAATGTCTTTGTTCGATGTAAGAATTCCTAATCTGAAAATGACAGTAGTCAGCGCAGATGGACAACCAGTAAAACCCGTGCCAGTGGATGAATTCCGGATAGGAACAGCTGAGACTTATGATGTTATTGTAGAACCGAAACAAGCAAATTATCAGATTGAAGCTGAATCTATTGATCGAAGTGGTTTTTCTATTGGTACATTACATGATGAAAATACTTCACTTGTAAAAAGTACTACGATGCCGACACCTCGTCCCCGTGCTTTACTGACGATGGAAGATATGGGAATGGACCATGATATGTCTTCAATGAAAGGTATGGATCATGAAATGTCTTCAATGAAAGGAATGGATCATGATATGTCTTCAATGAAAGGTATGGATCATGATATGTCTTCAATGAAAGGTATGGATCATGATATGTCTTCAATGAAAGGTATGGATCATGATATGCCTTCAAAAACAGTAAGCTCTTCTGGATCTGATCAAGTGGTTTACGGATGGGCGAATGCATCAACACCAGCTGGTCTAAAAGCACTTCAATATAGTGATTTACAATCTTTAACCCCCCAAAAAGATACCCGTGCTCCAGAACGTGAAATTGAAATCCGCTTAGGTGGAAATATGGAGCGCTATATTTGGACAATTAATGGTAAGAAGTTTAATGAAACTGAACCATTTAAAGTGAAATATGGTGAGCGTATACGCTTGAAATTTGTTAACGATAGTATGATGGCTCATCCAATGCATTTACATGGCATGTTTATGCAACTGGAAAATGGCCAAGATCCTAGCAATATGCCGAATAAACATACAGTAATTGTTCCACCAGGTAAAACAGTTACAACTTTATTAACGGCTGATGAGTTAGGTGAATGGGCTATCCATTGCCATTTGCTCTATCACATGTCTGCTGGAATGATGAATAAACTTATTGTGGCAAATGTCGATAGTAATAGTACTGATTCGAAAGATGTTGTTGCTCAACCTAATACTAATGATAAGGGGGTAAATCAACATGCGCACCACTAAAAAAATATATTCTAAGACATTTTTATCTATAGCTTTAATTGGATTATCAGGTGTAGCTTTTGCAAATGATACTGCTGTTCAAAGCATGGATAGTAGTACTAAATCCTCTCAGTCCGAGAGTATGAAAATGCTGTTAAAAGAGCCTGGTGGATTAGGTTATGTTGATCGTAATACTTACCAAAATTCAACTTCTGGTAATGATGGAGATAATGGTATAGGCCTGGAAGCCGAAACTTCTAATAACCGAAATCATGATAAACATCTGAAAGAACATGGTGGACAAGTTTTCCAAATGACTAAGTTTGAGAATGAGTGGACTGTGGATGAAGATGGCAAAGGTGCTTTAGGATCGAAAATTGAAACATTGATAGGTACAGATGAAAATCGCCTATTTATTGAAGCAAATTTGGATAAAGCAGAAAGTCATGATCCAAAATATGATGTATCTGCGCTTTATAGCCGTAATGTAGCACCCTTTTGGGATGTACAGGCTGGGGTGAGATACAGTGAAGATAAAAATAACAGCAACAGCGATCGGGTTGATGGTGTTGTTGGCGTGTTGGGATTAGCTCCATATTTCTTTGAAACCCAAGCTTATTTGTACGGTGGTGAGAATAATTTTTGGGGGGCAAGCTTAGAAGTCGAGCGTGATTTCCTGTTAACCCAGAAATTGATCACACAACCTTATCTTGAAGTAGATGCTGTATTTAGCGATGATTCTAACTATGCTGCAAAATCAGGTTTGTCTGAACTAAAAACCGGTATTAAAACCCGATATGAAGTCACTAAAAGAGTCAGACCTTTTGTGGATGTTGCTTACCAATATGAAAAAGGACAAAAAGCAACTAACGTGCAAGAAGCAACTGAGTCCGAAAAAGGATGGAAATATGGTGCAGGCATCGAATTGGTATTTTAAAATACTATAACTTGAAATCATGAATAGTAGTTTCGGCTACTATTCATGAAATTGTTGCTATTACGATTCAATTCTGTAAAACTAAAAAAGCTTAAAATTTGGTCTATGTCTATGCAGTGGTTAAAAACATGCCTATCGCTGTTTTTATCGTTTGCTATCCTGTTAGTAGGATCGGCTGCTGTTGCCTCGTCTGTACATAAACGATGTTTAATGCCATCTGAACAGATGCAATCCATGCAAATGGAAGAGTCGAAAAATCAGAATATGATGCATACTGATTGTATGAAAGGAGAAGCAAAGTCCAAAAAAACTCTGCATGATCCATCCTGTCTGTCTGAACAAGATTGCATTATGTCTTTTACCAAGCTTGTATATGCTAATGACGTTCAGGGTATTTTGCACTCAATGGTTTCCTTTCCTATAGAGCGCTCAGCTTTTTACTCTTTAGATCAAAATCTTCCTTCTCCATACCCTTCGGGTTTATGGAAGCCTCCACGCTCTAACTAATTTGATAGTCCTCTATCATTCATAGAATTTTCTATGAATGTTCTGCGCGTGCGCGTAAACATTTTAGAGCAAAAAATATGAATATTTATAAAGAAAAGCAATCTCATCGTAAGAGATGGCCAATAGCTACTATCTGTTTCTGTCTGGTCTATGGTCAGGCTTATGCTGAGCCATTAACTTTGAATACAGCTATGAAGCTTGCTGAGCAATATGCACCTACCCTAAGAGCAAATAGTGCAAGGATTGAAGGGGCTGAAAATATGGTTTCAGCTTCAGGTATTTTACCCAACCCTAAATTATTTGTAGGTTTAGATAATTACCCTGTATCCGGCGATGCCGCATGGTCAGTCACACGCGAAGGTATGACTATGCAAAAAATTGGCGTGATGCAAGATTTTCCAAATCGTGCCAAAAGACAAGCTGAGGTCGATTTAGCAAAAGCTGAACTAGGTTCGGCCAATGCTCAAACTGAGATTCTGCGTATTGAGGTACGTCAGAAAGTCGCATCTGCTTGGCTTAAGCGCTTTTATCTTGAACGTAAATTAGCACTATATGATGAACTTTTTTCAGAGAATCGATTACTTTCTCAAATTACTCAAACACAGGTCATCTCTGGTCGTACAATCATTGCCGATGCACTTGATCCAAGACAAGAAGCCACGGTATTGCTTGACCAGAAGGATGATTTACTTCGTGATTTAAATAAAGCCAAGTTAGAGTTGCATCGGTTAGTCAGTGCAGAACCTACTGAAAATCTCTCTCAAATTGAAACCTTACCTGACCAAGCACCATCTATCTACCTTGATACATCAAAGCTATATCATCATTTGCATCAACATCCTGAATTAAAAGCATTTCAGGCAGAAAAGCAAACTGCTGAAGCAAAACTGAAGCAAGCTCAGGCTTTACAGAAACCAGATTGGGGTATTGAACTTGCTTATCAGCATCGAGCACCCGAATTTGGCGATATGATCGGGGTGCAACTAACAACAGAGCTTCCTGTCTTTTCAAAAAGACGTAGTAGTCCACTCATTCAGGCAGCTTTAGCCGAACAAAACAGGATTACCGCCGATCAAGAAGTCCAATACCGTGACCATCTCACTATGCTAGATGATGGGTTATCCGATCTTGATGCACTTGATCAGCAAATTAGACGTGCGATGCAAACAAGTATTCCACTCGCTAAACAAAAAGTGGGTTTACAGTTGGCAAGCTATCAAGCAGGTAAAAGTAATTTGTCTAATGTTATTGCTGCTCGACAAGCTCTTTTAGAACAGCGTTTGCGTCTCATTGATCTCCAACAGCAACAGGCTGTGACTAAAGCCCAACTTTATTATGCCTTTGAAGAACCGACCTTAAACCATGTTGAGGGGCAGCCATAATGTTAAGAAATAAATTAGCAGTTACTGTCATGGGCGTTGCGGTAATTAGTCTGGCTGCGGGTGGTGGTGCTGGATACTGGATTGCACATCAGAAATACAATCCTCAATCAGGTCCGCAACAGGCTGCCAAAGTGTTGTATTGGTACGACCCAATGAAGCCTGAACAGCATTTTGATAAACCGGGGAAATCGCCATTTATGGACATGCAACTGGTTCCTAAATATGCAGATGAAAATACTACGATGACTGAAGACAGTTATCCTGCGGTTAAGATTGATCCATCCCTCCAACAAAATTTAGCAATTCGTTATGCTTCAGTCGAACAAGCTGTGATGGGAAATACTTTGTTAACCAATGGTATATTGCAGACCAATGAACGACAGGTAGCTATTTTACAAACAAGAGCAAGTGGTTTCGTCCAACGAGTGTACGGACATGCTGTTGGGGATATGGTGACGCAAGGCAGTCCCATAGCTGATATTTCAATACCTGAATGGACAGGAGAACAAACTGAATTTCTAGCTGTACTCCGAACAAGAGATCGTTCTCTTATTCAGGCAAGCCGACAACGTTTACAGCTTTTAGGAATCCCACAAAATGTGATTAATCAAGTCGAGCGGACACATCGAGTGCAATCCAATATGACTTTAAGTGCACCTGTAAGTGGATTTATTGATTCGTTAGAAGTCCGCAATGGAATGGCTTTAGCTATGGGGCAAACGCTTGTCACCATCAAGGGGATAAGCCCAATCTGGTTAGAAGCATCTGTTCCAGAAGCACAAATTGCCGGGATAAAACGGGGAATGAAAGTTGAAGCTACTTTTGTTGCATATCCTCAAATAGTGTCCGGTAAAGTCATTGATATTTTACCAACTTTGGATAGCACGAGTAGAACCATAAAAGTTCGTATTGAGTTGCCCAATAGAGAGGGATTGCTCAAGCCGGGAATGTTTGCTTCCGTTAAATTCTCCAACAACCCACAAAGCAATTTAGTTATACCAGAGCAAGCTGTTATACGTACAGGTACTCGGAACGTTGTCATTGTGGGACATGAGCAAGGGCGTTTTGAACCTGTTGTAGTACAGTTAGGTCAAAGTGATGGCAATAAAATTGCAATTCTAAAAGGGTTGAAAGCTGGTCAGAAGGTGGTAATTTCAGGGCAATTCCTGATTGATTCTGAAGCAAATTTACAAGGTGTATTGGATAAGCTGAACACTGGACAATCGAAGACTTCATCTCAAGTGGTTAAGACATCAATATATCAAGGCATTGGTAAAGTTGAAAAAGTCACAGCTCAAGACATTACCATTTCACATCAGGCGATTCCTGAGTTGGGTTGGGGGGCTATGACTATGAGCTTTAAACAACCAGTGCAACCATTTACCCAAATTCAGCAAGGCGATCAGGTCCGTTTTAGTTTTACACATGCTAGAGATACTTACGTTATTTCTGACATTTCCAAGATGTCTATGACATCTATGAAGAACTAAACGGGAGGACGATTATGATTGCCCGTATTATTCGTTTTTCAATTGCAAATCGTGTATTTGTCCTGTTGGCCGCTTTAATTCTGGCTGCTTGGGGAACTTGGGCCGTAAAGAATACTCCGGTCGATGCATTACCAGATTTGTCTGATGTACAAGTAATTATTCGAACTAATTTTTCTGGTCAGGCACCACAAATTGTTGAAAATCAGGTGACCTACCCTTTAACAACAACCATGTTATCGGTGCCCGGTGTTAAAACTGTTCGCGGTTATTCTTTTTTTGGTGACTCATTTGTTTATGTCATCTTTGATGAACATACTGACCTTTACTGGGCCCGTTCTCGTGTATTGGAGTATCTAAATCAAATTCAAGGGAAAATGCCTGCAAATGCGAAATCTTCATTGGGACCAGATGCCACTGGCGTTGGTTGGGTTTATGAATATGCATTAGTAGACCCAACAGGACAGCATGATCTTTCGGAGCTGAGAAGCATACAAGACTGGTTTTTAAAGTATGAACTGAAGACATTACCTAACGTGGCTGAAGTTGCCACAATTGGGGGAATGGTTAAGCAATATCAGGTTGTCTTAGACCCAAGCAAGATGGCTACTTTAGGTGTCACACAAAACAATGTCATTGAGGCGATTCAAAAAGCTAATCAGGAAACTGGTGGTTCAGTTCTGGAAATGGCTGAAACGGAATATATGGTGCGGGCTTCTGGTTATTTAAAAACTTTAGATGATTTTCGCCAAATTCCTTTACGAACAAATAGTTTCGGTGTTCCTGTTTCTTTAGGTGATGTTGCAACTATTCAACTTGGTCCAGAAATGCGTCGTGGCATCAGTGAATTGAATGGGCAAGGTGAAACGGTTGGGGGTGTCGTGATTTTACGAGCAGGTAAAAATGCACGTGAAACGATTACTGCTGTGAAAGCGAAGCTAGCTGAATTACAACAAAGTCTACCGAAAGGTGTACAAGTTGTTCCTGTATATGATCGCAGTCAATTGATTGATAGAGCAGTAGAAAATCTCAGCCATAAATTAATTGAAGAGTTTATTGTGGTGGCTTTAGTCTGTGGACTATTCCTCTGGCATTTACGTTCAGCAATGGTGGCTATTGTTTCTTTGCCGCTTGGGATTTTATCTGCTTTCTTGGTGATGCATTATCAAGGGCTAAATGCCAATATCATGTCGTTGGGTGGTATTGCTATCGCGATTGGCGCTATGGTCGATGCCGCAATTGTAATGGTTGAAAATGCACATAAGCATATCGAAACTTGGCAACACGAACATCCTGAGCAAGTCTTGGAAGCACAAGTCCGTTGGAACATCATTACACGTTCTGCCAGTGAGGTCGGGCCAACTTTATTTTTCTGTCTACTCATCATTACCTTATCCTTCATTCCTATTTTTACTTTACAGGCACAAGAAGGTCGCTTGTTCTCACCACTGGCATTTACTAAAACCTATGCAATGGCAGCAGCAGCAGGTTTATCCATTACCTTGATTCCCGTTTTAATGGGTTATTGGATTCGAGGGAAATTACCTTCTGAACAGCGTAATCCACTGAACCGTTTTCTGATCAAAATATACAGCCCTATGTTGGATAAGGTTTTAGCTCATCCAAAGACAATTTTACTTGGTGCATTGCTAATTTTCCTTATTAGTCTTTTCCCTTTAACACGGTTAGGTGGGGAGTTTCTACCCAATATGGATGAAGGTGATTTACTGTATATGCCTTCAGCTTTACCGGGATTGTCCGCAGCAAAAGCTTCTGAGCTACTCCAACAGACTGATCGAATGATTAAAACCGTTCCTGAAGTTGCAACAGTATTCGGTAAAGCTGGTCGCGCAGAGTCAGCCACAGATTCTGCACCATTAGAAATGTTTGAAACCACGATTCAGTTCAAACCACGGTCTGAATGGCGTTCAGGTATGACACCTGACAAATTGATAAAAGAACTAGATAAGGCAGTCCAAGTACCGGGTTTAACAAACATTTGGGTGCCACCTATCCGTAACCGGATTGATATGTTAGCAACTGGGGTGAAAAGTCCAATCGGGATTAAGGTTTCAGCAAATGATCTGCAAGATATTGATCGGGTAGCACAGCAAATTGAACAAGTGGCTAAACAGGTGCCCGGTGTTAGTTCAGCTTTAGCTGAACGGCTCACAGGTGGTCGATATGTTGATGTTGATATTAACCGTATGCAGGCTGCGCGATATGGTCTCAATATTAAAGATGTACAGCAAATCGTCTCATCAGCGATTGGCGGGGAAAATATTGGTGAAACTGTTGAAGGCTTGGCACGGTATCCCATTAATGTACGTTACCCACGAGAGATTCGAGATTCACTGGAAGCCTTAAGAAATTTACCGATTCTAACTGAATCTGGTCAACAAATAGTCTTGAGTAGTGTTGCTAATATTCAAATTACAGATGGGCCGCCAATGCTTAAAAGTGAGAATGCCCGTCCAAGTGGTTGGATCTATGTCGATGTACAAGGACGTGACTTAGCTTCGGTTGTACAAGATTTGAAGCAGGCCATAGACCAAAAAGTAAAACGTTCTTCTGCCATGAGCATTAGCTATTCAGGACAGTTTGAGTTCATGGAGCGTGCGAATGCTCGCTTAAAAGTTGTTATTCCAATTACTTTGATGATCATTTTTCTATTGCTCTATTTGATTTTTAGGCAAGTACAAGATGCTGTTCTGATTATGGCAACACTACCTTTTGCCTTGATTGGTGGTATTTGGGCTATGTACTTGAGTGATTATCACTTTTCGGTTGCGATTGCTGTTGGTTTTATTGCACTTGCTGGTGTTGCCGCAGAGTTTGGTGTAGTCATGTTGTTCTATTTAAAGCAAGCAATTGAGCATGCACAGCAAAGCCTATCTTCTTCAACGGCATCCTTAACAGAGCAACAACTCAATAAGGCAATTCATACAGGAGCCGTGCTACGTGTTCGCCCTAAAGCAATGACAGTCGCTGTCATTTTGGCGGGGTTAATCCCTATTCTGTTGGGGACTGGAACAGGTTCTGAATTAATGAGTCGTATTGCTTTACCTATGGTTGGGGGGATGATTTCAGCCCCTCTCTTATCTATGTTTGTTATCCCTGCGGCATATCAGCTTTTAATCAAAAGAAAACTATCAAAGAATTGATAGTTTTATTATTTCGTCAAAAGAGGTTTTATTATGTTGAAATTTATGAAAATTGTGGCTCTTGTTGCAACTGTTGCTGCGTTAAGTGCATGTAGCAAAAATGAGGCATCAGAGCAAAAGAAAGCGGAAGCACCGATGGAGCAGATGAGTAAAGAGTCATCTACAGTTGCAACAGCTCAAGCTGTTGGTGTGATTACTGCTATTGATACGAAAGAAAATATTCTAACACTCGACCATGAAGCAATTCCTGCAATTAAATGGCCTGCAATGACCATGGGCTTTAAAGTTGCAGATCCAGCATTATTGAATGGTTTAACTGTAGGGGAAAAGGTTGACTTCGAATTAAAAATAGAGGGTGAGAGTCAGATTATTGTTGCTGTGAAAAAAAGCTCATAATCAGTTTGATACTTAAAAGAAAAATGGATGCGAAGGCATCCATTTTTCTTTATGAAATATTCTTATTTTGATTAAAGTCTACTAATAAGCTGATATGTAATGAAGGCAAAGAAATACGCAAGCCCAAATAAGTAAGTCGCCATAATAACAGGCTGTTTCCAGCTACCAGTTTCACGACGAATGGTCGCTAATGTTGCAAGACAATGTGGTGCGAAAATGTACCAAACTAATAATGACATCCCTGTAGCTAGCCCCCAACCATCAGGACCAGAGATTTGACTCAACAATGTTTGAGTTACAGTATCTTCATCTCCAGACATAGCATAAATTACACCTAAAGCAGCAATGACAACTTCCCTTGCAGCCATAGCAGGAATTAATGCGATACAGATTTCCCAAGTAAAGCCAATAGGTGCAAATATAGGCTGAATAATGTGTCCAAGTTGTCCAGCTAAACTATAGTTGATAGCAGGCATCGTGGCATGCTCAGGTGGTTGAGGGAACGTAACCAACACCCAAAGCAATATAGATAATGCTACGATAATACCACCAACTCTTTTTAGAAAGATCGTAGCTCGATCATAAAGTCCTAATGCAACGTTTCGAATATCTGGCAATCGATAAGTAGGCAACTCAAAGATAAAAATACTTTCTGTTTTATCTTTTCTAACTAGTTTCAAAAATAAAGAAACACATAATGCTGAAACAATTCCAGCCATATATAGTCCAAAAAGAACTAAACCTTGTAGGCTCAACCAACCATAAACTAATTTGTTTGGAATGAATGCCGCAATTAGCAAAGCATAAACAGGTAATCTTGCAGAACAAGTCATTAATGGCGCAATCATAATGGTTGCTAGACGATCTCTTTCCGAACTAATGCTTCGTGTTGCCATGACACCAGGAATAGCACAGGCAAAACTAGACAATAGTGGAATAAAGGAACGTCCACTTAAACCAGCTTTGGACATTAATTTATCCAAAAGGAATGCTGCTCGTGGCAAATAACCTGATTCTTCTAAAATTAAAATAAAGAAGAATAAGATAAGGATCTGCGGCATATAAGCCAAAACACTACCCGATCCAGCGATTACCCCATCAACAATAAGACTTCTAAGTAATGGATGAGTAATAAGCGGGCCAATTGTATTACCTAACCAAGCAATTGCATTTTCAATTAATGAGATAAAAGGTTGTGCCCAGATAAAAACGGCTTGGAACATGACAAACATGGTAAGCGTTAGGATGACTAAACCAAGTACAGGATGTAAGAAAATTTTATCCAAGAAAGCTGTTCTTGCATCACCGTTATCATTTTTTAAAATTACCTGTTTAGTAATATTTTTAATCTGATCAAAATGATTCAGATCAGAATGATAAGGAGTGACAAATAGATTTTTTTGATCTAATTGATTTAGTAGTTCTTGCACGCCTTTAGTTTTAACGGCAACAGCCTCAATAACAGGGATACCCAACAATTCTGATAGCTTATTAATATCTATCGAAATACCACGCTTTTTGACCTCATCCATCATATTTAAAACAAGAAGCATTGGTCGATTCAATGCCCTTATTTCAAGCACAAGACTTAAATGTAAATGTAAATTAGTGGCATCAACCACACATACATATATATCAGGTAGAACCTCACCCTCAAGCTCACCTAAGCATACAGCCCTTGTTACCTCTTCATCTAGACTCGTAGGCTTTAAGCTGTATGTGCCGGGCAAATCTAAAACTCGAACTGATTCACCAGAAGGTAGTTTAAAAAAACCTTCTTTCCGCTCAACAGTAACACCAGCATAATTAGCTACTTTTTGACGAGTACCTGTTAAAGTATTAAAGAGAGATGTTTTCCCACAATTTGGGTTACCAATAAGTGCAATATTTTTACTGTTCATTTGAAACAATCTCTACAAAAATTCGTTCAGCTTCATTCTTTCTTAACGCAAATCGAGAAGTTTCAATTTGAACCAATACTGGATCACCACCGAAAAGTCCCTTAGCTAGAACTTGTAAAGTTTCACCAATTCTGAAACCTAACAATTCAAGTCGTTCGAGAACTGGATCATTTTTATCTAAATATTGGTTACCTTTTTTTAGGTCAACAATTTTGACAAATTCGTTTGGTTTAACTTGGAATAAATTCATTTTTAATACTCTTATTTCAATGCCAAAATTTTTCGAGCACCGTTAAGTACGAAAAGTGAAACAATTATTCCTATAACAAGATCTGGATATGCGGAACCTGTCAAAGCAACTAGTATCCCTGCACAAATCACACCAAAATTGACTATGATATCATTGGATAAAAAGACCCAACTAGCCTTCATGTGTGCACCATCATTTTTTTGATGAGACATTAGGTATATACAATAAAAATTGGCAATTAGCGCTAAAGCAGCAATTCCAATCATCAAGAAAGACTCTGGCTCACTACCATAAATGAACCGACGCACAACATCTACAATTACAGAAGTAGCGAGAATTAACTGTAACCAGCCTGAAAGATGCGCTGCTTTTAATTGTTTTTTTACACTTTTACCAACAACAAACAGTGCTATACCAAACACTGTGGCATCAGCAAGCATATCCAATGAGTCAGCAATCAAGCCTGTAGAGGCAGCTACCAAACCACTGATAAACTCTATAAAGAATAATAGGAGATTAATCGCTAAAAGAATTTTTAAAACTTTTGCTTGTTCAGACGTATCTGCTTTTTCAGGCATTTCACCCACAGAGGCAGCGGTACTTTCAAGTTTGGCTCCAAAACCAAGTGCTTCAAGTTTGCTAGTAATTTCATTAAGACCATCATTATGAAAAACTTTTAATTTCCGATTAGGTAAATCAAATATTAGTCCTTTGACCTCACTCACTGGAGACAATGCCATACGAACCATTTGCTCCTCAGCAGAGCAATCCATTTTCGGAATCAGAAACGTACTGATTTCTTTTGCATGCTCTTTATTTACATAGGCTTCAGTTTTATTTAATTTAGCGCCAAACCCAAGAGCTTCAAGTTTTGCAGTGATTTCATTACTTTCACCATTATGCATAACTTTTAGGTTTCGATTCGGCAAATCAAAAACTAGCCTCTTAACATTTACCAAAGAAGATAAAGTCATCCGAACCATTTGTTCCTCTGCGGAACAATCCATTTTAGGGATTTTATAGTCACTGATGAAAGTCGCTACACCCTCATTATCACTGATTATCTCAGGTGAACTTATTGAATCTGGGGTGCAACATGAGTTTGACTGCGTAGAACATGGCTGAGTACTAGCACAAGAATCTTTTTCATCTGGCTTAGATTGTTGTGGTACTTCATTACCACAACAAGAGCTTTTACTTTCTTCAGCAGTTAAATCTTTACTGTTACCAGAATTTGTTTCTGATTCATTTTGATTTTGCTTAGTGTCTTCACAAGAACTTTCTTTATTACAACCGCAACCACTCATTGATGTGCCCATAGTCATATCTTTACTTATTGCATATTAAAATCTCTATAGCTACTATAGAGTCAAGTTGGATTTTGAGTATTTCTAATGTTTATGAAGATAGGAGAGCTCTCTGAGAAAACGTCGTGCTCAGTACTGACAATACGGTTTTATGAAAAAGAAGGTTTAATCCCGCAACCTGATCGAACTCAAGGTAACTATAGACTATATACTGAAGATTACATTGATCGGTTGAAATTCATTGTGAATTGTCGTTCTTTGAATATGAACTTAATTGAAATCAAAAAATTACTAAATTATAAGGATCTGCCTAATCTAAATTGTTCTGATGTGAATGAGCTTATCGATTCACATATTAACGATGTAGAGGAAAATATTCGGAATCAGCAGAAACTCATACAGCAGCTATTAGAAATAAGAAAGACTTGTGATGGGTTATGTACAGTGGACAAATGTGGTGTACTGAAGAAGTTAGCCTGAATAAAAAGTTAGTGATCACATTTGTTTCTCAAACTTACTGATACGTATATTGGCTTATTTAATATTATTGCTAAATTCTTAATCTAAAATGAATTGTTTACAGCAGTTTTTCAAATTTAACTAGCTTATTTAATGGATTGTATTTTGCAGACCATCATATATGAAGTTGCATATATATGCTAATTCATATATAAAGATATTAATATATTAGAGGTCCCAGTTTCATGACAACTTCATTAGATGTAAAGATTTATCACAATCCTGCTTGTGGCACCTCTCGGAATACTTTGGCTTTGATTCGCAATACAGGAATTGAACCAACCGTTATTGAATATCTCATTACACCACCTAGTCATGACGAATTAGTTAAATTGATTCAGGATGCAAACTTAACAGTAAGAGAGGCTATTCGTCAGAATGTAGATCCTTATCGGGATTTACAGCTTGATCGTAGTGATTTGAGTGATGAACAACTACTCAGTTTTATGCTTGAACATCCTATTTTGATTAATCGACCATTTGTTGTTACTGAATTAGGTACTCGCTTAAGTCGTCCTTCAGAAGTTGTCTTGGATATTCTGCCATTACCACAAAAAGGTGCTTTCACTAAAGAAGATGGTGAACAAGTGATCGACGAAAATGGTCAGAGAGTAAATTAAAAAATTTAGTTCTTGTATGTGATTATCTGCATATCCAAATTTATAGGTAGCAAAGATGGATCAAGTTAATTTTTTTAAATGCTTATCAGATGAAACCCGTCTCAATATTGTCACTTTAATTGCTGAGAATAAAGAACTCTGTGTTTGTGATCTGACAGAAAAGCTACAACTGAGTCAACCAAAGATTTCTAGGCATTTAGCTTTATTACGCTCTTCTGGTCTCTTACAAGACAGACGACAAAGCCAATGGGTGTACTACAGCATTAATCAACAACTTCCAGCATGGTGTTTTGAAATTCTAGATACTTTAAAAAAAACATCATCTAGTCAAGTTGTAAGCAATACCAACACGCTTTCTATAAATAGTTATTGTGAGTAATAGATTATGAAATTCCTTTTTTTGTGTACTGGAAATAGTTGTCGTAGCATTTTGTCTGAAGTGCTTTTTAACAGTCGTGCTCCTCATGACTGGAAAGCATACAGTGCAGGTAGTAAGCCATCAGGACAGGTGCATCCATTGACTATTGAAACTTTGGAAAACCTTGGTCTTTCAACAGAAGGTTTATGGAGTAAAACCATTGATGACTGTGAGCAATATAAACCTGATGTAGTGATTACTGTGTGTGATTCAGCAGCTCAAGAAGCTTGTCCTCTTTATTTGGGGGGAGCGATCAAGGCACATTGGGGCTTGGCTGATCCATCACATTTAGACTTGCCTAAAGAGGAAAAATTAAAAGCTTTCCAAGTGACAGTAGACCATATCAACCGTCGTTTAGATGCTTTATTTGCACTTGATACAGCAAATATGTCTCGTCCTGAATTAATTGCTGCAATCAATCACATATCAGATATTGAATGAGAAAATCATGGCTCAACAAAGACTGTCATTTTTAGATCGTAACCTGACGCTATGGATTTTCATTGCGATGGGGTTGGGGATTGCGATAGGTGTCTTCTTACCTCAAGCTTCCGTTACTTTAGACAAAATGAGTGTGGATTCTGTCAATATTCCAATTGCGATTGGTTTGATTCTGATGATGTATCCACCGTTAGCCAAAGTGGACTATGCAGCTCTACCACAAGTATTTAAAGACAAAAGAACATTAACTTTGTCTTTAGTACAGAACTGGATTATTGCTCCTGTATTAATGTTTGCATTAGCAATTATTTTTTTGCATAGCTATCCAGAGTATATGACTGGACTAATCCTGATCGGATTAGCTCGTTGTATTGCAATGGTTTTAGTTTGGAATGGTTTAGCCTGCGGCGATAACCAATATGTAGCAGCATTGGTTGCATTCAATAGTATCTTTCAGATTTTGTTCTTTAGTACTTATGCTTGGTTATTTCTTACCTTCTTACCACCTTATTTTGGTATTGCTGGGCAAGTAATCAATGTGGATTTTTGGACGATTACCCACGCGGTATTAATTTACTTGGGTATTCCTTTTTTTCTTGGTTTCTTGACCCGTTTGATCTTAGTCAACGCCAAAGGCTTAGAGTGGTACCAAAATGTCTTTTTACCGAAGATCAGTCCATTAAGTCTATTGGCATTACTGTTTACTATTGTTGCTATGTTTAGTCTCAAAGGTGGAGATGTAGTGAGTCTGCCTTTGGATGTAATTCGAATTGCGATTCCATTAACAATTTACTTTATCGTAATGTTCTTCATTAGTTTCTTTATGAGTAAGTGGATGGGTAATGACTACCCAAAAACTACAGCAATTTCATTTACTGCTGCGGGTAATAATTTTGAGTTAGCACTGGCTGTAGCCATTGCAACCTTTGGTTTAGCATCGCCTGTGGCATTTACTACAGTCATTGGGCCATTAGTTGAAGTACCAGTTTTGATTGCTTTGGTCAGTGTCTCTTTATGGCTAAGAAAAAAGTATTTTGAATCGGTGTAAATCTATGAATCTCCCAAATGTTGATATGAATCTTCTTGATCGACCTACTTTAGAGAAAGTTCAAGCTAAAGCACTGGATCATGCACCACGCATCTTATTGTTATATGGCTCGAATCGTGAACGTTCTTATAGTCGTTTAGCGGTGATGGAAGCAGGACGAATCTTGGAGGAGTTTGGTGCTGAGGTGAAAATCTTTCATCCGAAAGGATTGCCTTTGCCAGAAGATGCCGATACTGAACATCCAAAAGTAAAAGAATTGCATGAACTTTTGGCTTGGTCAGAGGGTATGGTTTGGTGTTCACCTGAGCGTCATGGTTCTATGAGTTCTATTTTTAAATCCCAAATCGACTGGATTCCTTTGGCTGGTGGTGCAATACGTGCGACGCAAGGTAAAACTTTAGCACTTATGCAAGTTAGTGGTGGTTCACAATCTTTTAATAGCGTTAACCAGATGCGTATTTTGGGGCGCTGGATGCGGATGATTACAATCCCGAATCAATCTTCAATTCCTAAAGCCTTTTTAGAGTTTGAAGAAGATGGACGTATGAAAGCATCTTCTTATTACGATCGTATAGTAGATGTGATGGAAGAACTCTATAAGTTTACATTACTTACGCGTGGACAAAGCCTGTATCTAACTGATCGATATTCTGAGCGTAAAGAATCTGCTGAAGAATTATCTAAACGTGTTAACCAGCGTAGTCTGTAACACATTGGAGAGAACTAAATGCAAAGTAGACATTCACGTCTGATAATTCTCGGTTCTGGCCCTGCGGGCTATAGTGCAGCTGTCTATGCAGCGCGTGCAAACCTTAAACCTACTTTAATTGCGGGTTTACAACTAGGTGGGCAACTTACAACAACAACCGAAGTTGACAACTGGCCGGGCGATCCTGAAGGTTTAACTGGTCCTGCATTAATGGATCGTATGCAAGCACATGCTGAACGCTTTGGTACAGAACTCGTCTATGACCATATTAACGAAGTGGACTTAAACGTACGTCCTTTTGTTCTAAAAGGTGATATGGAAGAGTACACATGTGATGCTTTGATTATTGCAACTGGTGCTACAGCTCAATATCTTGGCCTAGAGTCTGAACAAAACTTTATGGGACAAGGCGTAAGCGCATGTGCAACATGTGATGGTTTCTTCTACAAAAACCAAAAAGTAATGGTTGTAGGTGGTGGTAACACTGCTGTTGAAGAAGCGCTTTATTTATCAAATATTGCTTCACATGTAACGCTAGTACACCGCCGTGATAGCTTACGTTCTGAAAAGATTTTGCAAGATCATTTATTTGCTAAAGAAAAAGAAGGCAAAATCAGCATTATCTGGAATCACGAAGTTGAAGAAGTATTGGGTGACAATACTGGTGTAACAAGTGTTCGCCTTAAATCAACTCAAGATGAGTCTAAGCAAGACGTAGAGGTTCATGGTCTATTCGTTGCAATTGGCCACAAACCAAATACTGGAATGTTTGATGGTCAATTAAACTTACGTGATGGCTATATCCAAGTACAAAGCGGTACTTCTGGTAATGCAACAGCAACTTCTGTAGCTGGTGTTTTTGCTGCTGGTGACGTCGCTGACAGCATTTATCGTCAAGCGATTACTTCAGCTGGGTCAGGCTGTATGGCTGCTCTAGATGCTGAAAAATATCTAGATCAATTGAACGATTGAAAAGCTAATTCAATCACTTGAAAGTTTTAAGAAATAAGCCCAGTCTGTTAAACAGGCTGGGCTTTTGATTTTGTTTATGACAATAAAGAAGAGGGAGAGATAATTTGTCTCAATTACAAGCTGAAGTAGATGTAGTCATTATTGGTGGTGGACAAGCAGCTCTTGCTACAGCCTATTTTTTAAAACGTAAGAAAATTCCATTTGTGATTTTAGATGACCAAAATCAGGCAGGTGGTGCATGGTTACATGCTTGGGAGTCTTTACGTCTTTTTTCTCCAAATACTTGGAGTTCGTTGTCGGGCTGGATGATGCCAAAAACTGAACAAACTTATCCAACGCGGAATGAGGTGATTCAATACTTATCTGCATACGAACAACGCTATCAATTTCCTGTCATTCGACCTATACATGTTGATCATATTGAGAAAAAAAATGACTGCTTAGATGTATATGCGGGTGATAAATATTGGCGAGCAAAGGCCGTTGTCAGTGCTACAGGTACATGGAGTCAGCCTTATATTCCACATTACGAAGGATTAGAAAGATTTAAAGGAATACAAACCCATTCAGCACATTATGTTAATCCAGAACCTTTTATTAATAAAAAGGTTCTAGTGATAGGAGGAGGTAACTCTGGTGCTCAAATTCTTGCTGAAGTTTCAGAAGTTGCAGACACTATTTGGATCACAGTAAATCCTCCTCAATTTTTATCGGATGATGTTGATGGGCGTGTTTTATTCCTTCGAGCAACAGAACGTTTGAAGGCACAACAGGAGGGACGAATAGTTGATCAACCCATTGGTGGTCTAGGGGATATTGTCATGATTGATAGTGTCAAAGATGCACGTGAACGTGGGGTATTACATAGCAGAGAACCCTTTAAAGCATTTAAAGAATATTCGGTTGTTTGGGAGGATGGTTCAACACAATTGGTTGATGCTGTGATTTGGTGTACAGGCTTCAAAGCATCCCTAAATCACTTAAGGAGTCTAGGAGTGATAGAACCTAATCAGACTGTTGCTGTCAATGATGGGCGTTCAATAAAAATAAACAACCTTTGGCTAGTTGGTTATGGTGAATGGACAGGCATGGCATCGGCAACATTAATTGGGGTTTCTAGAACAGCCAAAGCAGTAGTCGATGAAATAGCTGTTTACTTAGCTATAGATTAAAAATTCTTAAATAAAGGATGGCTAAAGATATAGAAGGTTTATATATTTTTTATATCAAACACTTATATTTTTTTTTGGTGGTATTGGTTCTAATTTAGTTAGTGATCAATAACTGGAAAATTTTAACTAGACTCTAGTTGCTTAATATAATTCCCAATAAAACTAGTCTACTGTTTATATACTCTTTCATGAGTAAGGAGGTATCTGAGTACTACAAAAGTTGTTATTACTCAGATACCGACAGATTTAATTGAGCTAATTACACTGTAAGCAGAACCAATTACAGAGATGAAATCATGAAGTCTATAGATGAAATAAAAGCTCAAGAGGTATGTGTAGCTATTCTATTAGATAAAAAAGCTACTAATACGCAAGCCAAGATACTTCCTAGTGAAAATATAATCATTGATAGGTTACTTGAGCGTAAAGTTGAGTTACAACATGCTTATAGTGAGTTGTATTCAAAACTAGGGAAATATCATCAAGCCCTCACAAATTTTTTAGATTTGTTAGTAGAAATTACTTCAATGCATAGTCCAGAGGAAGTAATAAAGTCTAGAGCTGCTCAGAAAAAATTGAATGAGATTAATCAGCAAATTTCTATTAAAGCTCATGAATTAGCAGCTCTCCTAGAAACTAGATCCGAGTTAATAAATACTTCTGGCTTTATGACAGATACCCATTATCACATTGGTAATGTAATTCGTGAAGCATCTCAGAATAATCCGTATTTTAGAACATCTTTGCTAGATAAATTAAAGCAACTCCAAGGTCGGTTTGATCTTAAATATTGGCCTCGGTTAGATGATGTAATGAAAGTTATCGCTGAAGATGCAAGAATGGCCGTACCTATTGCTATTGATTCTATTACTGAAGTGGCAACAAGAGGTGAGAGAGCTTCCTTAGTTGATTATTTTAGAGCTTTATTTGAAGCTATTGAATGTAATCGTCAGAAAGAATATGGTTTCTTACCTAATGACTTTAAGTTAACAGATAATACAATTGCTACTTTAGCTAATTGCGCCTTAGCTTTAGAGCCAAAAGAAATGATTGATGGCCTATATGTGAAAAATTTTAGAAGTCGTGAACGCAAACGCATAGGTAGTGACTCCTAATTTTAAATATGTGGACAAGTCTGGATTTGTCCACATACATAAAACAATCTATAGACTACCTATCCCTATAACAGAAAGTATTTTTACTGTTATTTATTATTTAAGATCATTAGAGGTTAGTCAGACTGTAATTCTGTTAGAAAGACCGTGACTAAATTAGGTTTTGAATGAAGGAATTATGGGCAGCTTATGTCAATTCAATATCTAACATATCAAACTTTAAATATTGATTTATTTAATTAAATTTATTCTTTTATTTCAAAAAAATCTAACAAAGACCATATTACTGATAAATATTTAAGCAATTAAAGTAGTTCTCAATAATTAGTTTATGATAATTACCAAAATGGGAATTGAGTTGTATTTTGAAATGGTGTAATTTATTCCCAAATTGGGAATATTTTTAAATGAAGCTTTTAGGTCTTGAAAAAATAACAGTGATTGAGTGTGAGTTTGCTAAAAAATGGCTCATAAGTTGGATCTCTGAAATACGTGATGCTCATTGGCGGGGCGCGGAAGATATTCTGAAACAATTTCCAAAAGTATCTATTTTGGAAAATCAATGTTTCGAATTTTCGATACATAACTCTAAATGGGTTATTTGTCTACAAATCGCGTTTTCTCAAAGAATAGCGATTATTAAAGCTGTAAACATTAAAGGTGCTAACAATGGAATTTAAAGTTATTCGTACAAGAGAGCAGTATCAAGCTTATCTTGACGAAGTGCATTCTTTAATTATGCTAAATCCGGCTATAGGAAGTCCTGAGAGTGATCGGTTGGAATTATTATCGGTTTTAATAGAAGATTATGAAAATAAACAATATCCGATAGAGGCGCCTGATCCTATTGATGCAATTCTATTTAGGATGCATGAGAAAGGGTTAAAACAAGCTGATTTGGCCCCATATTTTGGTACTACTAGTAGAGTTTCTGAAGTTCTTAATCGAAAAAGAGCTTTAACCGTAGATATGATCCGAGCATTATCTGTAGGGTTGGGACTGTCGGTAGAGACATTAATTGGTTTATCAAATTCAAAGAATACATTAGATAAAAATAATATTGATTGGTCTAAATTTCCTGTTAAAGAGATGAAAAATAGGGGGTGGTTAAAAACATTTCTTGCTGATACGGCAGCATCAACTGAGAGTATTATCCAAAAATATATTGCTCAATCAGGGTTACAAATCGGCTCAGCTTCTTTTAAACGAAAGTTGTCTGGTGATGCCCAAACACCTAATACGATGTATGCACTGTATGCGTGGCTAGCTAGAGTCATTCTCCAAGCTAGAGATAAGAAAGATAGTCTAGGAAAATATGACCCTAATTTAATAAATAGTAATTTTTTAAGAGAGTTAGCTCAATTAAGCTGGTTTGAGCATGGGCCAATATTAGCAATTGAATACTTAGAAAAGCATGGAATTGCTGTAGTCATTGAGCCTCATCTTAAGGGTACGCATCTTGATGGAGCGGCATTGAAGGACAGTGACGGCACTCCTATTATTGGGCTAAGTTTACGATATGACCGATTGGATAATTTTTGGTTTACGTTACTACATGAATGCGCACATATTTGGAAGCATGTTGATGAAACAGAAGCATTTCTCGATGATTTAGATTCATCAAGTATGGAGGATCGGAGGGAGGCTGAAGCAAATCGATTGGCAAGAGAGGCATTTATACCAAGAGGAGTTTTGAGACGTACAGAGGCATTTATCTCACCAAGTAAAGAATCTATTGAAAAGTTGGCTAAAGAGTTGAGAGTTCATCCAGCAATCATTGCAGGGCGTATTCGAAAAGAGTTGGGAAATTACACCTTATTTTCAGACTTGGTTGGTCAATATCAGGTCAAGGCATTATTAACCAATTCTCATTTATTAAGTGTTGAGGAGTAGAGATGATGAAAATTCCAGAATATGTCCCAATCATGAAAGCGAAGCAAGGTGAATTTGATGCGATAAAACCTATTAGGTCTGAGCAGTTAGAATATCAAATACAGCCAACTTTCCACCCTTTATTTGAAATGCCTAATATTTATAAAGAAGGGGTTTCAAGACTTGTTGATATTAATAGCCGTTGCGAGAAAATAGGGAAATTATGGAGTGGAAATATTGCTTTAGTGGATGGTTATTTTTGGAAACCATCTGAAGCTTTATTGGAGAATGGTGAGCATTTCCTAACCTATACGTATAACAAATTGTTTGCATTAGGAGTAAAGGTAGTTCCTGTAATTGGTTATGACCGTTGGTTTGATCAAATGAGCAGTCTTTATCATCAAACAATGAAAAATTTAAATTATCCAGAGGCTCCTTATTTTTGTATTAGATTAGATGGTGAGGCAATGTATGATATTGATGAACCTGATTTTTTCAAAGAACAACTAGAATCAATTATTTCTGATTTAAAATTAGCAGAAAATAATTGTTCTATATTATTAGATTTTGGGGATGTAAGTGTCAATCGTATAACAATTGAACAGATGCTAAGCAAGTCTAGAGACTTTTTAGAAGTATTAACTGAATATGATTTTAAATACATTTCTATCAGTGGAGCTTCATATCCTTCAAGCGTTGCAGAAGCCATTGAAGATCATGATACGGATGGTCCAGTACTTCGAAAAGAAATGGTTGTATGGCAGACTTTAAGAAACATGTTCCCTAATGTTAAATTGAAGTTTGCAGATCATGGAGCAAGACATCCAGCTCCAGAAAAGCAGATTATTAATCAACATACGAATGGAAAAATTATCTACACTATAGATAAAAATTACTATGTCGTAAGAGGCCATCCATTTTCTAGAGATGGTGGAAGTCATGGGCATAGAAAGCAGCTAGCAATGAGATTAATTAATTCTATCTATTATGAAGATGTAAGCTTTAGTTGGGGAGACAATAAAATCTTTGAATGTGCGCACGGTATTAATAATTTTATAGGAAATCCTACGCAATGGGTTGCAATTGATACGAGCCACCACATTCGGTATGTCTTAGAGGAAATAGGATCTTTTGAGCTAGCTTATCAAAAATAGATCAAATAAAAATCCAGCCATTCATAAATGGGCTGGATTTTTAAATTATTTTTCAGTAATTAAATTTTTACACTAAATTTACACCATGAATTTTATTTTTGTTTCTAAGTTTTTAATAATAAATGATATTTTATTTTAGTTGATCCTATCCATCATTGGGGCAACTGAAATACGAGGTTGTAACGATTGAAGTGATTGCATAATCAATTATACCCAAAAGTTACTAAATTAAAGAAAGGGCAGCATTATACGGGGTTTAGCTCTGAATCGACAGAGACATTTAATCGTGTAATTTATAACCGCCCTTATGGTGAATGTAGAAAGATGATTTTTAACAAATTACCTTATGAGTGAGCCAACTGCTTTTTTTGTAAGAAAGCATCAATCACACTAAATAAAATACAAAACAGAACGAGTCCAACCCCTGCAAGGCAAGTCATGGTCCATCCACCATGATTCCAGGCAAAAATTCCTAATGCCGAACCAGCTGCGCCACCAATAAAGTAAGTGGTCATATAGATGGCATTAATGCGGGACTTGGCATCTGGACGTAGACGGAAAATAATACTTTGGTTACTGGTGTGAACGAGCGCGAGTGCTAATTGAATTAACGCAAATCCAATGACATATGTAGAAAGTAGAGTTTGTCCAAAGTAGAAACAAACCCAACTGACTAAGAATAGTCCACAGCCCATCCAAGTAAGTAATTTTGTGTAGCCTTGGTCAGCGTATTTACCAATGTAGCGGGTTGATAATGCACCAAAAATACCAACTAGAGGGACCAGTCCGATAAACAGATCGGGTAAATGGTGTGCTGAGGTCAGTAGTAAGGCGATAGTGGAATATAAAGTACTTACTGCTGCAAAGGCGAAAGCACCTGTAAGCGCTCTTAGTAATAGTCGCTTTTCCTGCTTTAAAAGCTGAGCCATGGAAACAAAAATTTGCCCATAGTTCATTTTCATACGCAAGACGTAAGGTAGACGACTTTTTAAAGTAAATGCCAGTAATAGCATTAATACGCCGCTTACCACATAAACGACTTTCCAGTTGAAAAGATTGGAAAATAAACCGGCCAGACTGGTAGAGAGTAAAATCCCGACCAATAAGCCACTCATTAAAAAACCAATAATCTCGCCTGTTTTTTCAGGTTTGACTGTCATGGTAGCTAATGGAATTAATACTTGAGCTGCAACAGAAAACAAGCCCGCTAAAATTGTACCAATCCAGAGCATAGGTAAGTTAACAGCAAAAGCAGAAGTAAATAGACCAACTGCGCAAAGCACCATCAAAAACGGAATAGCTTTGGCTTTATTGACGATGTCACCCATCGGAACAATAAAGAGTAGACCGAGGGCATAAGACACCTGAGCAAATGTCACTGTTAAAGCGGCTTGTGCTTGAGTTACAGCAAACTCTTGCTGAATAGAGTGAATTAGAGGCTGACAGTAATAATTCACACCTGCACATAAGCCACATGCTGCTGCCATCAACCAAAGCAAAGGTTTATTTTGACTGATATCTTCAGGGGTAGACATGATATTCTCTCGGTTTTATTAGGTGTATGCTGTTGCTTCAACTTCAATGAGCATGCGCTCTAATGCAAGGCGTGGTACAGGAATGAGCGTACAGGCTGGAAAAGGATGATTTTTCCATAGATTTTGCATGATTTTAATTAAAATTTGGTGTTTTTCGTCTGAGTGGTCAACAATTAAAACCCTTAAAACAGCAATATCTGAGATTTTTGCTTCTGCTGCTGTTAATGCATTTTGAATGTTATTAAAAACTTGAGTGGCTTGTTCTTCAAAATTTGGACTTAATTTACCTTTTGAATCTTCACCGCCTTGTCCTGCAATATGAATAATATTTTTAAAATTTTGGACTACAGCAATATGGCTATAAGCATTTGGCGTTGGGTTATATAAAGTAGAGGGGTTTATGATTCTAAAAGTTTCTTTATTCATCGGAACTCAACCTTTCAGTAAAATTTAGATGAGTATCCAACCTCAACTTAAGTTGAGGTCAAGAGAATTTAATGTTTTAGTCTTTTCTTTCTAAGCGTAATCATCATTACCCCTACAATATTGAGTAGGCAACCGACCCATTGCCACATATTAAGATGTTCATTTAAGAAAACAACGGCAAGTAAAATAGTTAAAACTGGCCCGATTGAAGCGATCATTGCAGATTGTGATGCACCAAGACGTTCAATACTTTGTATGAGCATAACGGTGGGTAAGACAGTGACTAAAAAGCCTAAGCCGACTCCATACCAAATTACACTTGAGGGGAGTTGTAATATTATTTGAATAGGGTGAGGAGTACTTAGTGCGTAATGTGTTAATGCCCCAATACAGGCCACAGTTAACGCTAAACCTGTGAAATTCCAAGAACCAAATTTTTTAATTAATGGTGGGGTTAACAGTAAATAACCAGCAAATGCTACAGCACTTGCAAATACAAAACTTGTTCCTAGCCAGAAATTGCCCTGAATTGGTGCGTTGTTGTGTTCTTGGAGCATCACTAGCACGGTTCCACCATAACTAAGAAAAATGGCGATTAAACTTTTTATATCTAATTTTTGTTTGTAGAGCAGGCTTGATGCAATCACGGTAAGTGTTGGATATAAAAATAAGATAATTCGCTCTAAGGAAGCACTAATAAACATAAGGCCCATGAAATCAAGCCAGCTGGCAAAGTAGTAGCCTAATAGACCGGCAAAAATTAAAATTAGCCAATCCTTCTTTTTTATGCCCTGATTATGATGCCTATTGAACCAGCAAATTAATAGAAAGAACGGTAAGGCGCTTAGCATACGTAAAGCCATCAGGACTGTACCGTCTACTAATGGAGAAAGGGCATAAGTTTGTTTAATAAAGATTGCTTTTGTGCTGAATAGAAAAGCAGAACAAAGCGCGAAAAAAGACCCAATTTGAAACGAAGATAAAGAAATTTTCATATACAGGACTGTATAAGAGAGACTATTGTCTGCAAAAAAAAGAAAAATCTTCCTATATTACACCTCAAGTCAAATATCGTGAATCATCAGTTCAAAATATGGGTATTTATTAAATAAATAGTGGGTGGTATTTTCAAAAAGTTCAATTAGAATCCAAATTCTGTACAAAGAATACACATGGGGGAAACATTGCGGGTTGCAATGTTTTTGACAATGAGAAATTAGCTTGAGGAACGCTCATGCAGATCGGAATCCCAACCGAAACTGTCGTCGGTGAAAATCGTGTAGCTGCTACGCCAGAGACAGTAAAGAAGTTGATTAGCGCTGGTCATAGCGTTGTGATTGAACGTGGTGCTGGTGTAAAGGCTGCGTACATTGACAGTGCTTATGAACAGGTCGGTGCAACCATTACGGATGATGCCTATACGGGTAGTCAAATTATTTTGAAAGTTCGTGCGCCACAAGGCGGGGAAATTCAAAAACTTGCAGCAAATACAGCTGTTGTAGCAATGTTTGATCCTTATCGTAATACCGAGCTAGATCAGTTTGCGAATCAGCAAGTGTCTGCTTTTGCTCTGGAATTGCTTCCTCGTACGCTTTCTCGTGCACAAAACATGGATGTGTTGTCTTCTCAAGCAAACTTAGCTGGTTATAAATCAGTTCTGCTTGCAGCTACTGAATATCAACGCATGTTCCCAATGCTGATGACTGCTGCTGGTACTGTAAAGCCTGCACGTGTTGTGATTATGGGTGTTGGGGTTGCAGGCCTTCAAGCGATTGCTACTGCAAAACGTTTGGGTGCAATTGTTGAAGCAACTGACTTGCGCCCAACGGCAAAAGATCAGGTTGAGTCTTTAGGTGGTAAGTGGTTAGACGTACCAATGTCTGAAGAAGAGCAGCAACGTGCAGCAGATGCAGCAAAAAATGGTTATGGCTGGATGCCAGGTGAGCAATACATCAAAGACCAAGCTGCGATTGTAGATAAGGCTGTGTCGAATGCCGATATCGTGATTACAACAGCATTGTTGCCGGGTCGTGATGCACCGCGTCTGATCAAAGCTGAAACTGTTGCCAAAATGAAACCAGGTTCTGTCATTTTAGATATGGCAGTTGAAACAGGCGGTAACGTTGAGGGTTCTAAAGTTGGTGAAACTGTTGTTACTGAAAATGGCGTAAAAATTTTGGGTATTCCAAATATTCCAGCCACTGTTGCGACAGAAGCTTCTGCATTATATGCACGTAACGTTTTTAATTTCGTAGAGACTTTATTCGACAAAGAGAAAAACTTTGCGATTAATCAAGAAGACGAAATCCAAAAAGCCCTATTGGTCACTCATGGCGGTCAAGTGCTGCTTAAGCGTGGTTAAGGAGATTTCTCATGGTTGAAACTATTACAATTTTCGTCCTTGCCATCTTCGTAGGTTATTACGTTGTTTGGGGTGTTACACCAGCTTTGCACACGCCACTTATGGCGGTAACCAACGCATTGTCATCAATTATTGTCGTTGGTGCGATGTTACAAACAGTCGGGCTGCCTGTACTTGGTGTAGATGCAAATGTTGCATTTCAAAGTGTGAATGTTGTAAGCGTACTTGGTGCGATTGCGGTATTTTTGGCAAGCATTAATATTTTCGGCGGCTTCGCAGTAACTGCACGCATGTTGGAAATGTTCAAGCCTAAGCAAAAGAAATAAGAGGGCTTTGACATGGAATTTATTCAAGCAAATGCAAACTGGTTGTACCTTGTAGGCGCAATTCTCTTTATCTTGACGCTTCGCGGTCTATCTGGTCCTAAAACAGCAATTCAAGGTAACCGTTACGGTATGATCGCAATGGCGATTGCAGTTGTAACAACCTTCTTTGTTGCCAACAATCCAGTGATCTGGATGATTGGCGGTGCAATGGTGCTTGGCGCGATTGTGGGTATTGCACGTGCACGTACTGTACCAATGACTCAAATGCCTGAAACTGTTGCACTTATGCACTCATTAGTAGGTTTGGCTGCAGTTTTAATTGCAGTTGCTGCAATTTTGCATAACAACCAGCTTACAGCATTGTTTGCCCAAAACGAGGCGGCATTAACAGCTGCTGGCGTACAACATGCGCACATGAGCAAAGTTCATTTATTTGAATTGTTTGTGGGCTGTTTCGTTGGTGCGATTACCTTCACAGCATCTGTATTTGCTTACGGTAAATTGGCTGCGAAAAAATGGGCTAAAACAATTTCTGGTGCATGGGTTAAACCTGTTCAAGCGCTTATCTTTGTTGCGATGTTGGCTTGTGGTTTCTACTTCTTCACAACTGGTAATATGACTGCTTTCTGGGCAATGACCGCACTTGCACTTGCATTTGGCTGGGTATGGATTGCACCGGTAGGTGGTGGTGATATGCCTGTGGTGGTATCGCTTCTTAACTCATTCTCTGGTTGGGCAGCGGCAGGTATTGGTTTTACCCTTGAAAACAACATGTTGATCGTTGCGGGTTCACTTGTAGGTTCATCTGGTGCGATTCTGTCATACATCATGTGTAAAGCAATGAACCGTTCAATCATCAACGTATTGTTTGGTGGTGCAATGGGTGGTGCGGCAGTTTCTACAGCGGCTAAAGGTGAACAAGTTCAACGTAACTACCGTTCAGGTTCTGCTGATGATGCTGGCTTCTTGATGTCAAATGCAGACAGTGTTGTGATTGTACCGGGTTATGGTATGGCGCAAGGTCGTGCACAAAATGCTGTGAAAGAGCTGTGTGAAATTCTAAAAGAGCAAGGTGTTCGCGTCCGTTTCGCAATTCACCCGGTTGCTGGTCGTATGCCTGGTCACATGAACGTATTGCTTGCTGAAGCAGATGTAGCATATGAAGATATCTTGGAAATGGATGAGATTAACTCTGACTTCCCGGCAACTGACGTAGTACTTGTTATTGGTGCAAACGACGTTGTGAACCCTGCTGCAAAAGATGACCCAGGTTCACCAATTTATGGTATGCCGATTCTTGAAGCACATAAAGCACGTACAATCATGGTGATTAAGCGCTCTATGGCGACGGGTTATGCTGGTCTTGATAATGACTTGTTCTATAATGAAAAAACAATGATGATCTTTGGTGATGCTAAGAAAGTTGTTGAAGACATGACTAAAGCAATTAATGGTACAGGCCACTAAGTTGCTTTGATACAAAAAACCACCTTCGGGTGGTTTTTTGCTTTTTGGGATTTAAAGAAACTTTTCTACTAAGTCCATTGATTGTTGGTAGAGGTCGCGTGCCAGTTGCTGGTTTTTGGCATGAGAAGATTTCCAGTCAGGCATATGCGCGCTGACATATTCGCCATTGCGATTTTGCCATGAGTCTCCAATCGCCATTTCTGTAATGAGCTTTGCGGGAACTGACGTTGGAACTAAACCTACTTTCATGGCTGCATAAACTGGTTTTGGTAAATCACGATAAATATCAGAAGCAACACCGCCGGGGTGTAATGCATTATTTGTAATTGTACTATCAGCAAGTTGTTTAGCTAATGCGTTGCTGAACAGTAAGTTTGCAAGCTTGGATTGTCCATAATAGAACAGGGGGTTGTAAAAACCTTCTGCACGAAATTTATTAGGTTTAATTGAGCCAACCCAGTGGGCAATAGATGCAAGGTGAATAATCCGTGCTTTAGGTGACTGTTTTAAAGCCGGAAGTAACTTTTGAGTAAGTAAGAAATGACCTAAATAATTAACGCCAAATTGTTGTTCAAACCCATCTGCGGTGAGCTGTTTTGTTTTTGCAAATAGCCCGGCATTATTAATAAGCACATCAAGGCTGCCATATTTATCTGCAATTTCATCAGCAGCTTTTCTGGTTAACTCAAGACTGTTCAGATCAAGAGAAACGATATCAACTTGTCCTTGGTTGAGTGAGCGTAGTTTGTTTTGTGCCTCTTGTGCTTTTTGAGGATTTCGGCATGCCAAAATCACATGTTGTCCTTGTTGTACAAGTTGTTCTGCTGTGGCAAAACCAATACCTGTGTTGGCGCCTGTAATGAGTATCTTCACTTTTTAGTGCTCCGGTTATGCTATTTATTGATGAGACTATAAGAATTGTTATAGTGCTGGAATTCTGACAATTTGTCATGTCAAATTTAAGTAAGATTGATGACTAGCTCGTAAGTGCTGTTGAAGCTTTGATGAGGATATCTGAGGCTATAAAAGATAGTTTTTTTAAATAAAATTTTGATTAGTTATATAAACAAAAAGCGGCTCAAAAGAGCCGCTTTTTTAAAAGCAAAATTTTATGCGACTGACTCTGGGACAGTACGCCATAAGCTTTCTAAATCATAGAATTTGCGGGCAGTTGGTAGCATCACGTGTACTACAACAAAACCAAGATCAATTAAGATCCATTCGGCATCTCGTTCGCCTTCAACGCCAATCGGGCGGAAACCAGCTTTTCGAGCTTCTTCTGCAACATTGTCAGCAAGTGCTTTGACGTGACGAGTAGATGTACCACTCGCAATGACAATAGCATCCGCAACGTTGCTAATAGAACTAACATCTAACTGTAGAATATCTTTTGCTTTTACATCAACTAAAGCGTCATGGACGACTTTGAGACAAGCTTGTACGTCTTTATTTGAGGTGTTCATTGCGAAATCGTGAGAATTAGACACGCTGGGCGATGGTTCTAAATTCATATAGGGTATATTTTCCTGACAATTACTCACTATCTAATATAGTGGTTTTTACTCAGAATTTCAAACAAAACTAGTAACAGTTTATATATTTACGTCATCGGAAAAATATTTCTTTTTCCATGTAAATGACTGATTTGACCCGTTTTTAGGTTTATATTCTGCTGCAATGTAACCGTCATACGTGCTTTGTTTAATCCATGAAAAAATTTGCTCATAAGGGATTTGAGCCGTATCGGGTTCATGGCGTCCAGGACAGTCTGCAAACTGAATATGGCCAATCTGGTGAATATTTTCTTGTAACCCTTCAAGTACATCTTCACCCATCATCGCCATGTGGTAACAATCATATTGCATTTTTAAAGCAGGGTGGTTGACTGCTTCAAGCATCTCTTGGGCTTGGGCAATGTTCTGTACTAAAAAGCGTGGCATATCTGTGCCATTAATCATTTCAAATACAGGTTCTATGTCGTGTTCTGTAAGTAAATCACAAGCTAGCTTTAAGTTGCTTGCAAGTGTTTTAAGGCAAGGAAGTAAGTCAGAATCTTGAGGTTGCTTACCTGCCAAAATATTAACTCGAGGCACTTTTAAGGCAGTGGCATAGCGAATAGTTAACTCTAGTGCTTCACGGAATGCTGCTTCTTGACCAGGTATGCCTGCTAAACCATTTCCACCTTGCATAAGATCGCCAGCAGCAACATTAATTAAACATAAACTTAGGTTGTAACGTTCAAGTTGGTCTTGAATATCGGCAATGGAAAGTTCGTATGGGAATTGGATTTCTACATGTTCAAAGCCCTCTGCATGGGCTAATGCAAAGCGTTCAATTAAAGAAACTTCGGTAAAAATCATGGATAAGTTAACGGCAAGACGACCCATACACAAACTCCGTTTATTATTGCTCTACTAGTTGAATGATAGTAGCTAAATCTTTCTCAGCAAAGCCATTTTTTTGGTGAGTTTGTAGCTGTAATAGAGCTTTTTGTGCAACAGGTATGTCTAAATTAACATTGTTAGCCAATGTTACCGCGTTGTTAAGATCTTTGGATAATGTTTGAACTTTCCACTGAATAGGCTCGAAAGTATGAGTTGCCATGCGTGGGGCAAGTATTTGAAAAGGCTTTGAGTCAGCAAATCCACCTGCTAGGGCGGGAGCGAGTAATGTCGTGTCTACACCTGCGTGGTCTGCTAGTGCTACAGCTTCGGCAATAAGAGCACTATTTGCTGCCACAATGAGTTGGTTACAAATTTTGGTGGCTTGGCCCGTACCTGTATCACCCATACGTGTTACACGTTGAGAGAGTACATTGTAAACAGGACTCAAAGCTTCAATAGTTTGAGCATCTCCACCTGCAAAAATGACTAGCGTGCCTTGTTCTGCCCCGGCTGTACCGCCTGAAACAGGGGAGTCAATCCATGTCACATGTTGTGACGCGGCAGCCTGAGCAAGTGCTTTTGTTGCAGCAACAGACAGGCTTGAGAAATCGACAATAACTTGATTTGCTTTTAAATGAGGCTGAATTTGCTCAAATACGGCTTTCACAGCTTTATTGTCAGCTAGGCAAGTTAAAACTATAGGGTATTGTCCGATGTTTGAAAGATCGAGAGCATGTGCGCCAATATCGATAAGTTCTTCACAAGCAGATGCTGTTCTGTTCCAGACAGCAACTTGAAAACCAGCTTGAATAAGGCGGCTAGCCATACGGCTTCCCATAAGTCCTATACCTAAAAAGGCAATAGGTGTATTACGATCAAAATTCATCTTCAAAGCTCTTATCTATATTGGCGTGGTAAAAATTTAACTTCCGGATGTTTGTCTTTTTCACGAGCAAGTTTGCTATTTTTACCAAGTAATAATTTAAGTTGCCAGATTTTTTCTAGACGCAATGATTTTTCTGGCTGGTGCTCCATTGCATCTAATACACGTTTTGCAGCAGTCAATGCATCAGGTGAACGTTGTAGCATTTCTGAGGCAATTGCATTCGCTTTTTCTAAAGGGTTCTCGCTTAGATGAGTTACAAGACCAATATCTTTTGCATAGTTTCCGTCAAACACACGGGCAGTTAAGGTGAGTTCTTTGGCAAGGTCAACACCTATCAAACCTTTGAGTGAGCGGGTAAGTCCCATGTCAGGTACTAGTCCCCAGCGACTTTCCATAATCGACATTTTTGTCTCTGGGTGGGCAATACGAATATCGGCAGCCAGTGCAAGTTGCATTCCTGCTCCGAAGCAATAACCTTCAAGTGCAGCAATCACAGGTACAGGTAAGTTTTGCCAAATCAGAAAGGCTTTTTGGAAAAGGCTTTGTCCAGGTTTTACAAGCTCCCAAATCGCAAATGCAGAGTTTTTAGGATTGTTTAAGTCGGATAAATCAATACCAGCACTAAACACTTGTGCTTCACCCGTCAAAATTACACAGCGGATATCTCGGTCTTTTTGTATGGCTTTAGCCGTTGAAACGAGTTCTTTGAGGAGGGCAAAACTCATGGCATTACGTTTATCAGGACGGTTTAGATAAACTGTCGCAATGCCATTATTCTTTTCAATACGTAAAAGTGCCATGAAATTCCCGCTTATTTTTTTATCGATAAACGGAGCATAACATGGCTTGAAATTGGAAACATGACAGGTCAGTCATGCCTTTTTACAGGTTCTTGTTTAGTCGGGTATAACTAAAATTTGATGAGCTGCACTTTCAACTTCTTTAATAACAAGACCTAATTCATCGAAACGTCTCATGACTTCTTCAATGAAGCCATCGTCAGCTCTGCGGCGCTCTTTACGTAATGTTGAAACAAATTGCTCGAAGTCACCAGTGACTTGTTGAAGCTTTGGTGTGCCTACATAGCGAGTTGCACCATAGAGGCGGTGCAACACATGTTCGAGTTGAGGAAAGTCTTCAAGCTCAATGAGTTGCTGCATTTCATCTAGCTCGGTTGGGAAACTGTCTACCAACATTTTCAATAAGTCTTGAGCAAGATCTTCTTTATTTGCAGCCAATTGTAGGCTTTGTTGCCAGTTTAATATTTCTGGGTCGAGTGCCTCGGTAACAACATGGTGATCTTTATCTAAAGCTTGTGCAGTGAAATTGTTTTTAGTCCATTGCGTTAAAATCTGAATGATTTGCTCCATTTGAATTGGTTTGGTGACATAGTCATTCATACCAACTTTCAGAAGCTTTTGTTTTTCATCAGCAAGGGCATGGGCTGTTAATGCAATAATTGGAAGCTGCATTTCTCCATCTAGCGTTGACTCTAGTGAACGGATCGCGCGAGTAGTATCAATGCCTGACATAACTGGCATTTGAATATCCATAAACACCAAATCAAACGGTTTGAGTTTTTGGTCAATGCGTTCTTGGATGATATTCAGAGCTTCTTGTCCACTTAAGGCTTTAGTGGTTTTAACATTTAACTCACCTAACAATGCTTCTAAAACAATTAAGTTCGGTAAATGGTCATCGACCGCTAAAATATGTAAACCCTGACCATTAAAGTCTTGTTGTTCCTCTTCAAAAATAGGTTGGTCACTTAATAATTGAATGAGTCCGCTACGGCTTAATGGTTGATAAAGTGGGCGAGCACGATATTCAGTGAGCATGTTTGGCTCAAGGGTCATTTGATAGCCGTAAACTGCTAAGTTGCCCTGATAGCGGCTACGAATTTCTTTAAGCAGAGCTTCTGTATCGCCACTATGATCAACAATAAGCCATGTATTGTCTTTCTGGTCGAGGTGTTTTAGGCGGCTAAACAAGTCTAAAATTGATTGAGTTTCAATGTGTGGAACTTGGTAATTTTCAAGATAGTATCGTAATACACTTGCCGTTGCAGGGTGTGCTAAATAAGACACCACTTGTAAGTGTTCGAAGTGAGGGTGTTCTATTTCATGCTCTTCATCTACAGCAAACTGTGCAGTAAACCAGAATGTTGAACCTTTTTCTGTTGGTGCACGTTCTTGGTTATCTTCAAAACCAATTTGACCATGCATGAGATGAACCAGTTGTTTGGAAATTGCAAGACCTAAGCCTGTACCACCAAATTGGCGGGTAACAGATGCATCACCTTGTGAAAACGACTCAAATAACTTTTTACGGTCGGTACCACTTAAACCAATACCACTATCTTGAACGCTAAAATGCAGCAAACATTGACCAATGTCATCATGTTCCATACGTACACGAACAATAATTTCGCCGTCTGGGGTGAACTTGATTGCATTTGAAATTAGGTTGGTCAAGATTTGCTTAAAGCGTAAAGCATCTCCAATGACTTCTTGAGGAATGTTGTCTGCATAATAAAATGCCATGGCTATATGCTTTTGCGCAGCCAAAGGTGACAACATATCCATCACATCGAAAATAGCTTCTTCTAAATCAAACGGTGCTGTCTCAAGCTCTAATTTCCCTGCATCAATTTTTGAGAAATCTAATACATCGTTAATTAATGCTAATAAATGGGCAGAGGACTTGCGAATAGTCTGTAAATAGAGGTTTTGTTCATTACTTAGATTTTGTTGGCGTAGTAATAAATGAATAAAGCCATCAATACTGTTAAGTGGTGTACGAAGCTCATGACTGATATTGGCAAGGAAAACTGATTTTGCCTGATTTGATGAAATCGCTTGGTCACGTGCTTGACGGTAAGTAATGTTTTGAACTTCGAGGGTATCTAATGTTCTACGTAAATCTTCTTCGGTTTGTTCGGTGTGTTCTTTAAGCTCTAAAAAACTAAAATGTAGTCTTTTCACCACACTTGCGATATCACGTTGGAGTAAGCGTAATTCACCCGTACTGTTAATGACCATATGCTGATCTAATGTGTCTGCATTGAGTCGCTGTAGTTGCATCCGAATTTCGTACATTGGTGCAACCCAGCGACGAGAGAAGAAATTCAGACAGAGCAAAAGTAAGAGCAGCGTCATTAAACTCGTAATAACTAAAGCGATCAGAATACGATAACGTGCTAATTCTAGTGGTTGATTATCCATTTCAATCACTAGCCAGACAGGGGTTTTACCTGTGATATTGCTGATGCGAACCCCATAAATATTGTTATTGTTATAAGAGATCGGGCCAAAAAAACTATTGTTTTGCGTAAAGTTAGGCCAATAACGATTATCTCGATAGCCTACACTTAAGTAAGTCTGACCATTACTGTCAATTAAAGCAGCACGCTTGAGATTTTTTTCACTGAACATGCTTTGCATAATATGTTGAGCATGGTCATATTCATCGGGTTTGAGTTCTACTAATGTATAGAGATCTTTAGCGATTTGATTATAACGCGCCAGAATAGCTGAGGCATGATGCAGTTGCTGTTGTTTTGCAGAGTAAGATGTTTCAGTTAAAACCAGAAAAGCACCAACACCAGTTAAAATCATCATGGGCACAAAAATAAGAGCAATCAGTTGCCCATATGCATGATTCAGACGTAAGCGTTTCGATAAGGTTTTATTGAAATTAGACATGGCTACATCGGATTGATCTCTCTGTAGGGCATATTATCACGCTTTATTTTAAAACAGACGGCATTTTATAACTGACTGGGCTTTAATCACTTTAATTAAAAAGCATAGTGAAATGGGTGCAGTACCGATCATTTTTTCATACAATAGTGCCACCCCGATTTAGGTGTTGATCATGAGTAATACACAACCTGATTTTTTAGCCGACGAATTTTTGTTAGATCACTATGTAGGTAAAACACCTCTAGTCCGTTTGCAGCGCTTGGCTTGTCACACGCAGGCAACGGTTTTAGCAAAATTGGAAGGTAATAATCCGGCAGGTTCTGTAAAAGATCGCCCTGCATATAACATGATTATGCAGGCAGAAAAGCGTGGTCAAATTAAACCGGGTGATACGTTAATTGAAGCAACTAGCGGCAATACAGGTATTGCTTTGGCTATGGTTGCGGCAATGCGCGGCTATAAAATGAAACTTATCATGCCAAATAACATGAGCCAAGAACGCAAAGATGCGATGTTAGCTTATGGCGCAGAGCTGATAGAAGTGACTCCACAGCAAGGTATGGAAGGCGCACGTGATTTAGCTTTGCAAATGGAAAAAGACGGCAAAGGTCATGTTTTAAACCAGTTTGGTAATCCTGATAATGTTGAAGCTCATTACCTGACGACAGGTCCTGAAATCTGGAAGCAAACGGGTGGTAAAATTACTCACTTTGTAAGCTCAATGGGTACAACCGGTACCATTATGGGTGTTTCTAAGTATTTAAAAGAACAAAATCCAGACATTCAGATTGTGGGCTTACAACCAGCAGACGGTTCAAGTATTGCCGGTATTCGCCGCTGGCCAAAAGAATACTTACCAACAATTTTTGATAGCAGTCGTGTAGACCGAATTATTGATATTCCTCAAATTGAGGCGGAAAAAACCATGCGTAAATTGGCTCGTATGGAAGGTATCAGTGCAGGTACATCTTCAGGTGGTGCAGTTTGGGCATCAATTAAGATTGCAGAAGAAAATCCAGAAGCTGTTATTGTTTGCATTATCTGTGACCGTGGCGACCGCTACTTGTCTACAGGTTTGTTCTCAGTACAGGACGATAACTCATAATTGAGAGAAAGAATGCGTTTCCCAACTTTAGTTTTTGACATTGAAACTTTAACTGATTTAAAAGCGGGAGCGCATTTATATCATCTTGATTTGCCAGAGGCAGATGTTGAACAGGCACTCACAAAAATCCGCCGCCAAGAATCAGGTATGGATTTTCAGCGTTTGCCATTGCATGAAATCGTTTGTATCTCTGGTTTATGGATTGATGAATCGGGCTTTAGACTGTTTTCTTTTAGTCGAGAGCACTATTCAGAAGCTGAAATTTTACAGAAATTTCTATCTATTTTTGACAAGCGCCATCCCACTTTGGTGAGTTGGAATGGCTCACAATTTGATTTGCCGGTTATCTTGTTCCGTGCCATGTATCATGGTCTTTCTGCACCGGGCTTGTTCGATCAAGGTGAGCTTGATAGCCAGAAGCGTTTTAATAATTACCAAAACCGTTATCACCACCGTCATATTGATTTAATGGATGTGATGGCAATGTTTAATGGCCGTAATTTCCAGAAACTTGATGAGGTTGCCTGTATTTTAGGTTTACCAGGTAAGCGTGGTGAATCGGGGTATCATGTTCCTGAATATGTACGTGCTCAGCAATGGTTAAAGTTAACCAGTTATTGTGAGGGTGATGTACTCAATACATGGTTTATTTATTTGCGTTGGTTGTTACTTAAAGGTCAAATCAATGTAGATGAACATAATCATTGGATTAGTTCTAGTATTGAATATTTACAGACTATGCCTCAGCAGGCCGATTTTCTTGAAGTGTGGCAACGTTCATCGAAACATACCGACTTTACATCCCACTATTTTAATCCTTTAGATTTTTAGGTTCATTCTTTGAAACAGCAAGCCAAATCTCGCAAAGCTCAGCAACCTGAATATATTTTTCAGGTTGAAACTCTTTCTCATGAGGGGCGAGGAATTGCGCACTATGGTTCTCATCCGGATCATCCGGCAGATAAGCATGGTAAAAAGGTATTTATCCGTTATGCGTTGCCTGGAGAAACAGTAAAGGCTCAAATTACGCATGAGGCTAAGCGCCTTGAAGAAGCTGAAATGATTGAGCTTTTAGCAGAACCTTCGTCAAATCGCGTAGAGGCTGTTTGTCCTCATTATGGTATTTGTGGCGGCTGTAGCATGCAGCACATTCATCCAGATGAGCAAATTCGCTTAAAGCAAAATGTACTCCAGTCACATTTACAACACTTTGCGGGTATTCAACCTGAACAGTGGTTAGAGCCAATTCGATCTTTACAAAGTGATTATCGCCGTCGAGCGCGTATTGGTGTGCGCTATTTGCCAAAACAGGACCGTTTGATTTTAGGTTTCCGTGAGCATCATAGTAATCGTTTAACTTCTATCCATACCTGTAGTGTTTTGGACAAAAAATTATCAGATAGTCTGCCAGAATTGCGTACTTTACTCCAAAGTCTAAAAGGCAAAGCGCATATTGGTCATGTAGAATTAGCAAAAGGTGATGATGAAATTTCTTTATTGGTTCGCCATGTAGAAAAATTAAACAATTCTGATGTCAACCAATTAAGACAATTCGCGTTACACAAAGGCTGGCAGTTGTATTTGCAACCTAAAGGTCCCGAAAGTCTTCGTCGTATTGATGAAGATCAAGGTGCTATGCGATTACATTATGCTTTAAATGCATTTGAAGTAAATTTTGCTTTTTCGCCATTGGATTTTACGCAGGTCAATGGCACAGTAAATGAACAAATGGTGCAATTGGCATGTGAATTGCTTCAATTGCAGCAGGGTGAAAGAGTACTGGATCTGTTTTGCGGATTAGGTAATTTTTCGCTTCCACTTGCACGATGTGTTGGTGCAAATGGACAAGTTGTTGGTGTGGAAGCAAGTGAAGAAATGGTGCAGCGAGCAACGGATAATGCCAAGTGCAACAATCTGGTGCAAGCAAACTTCTTTTCACAAGATTTAACAAAAGATTTTTCGCATCATTCTTGGGCAAATCAAGGATTTGATGCATTATTGATTGATCCTCCTCGTGCTGGTGCATATGAAATTATGCAGTATGTACCAAACTTTGGAGCAAAAAGAATCGTTTATGTATCATGTAATCCAGCAACACTAGCAAGGGATGCAGGTGTTTTGGCTCAACATGGATACAAGTTAAAAAAAGCAGCGGTTATGGACATGTTTACGCACACAGAACATGTTGAATCAATTGCTTTATTTGAAAAAATTCAAGAGATAAACGATTAAAAACATGAGTTACATATCCAGGAGAATGGTATGGTCACAGTACGTGAACAGTTACCTGAACAACTAACTGAGTTGTCAGAGGAAACGACTGTAGAGCATGCCGCCGAAACACAAGTCGGTTTAGCCTCATGGTTGGATCGGGTTCGTGAAATATTAGATGGGGCAGAGCTTAAACAACTCGAAGAGGTTGCGCATTTAACCCTGCAAAAAGAGTTAGATTCAACGGTTAATCATCGTTCCAATACATTTGCTACTGGTGTTGGAATGGCGGATATTCTGGCGCATTTACATGTAGATGAAGATACTTTATCTGCTGCAATGCTTTATCGTAGTGTTCGTGAAGACATTACTGATATAGAAGAAGTAAAGCGCAAGTTTGGTGAGCAAGTCTATAACCTTGTCAAAGGTACTTTGGCAATGGGTAAGCTTTCAGAACTCATTGAAAAAAATAAACGACTAGAAGACCATTTTAATAACAACCAGAGGGAACATTTAAGCGGCATTTATAAAATGCTGATTTCAGTGACTGAAGATGTCCGTGTTGTTTTAATTAAGTTAGCTGAGCGTACTTATTCTTTACGTGAGTTAGCCAACTCTTCACGTGAACGTCAAGAGCGTGTGGCGCGTGAAATTCTTACTATTTATTCGCCATTGGCGCATCGCCTTGGTATTGCACAGCTTAAGTGGGAACTAGAAGATTTAGCCTTTCGTTATTTGGCACCAGACCGTTATAAAGAGATTGCTTCATTACTCAATGAAAAGCGTCTTGAGCGCGAACACTATATTCAGTTCGTAATCGACCGCTTAAAAAATGAATTGGCATCTTACGGTATTGAGGCGGAAATTACAGGTCGAGCAAAACACATTTATTCGATTTATCGAAAAATGAAAAGTAAAAACCTGAGTTTCGATCAGCTTTATGACATTCGTGCCTTACGTGTATTGGTGAATAGCGTGCCGGAGTGTTATCACTCATTAGGTATTGTTCATCAAATCTGGCGCCATATTCCACACCAGTTTGATGACTATATTACCAACCCGAAAGCTAATGGTTATCGCTCATTACATACTGCTGTAATTGCTGAAAATAAATCTTTAGAAGTACAAATCCGTACTCATGAGATGCATGATGAAGCAGAATTAGGTGTATGTTCGCACTTTAACTACAAAGAAGGCTCGAAGAATACCGACCATTCTTTTAACCATCGTTTACATTCGCTTCGTGCCGTTTTGGAACATTACCAAGAACGTAATGAAACCACAGTACACCAAAACGAAGATGAGACGGAAGGCTTTGATCAGCTTCAAGACTTTGAAGGTTTTGAAAAGATTTATGTGTTTAGCCGTGATGGTGATATTAAAGAATTACCACGTGGTTCAACGGTTTTAGACTTTGCTTATCATGTGCATACAGAAGTAGGAAACAAGTGTTATGCGGCACGTGTTAACCAACGTTATGTACCATTAACCTATACGCTAAAAACTGGTGAACAGGTCGAGATTTTAACCAAAAAAGACCGTGAGCCTAACCGTGACTGGTTGGTGAACTCTTTAGGGTATATCAAGACAGCTCGTGCACGTGACAAACTACGTCATTGGTTCAGACAGCAAGATCGTAGCAAGAACCTTGAAGTTGGCCGTGAGTTATTAAACAAAGAATTGTCTCGATTGGCGATTCACCCTAAGAGTATCGACCTGAACGACTACTCATCACATTTTAATGTGAAAACAGGGGATGACATTTTAGTTAGTCTGGTCAGCGGTGATATCAGCTTGCATGCCTTGATTAATCAGATTAATCGTCAAATGCATCTGGATCAGGATGAGCCTGAGCTGGTACTTAAACCAACATTAAATCCGCGCGCCAGTCATACTTTGTCTGCGCATGGCATCTTAATTGATGGTTTAGACAATGTTGAGTTACATATTGCACAGTGTTGCCAACCAGTTCACGGGGAGTCAATTGCTGGCTATATCACATTGAATCGTGGTGTAAGTATTCACAAAGTCTTGTGCTCTGATTATCAACGCATGATCAAGCAAGAACCAGAACGTGCTGTTGAAGCCGATTGGGAAATGCAGCCAACTCGTGGTCAAAGTGTTCAAATTGTGGTTGAAGCTTATGATCGTCGTGGTTTGCTCAAAGACTTAACTCAAGTGATTTTCTCTGACCAAATTAATATTCGTCAGGTGAATACAATTTCTGAGGCAGATGGTATTGCCAATATGAAGTTGCTCATTGAGGTCAAAGGTTTGGCTCAGCTTTCACGTTTGTTGGCTCGTTTAGAGCAACAACCAGGGATTATTAGCGCACGACGCATGATTCAAGGTGTTTAAATAAACTGAGTAAAAAGGCCGTCAATTGACGGCCTTTTTTTTTAACTACTTTCTTGATAAATAAATATTAGTTAAACGATTTAAAAACTGTGGACTTATGGTTGAGAGTTGATAAAGCAGTTTGGTTTTTATGCCAACAGGAGTATGAGTAGGAGTCCAGAAATGAGCTTTTTTCTCGACAAGTGAAAGGACCTGCTGAGCAATATCATTTGGTGTTAAGTCAACGCCCATATTTTGAATACTACCTGCATCCATATTATTGACCATTGCGGTTTGTACAAATAAAGGCATCACATCTAAAACACGAATACCATATTTTTTCCATTCCACATCTAAACCTTCGGTAATTCCGCGAACTGCAAACTTACTGGCTGAATAAGAAATAAGGTCAGCTTGCCCGTAAATTGCAGAAGCCGAAGAAAGATTAATGACTCGTGCAAAAGAAGCTTGTTTTAAATAAGGGAGTGCAGCATGGCAACCGTTGATTACACCGTTTACATTAATATTGATTGTTCTTTGGTGTGAATTGATATCGATGTGTTCAAAAGCCCCAGAATATAAAATCCCTGCGTTATTCACTAAAATATTAAGCTCGCCAGCCCAGTCAGTAAATTCTTTTAATATATGTTGCCATTGCTCGTAATCACTGACATCTAAATAACCAGCGCATGCATTGGGTCCTAACTCTGTTGCTAAGCTTTGAGCAAGTGATTCGTTAATATCATAAATGCCTACTTTATATCCTTGTTTGTAAAATACTCGTGCAATTTCTGCTCCAATACCTTGAGCTGCGCCACTAATCAGAATGCTATGTTTCATCTTTTTTTCTCTTTATCGTTACAATATGACGAATGATTTGCCGCTTTAATTTTGATCATAGCAAATTAAGATTTTAAATTTACTGACCAACTTTTTGAACTTGAGGGTTACCATGGATAAATTGCTTAAAATTATGCAAGAGCTACGTGAAAAATGTCCGTGGGATCAAGAGCAAACCCCAATGTCACTGACTAAATATGCAATTGAAGAAGCATATGAAGTCGAAGCTGCTATCCGTCAGGGCGATATTGATGAAATTCGAAATGAGTTGGGTGATTTGTTATTACAAGTTGTATTTCAATCACAAATGTTTAGTGAGCAAGGGGCGTTCAATTTTCAAGATGTAGTTGAGGCAATTAGTGAAAAATTGATAAGACGTCATCCACATGTGTTTCAAGCTGATCAATTTAATAACTTAACACCAGAACAAGTAAGCGAGTTATGGAAACAAATTAAACGACAAGAAAAGCAAGGCAAGCCGAAATCAAGATTAGATAAAATTAAACATGGTCCTGCACTGACTCAAGCACAGGAAATTCAAAAGAATGTTGCAAAAGTCGGATTTGATTTTGAAACAGTAGAAGATGCTTATGTAAAACTAGAAGAAGAATTAGGTGAATTCAAAGAGGCCCTTAAAAATCAAAATATTGATGAAATTCAAGACGAATTTGGAGATTGTCTGTTTTCATTAGTCAATGTAGGACGTAAACTTAACATTTCAAGTGAAACTTCACTTTTATCAACCATACATAAATTTAGAAGTCGTTTTGCTTTTATTGAAGAGCAAGCCATAAAACAGCAAAGAACATTAGAAGACATGACTTTGTCCGAGATGGATGAATTGTGGAACCAAGCAAAACGACAATTACATTCAGGGGAAAAACGACATGCGATACAGCATGAGAATTTGGAAAAATAATTGTTTTATTTTAATGATGTTGTGCTTGGGCGTAATTTCACCTTCGGTTTTTGCTCAATCTTTTGATCAGAATTTTCAGGAATGGAAGGCTAAACAGCAGATGTACGACCAAAAGTTAAACGTCTCTAAGCCTTCTCATTCATATGGTTCTAAAAATTCTTATACTAAGAGTTCTAATAACTCTACAGGGCAAATTCACTTGAATCAGGCCACTGTAAATGAGTTTCAGCAGTTAAAAGGCGTAGGTGAGAAAAAGGCGCAAGCGATTGTAGAATATAGACAGAAGAACGGAAGTTTTAAAAATATTGACGAAATTAAAAACGTCAAAGGAATCGGCCCCGCTATTTTTGAAAAAAATAAATCGCGTTTAGCCTTATAAAAGTTCTGTTCGTCAATTATCATTTCCTGCGCAATCTAAAGAGAATCAAATTGCCCTTTGTGTGTGTTAGAGCTATGATTAGCGACAACTTGTTATTTACGTCCTGACGTAGGAGACAGCGTCTTTTGCAAACCTTGCGAGCGTCAAAATGTGGTTTGTCCACAGCCCAACTTCCTTCTTCGATTTTAGATGTGATCGATAGTCTGAACAAAGCAGGCTATGAGGCTTATATTGTTGGGGGTGGTGTCCGTGATTTAATGCTAGGACTCAATCCTAAAGATTTCGATGCAGTCACCAATGCAACACCTTCTCAAATTAAAGAAGTTTTTGGTCGTCGGTGCCGAATTATTGGCCGTCGATTTGAATTGGCACATGTCTATTCAGGACGTGAGCTGATCGAAGTTGCGACTTTCCGTGCTCCTCCTAAAAAAGCAGTTACCAATGCTTCTGGCATGATTTTGCGTGACAATAACTGGGGAACCATCGAACAGGACTTTGCTCGACGCGATTTTTCTATCAATACGCTTTATTACCAACCACGTAAGGGTATTGTGCTCGATTTTTGTAAAGCAATTGATGATGTCAAGAATAAGACTTTGCGTTTATTGGGCGATCCTGTGCAACGTTTTGAAGAAGATCCGGTGCGTATGCTACGGACGTTACGTTTTGCAGCTAAGCTAAATTTTAAAATTGATCCGGCAATTCTCGATATTTTTGATGTTGAGATGACACAATTGCTTCGTGATGTTTCTCCGCACCGTTTATACGATGAGTCTCAAAAGCTTTTCACAATGGGTCATTTGGCACGTGTATTACCAATGCTAATTGAATTTGGCGTGTGGAAGCAGCTTTTTGCTGATATTCGTCCAGATCTCACCCCATTTATTCAACGCGCTGCAAAAAATACAGATCAACGCATTCAAATTGGCAAAACCATTAACCCTGCATTTTTCTATGCAGTTTTATTGTGGCAACCATTTTTAGAGCGTTGTGACTTTTATTTATCAAAAGGTGTGGTTCCAGCCGAAGCACGTGCTCAAGCAGGTTTAGATGTTTTAAAACGTCAAGCGACACGTACAGTCATTCCTCGTTTTGCCGAAACTTTTATTCGTGAAGTTTGGGAAATGCAAACCCGATTGCTTAATCCAAAGCCACAGCAAATTGAAGCATTGGCAAGCCATGCGCGTTTCCGTGCAGGCTTTGACTTCTTATTACTTCGTGAAAAGTCAGGAGATGACACAACACAAGGAATGGGAAGCTGGTGGGATGCTTACCAAGAAATGTCAAACGATGAAAAAGAAGCTGCGATTAGCAAATATAATCGTCAAAAAGCTAAAAGTCGTCGTAAGGTTGCTGTTGAACCTATTGAAAACAATAGAGCTGATGCAGAAATTGAGCCTTTGGTGGATGTTCCAGAGCCTCGAAGCCGTCGTGGTAAGAAAGAACGTGCACGACAAGAGCAGTCTGTTGATCGTTTTATGGAAAAATCTTCCACATCACAAACTAATATGACGAGCGATCACCCAATTTTAAAGCGCAAACGGGTACAACGTGATTTGAGCCAAGTTATTTTTGGGCCGACACAATGACAGTAACCACATATATTGGCTTAGGAAGTAACCTAGGTGACTCACGCCAGATTTTGTCTGAAGCAATAGCCAAGCTTAAAACTATTGGTGAAGTGAAGGTATCCAAACTGTACCAAAGCCCACCAATGGGTCCCCAAGATCAACCCAATTATCTAAATGCAGTAGCTCAGCTAAAAACTGAGTTACTTCCGCTTGACTTACTCGATCATTTACAGCGTTTTGAGCAAGAAGCTGGGCGAGTAAGACTCCGTCATTGGGGGGAGCGAACTTTGGACCTAGACCTGCTGATTTATGGTGATGAAAAAATACAAAATGAGCGCTTAACGGTGCCGCATGTAGGATTAATGCAACGAGATTTTGTTGTGATTCCTTTATTAGATTTAGACGCTGATTTACATATCAATGATCAGCCACTTAAGAATTTAGAACTCTTACAGCAGCCAACGCTGACTGTACTTGCTGATGAGTCTTGGGCTTAAAGTCTGACTTATTACGTTCTGCAAACTCCTGTAGAGGATACCATCATGATTAGTCTAAGTGACTTAAGAAAATTTAAAGCCGAAGGACGTAAGTTCTCTTGTCTAACTTGTTACGATGCAAGTATGGCAAAAGCAATGGAACTTGCTGAAATTGATACTATCTTAATTGGTGATTCTCTTGGAATGGCAATTCAAGGTCGTGATTCAACTTTACCTGTAACTGTTGAAGACATGGCTTATCATACAGCGGCAGTGCGCCGTGGTAACCAGCATGCTTTAATTATGACTGATTTACCATTTATGAGTTATGCCACTTTAAACGATGCTTTGCAGAATGCGAAAACAGTTATGCAAGCTGGTGCGCAGATGATCAAAATCGAAGGTAGCGCATGGCTAAGTGAAACTGTACAGGTGTTAACACGTAATGGTGTGCCTGTATGCGTACATTTAGGTTTAACCCCTCAGTCTGTACATGTTTTTGGTGGCTACAAACTACAAGCTAGAACCCGTGAAGCAGCTGATCAACTTATTGCTGACTGTACGGCGGTGGTTGAAGCGGGCGCGGCAGTTTTATTGCTCGAGTGCGTTCCGGCACAATTGGGTCAAGAAATTGCTGAATTATTCCCGAATACTCCTGTGATTGGTATTGGGGCAGGTAATGCAACTGATGGTCAGGTACTTGTAGTACAAGACATGTTAGGTTTAACTTTTGGTCGAGTTGCGCGGTTTGTACGTAACTTTATGAAAGAGCAATCTGGTGAAACAGCAATTTTAGATGCTTTTAAAGCGTTTCATGCTGCTGTACAGGACCAGTCGTTCCCAGCCAAAGAACATACTTTCCAAGTTGAGCTGTAATTCATGAAAACAGAAACCACTATACAAGGCTTAGCTGCTTCTTTAAATCCTGCTAGAGCTGCACGTAAAATCATTGGTTTTGTCCCAACTATGGGAAATCTACATGAAGGCCATCTCACCCTTGTTCGTGAAGCGAAAAAGTTATGTGATGTTGTGGTTGTGAGTATCTTCGTAAACCCGACCCAATTTGGTCCGGGTGAAGATTTTGATAACTATCCACGTACTTTAGAGCAGGACAGTCGTCTACTTGCTGATGTTGGTTGTGATATTATTTTTGCGCCTTCAGTTGAGCAAATGTACGGTACACAACCTCGTTTAACTAATATTAGTGTCAGCCAGATTACAGATGACTTATGCGGTAGTTCACGTCCTGGGCACTTTGATGGTGTAGCGCTGGTTGTCACAAAACTCTTTAATATTGTGCAACCGAATTATGCTTTTTTTGGTCAAAAAGATTATCAACAGTTGGCGGTGATTCGTCAGTTTGTACAAGACTTAAATATTCCATTAGAAGTGATTGGTGTACCCATTGTTCGTGCAGCAGATGGTTTAGCACTGAGTTCAAGAAATGGTTATTTGACTCCGGAACAACGTCAGATTGCGCCAGTCATCTATCAAGGACTAAAGCAAGCTGAAGAGCAATTACACCAAGGTAAAGATTTACAACAAGTCTTGGCAGATTTAAAAACGTTGTTGACAGACAATGGTTTTGTTGTGGATTATGTGGAAGCTCGTCAGCCAAACTTGTTGGCTGTGTCTCAATTTGATCGTGATATTGTGTTGTTTGTCGCGGCTAAGTTGGGCGGAACACGTTTAATTGATAATTTGCAAGTTGCCTTTACACCTCAATAATACATAAAAGGACAGCCATGCCATGAAGCGTATACTTATCGTGACAGGACAGTCTGGTTCAGGAAAATCTTCAGCTCTTCAAGTATTAGAAGATTTGGGCTATTACTGTATTGATAATTTACCTTTGGCATTGCTGCCTGAAATTGTGGCAAAGCTAGATCATGAAAATAATCTTGAACAGCTGGCTTTAGGTGTAGATGTCCGAAGTACTCGGGCTGATATGCAAGAGTTCGACCATGTTTTTGAGCAATTACAAAAACATGGTACGGTTGATGTGATTTATCTGACGACACAAGATCAGGATTTGATTGCACGATTTAGTGCGTCGCGTCGTCCACATCCGTTGGCGAATCGCTTCAAAAGCCTTTTGCAATGTATTCATGAAGAAAAGCAGTTACTGATTCCAATTCAGTTCCGAGCAACGGTTCATATTGATACCACTGATAAAAGTGTTCATGATTTAAAACATATCTTGCTGTCAAAATTAGGGCAGTCAGATAATCTGATTGTTATATTGCAGTCATTTGGTTATAAACATGGTATTCCTTTAGATGCCGACTATGTTTTTGACGTACGGCATTTACCAAATCCGCATTGGGATTTAGAATTACGCCGCTTTTCTGGTTTAGACGAGCCAGTTAAGCAGTTTTTAGAAGCAAGTCCGCAAGCAAACGAAATGTTTGAGGATATACACCACTTCTTAAGAAAATGGCTGCCGGCATTTGCTGAAGGGCATCGTCATTATATGACGGTTTCAATAGGTTGCACTGGCGGCCAGCATCGTTCAGTTTATATGGTAGATAGACTAAAACAAGCACTTGAGGCAGAATGGTCTGTTCAGGTCTTACACAGAGAAATGAAGCACTGGTCATGATAGACACAACTGTTGATGTAATTAATAAACTCGGTTTACATGCACGTGCATCAGGAAAACTGATAGAGGTCACTACGAAGTTTCGTTCGTCAATTCAGATTGGTAAGGGCGATCATTTAGTAGATGCAAAGAATATTATGTCGTTACTGATGTTAGGTGCAGGAAAAGGGACCACTTTACGTTTGGTCATTGATGGCACTGACGAAGAACAGGCATTAAATGAAGTACAGGCGTTATTCGCCGCAAAATTTTATGAGGCAGATTAATCGTGGCACGTCGTCCCCAGCGTTATACTGAAGAAGATTTTGATTCTTTAGAAGGACGTGCAAGTAAAACCGAACAGAAAAAAGCAGTTCAACGTATGGCTGCTTTAGGTGAGCAGTTAGCACAACTTTCTATCAAACAGATTCAAAAACTTCCGGTTGATGAGCGTTTAATTGATGCTCTTTTAGAAGTCCAGAATATTAGTTCGTTTGAAGCACGCCGTCGCCAATTTCAGCGTGTTGGTAAACTCTTGCGTAATGAAGATGAGACAGTCATTTTATCTTATTTGACTCCTCAACAAGGCGCGAAAAAACAAGCTCAATTGATGCGTTGGGTAGATCGTATGATCGAGCAGGGCGATCCTGCAATTAATGAGTTTAGTAAAATCTATAATGCATCAGAACGTCATACTTTGCGTCAGCATGTGTTAAGAATTAATCGTGATAAAACTCAGCAAGTTGCGGAAGCAGATCTTGAAGCAACTAAAATGAAATTTATTAACTATGTACAACAGGTTGCTCTATTGTCAGATCAAGGTTAATACCATTTTAACTAAAAAAGCGACGTTAAATACGTCGCTTTTTTTATTTCCGTTATTGTTTAAACGCGTTCTTTTGCCCATTCACGCAAAATGAATTTTTGCAATTTGCCTGTTGCGGTTTTTGGTATTTCAGTAATCACTACATCTTTGGGAACTTTAAAGCGCGCCAGTTCTTTTTGACAATGTGCAATAATTTCTTCAGGGGTAACTGTAGCACCTGTTTTTAATTCAATAAAGGCACATGGTACTTCTTGCCAACGTTCATCGGGTTTTGCCACAACAGCTGCCGTTAAAACCGCAGGATGTTTATATAAAACATCTTCAACTTCTAAAGATGAGATATTCTCGCCACCTGAAATAATAATATCTTTGGAGCGGTCAGTGATTTTTGCATAGCCATCTGGGTGGCAAACAGCTAAATCTCCTGTGTGGAACCAACCACCAGCGAAAGCTTCTTCAGTTGCCTTAGGATTTTTTAAATATCCCTTCATGACAATGTTGCCACGGAACATAATTTCTCCCATGGTTTCGCCGTCATTCGGAACGGGCTGCATCGTCTCAGGGTCTAGTACTCGCATACTATCTTGAAGTGGATAAGGCACACCCTGACGAGAGTGTAGTTGCGCTTGCTCGGTAATGGAGAGATCGCTCCATCCGGCCTGAGACGCACAAAGCGCAGATGGCCCATAGGTTTCAGTTAAACCGTAAACGTGGTTGACATTAATTCCAATATTTCGCATACCTTCAATTACAGCGACAGGTGGTGCAGCACCTGCCACCATAACTTCAACATGATGTTTTATGCTTGGCTGCTTTTCTTTCGGTAGATTAATAATCATGGATAAGACGATTGGAGCGCCACAGAAGTAATCAACTTTATGTTTAGCAATAAGCTGCATCACCAGTTCGGGGTCAACTTTGCGTAAACAAATATTGGTTCCGCCACTTGCTGCAATACTCCACGCAAAGCACCAACCATTGCAGTGAAAAAGGGGAAGTGTCCATAAATAAACAGCTCTAGGTTTCATACCGCAAGCTAAAATATTACTAGCTGCATTTAAATAAGCACCTCGGTGGTGATAAACCACTCCCTTAGGATTACCCGTTGTTCCTGATGTGTAATTTAAACTAATTGCATCCCACTCATCTTGCGGTAAATGCCATTCGAAATTAGCATCGCCTTGAGCTATCCATTCTTCATATTCAAACGAACCAAGAAATTGATTTTCACCTTCATATTCTTCATCAGCTACATCAATCACAATGATATGTTGGTTTGGAATGAGTGATAGGGCTTCTCGGGCTAGATTAACAAACTCGGGGTCAACCAAAAGCACTTTCGTCTCAGCATGCTCTAGCATAAAAGCGATGGTTTTAGCATCTAAACGGGAGTTTAGTGTATTAAGAACGGCCCCTGCCATAGGTACAGCAAAATGGGCTTCAATCATTGCTGGTACATTTGGTAGTAAAACTGAAACGGTATCGTTTTTAGTTATGCCTAATTGTTGAAGCTGAGAGGCAAATTGACGGCAGCGCTGATAAGTTTCTTTCCATGAAATCTGACGATTACCATGAATGATAGACGCTTGGTCTGGATAGATATAAGCTGCACGTTCTAAATAGCGCAGAGGGGATAACGCAACAAAGTTTGCGGGTGTGCGTGGTAATTCATCGTATGCACTAACCATGTAAAATAACTCCATGTTTCTATTTTTTAATTCATTCTTTGAAAATATGACTTAATATTAATCAAAGCATTAATGCTTTAGTCTTAAACAGAAATACCCCTCAGTCAGGAAATGAGCACAAATGCTATTTTCAACATCTTAAAACAGTTCTGATGAATAATTATCCTATTTATGTATTTCTTAAAATTTAGGTAGAGCGCTTATTAAAGTCATTTATTGCTGTTTACCGTATAAGCAAAATGTATTTATGATTTTATGAGCACAAAGGTTTTCACTTGGCTTGAACAAGTGTAAAATCTTTCAGGTTTTTTAATTTTGATTTACACCGTTTTTATATTTTGAGGCTTGCCTCGATCATAATCTCGCGGTGAAATGCTCCTTCGTATAGGGCATCACTCCTTAAGGATTTTTCTATGCCAATTATCACATTGCCAAATGGCGATCAAAAGAATTTTGATCACCCTGTATCTGTTATGGAAGTCGCTCAAAGTATTGGGCCTGGTTTAGCAAAAAATACCGTTGCTGGACGAGTAAATGATCGCTTAGTTGATGCATGTGACTTAATTACCGAAGACTCGACCTTACAAATTATCACTCCAAAAGATGAAGAAGGTCTTGAGATCATTCGCCACTCTTGTGCACACCTTGTAGGGCATGCAGTAAAGCAACTTTTCCCTGAAGCGAAGATGGTGATTGGTCCGGTCATTGAAGAAGGTTTCTATTACGACATCTGGATGCCACGTCCTTTTACATTAGATGATATGGCAGCAATCGAAGAGCGTATGAAAAAGCTCATCGATCAAGATTACGATGTTGTTAAAAAAATGACTCCACGTGATGAAGTTATTGCTGAATTTACTGCTCGTGGTGAAGAATACAAATTACGCTTGATTGCAGACATGCCTGAAGAAACTCAAATGGGCTTGTACTACCATCAAGACTATTTAGATATGTGTCGTGGTCCGCACGTACCGAACACAAAATTCTTAAAATCATTCAAGCTTACTAAAATCTCTGGTGCTTACTGGCGCGGTGATGCGAAGAATGAACAGCTTCAACGTATTTACGGTACGGCTTGGGCTGATAAAAAACAATTAGCAGCTTACATCAAGCGTATTGAAGAAGCTGAAAAGCGTGACCACCGTAAAATTGGTAAAGCATTAGACTTGTTCCATATGCAAGAAGAAGCACCGGGTATGGTGTTCTGGCATGCAAATGGTTGGACTATTTATCAAGTACTAGAGCAGTACATGCGTAAAGTTCAGCAAGACAATGGTTACCAAGAAATTAAAACTCCGCAAATCGTAGACTTTACGCTTTGGGAGAAATCTGGTCACGCAGCAAACTATGCAGAAAACATGTTTACGACTCATTCAGAAAGTCGTAACTATACTGTAAAACCAATGAACTGTCCTTGTCACGTTCAAGTGTTCAACCAAGGATTAAAATCTTACCGTGATTTACCAATTCGTTTAGCTGAGTTTGGTTCTTGTCACCGTAATGAACCATCTGGTTCTTTACACGGTATTATGCGTGTTCGTGGCTTTACACAAGATGATGCACATATCTTCTGTACTAAAGAACAGATTGGTAAAGAAGTTGCAGACTTTATTCAACTTACTTTAGACGTTTATAAAGATTTTGGCTTTGAAGAAGTTCAAATGAAGTTGTCTACTCGCCCAGAAAAACGTGTAGGTGATGACGCTCTTTGGGATTTAGCTGAAAAATCTTTAGCAGATGCTTTAGATGCAGCTGGTCTTAAATGGGAATTGCAGCCGGGTGAAGGCGCATTCTATGGTCCAAAGATTGAGTTCTCTTTAAAAGACTGTCTTGGTCGTGTATGGCAATGTGGTACCATTCAATGTGACTTCAACTTGCCAGTTCGTTTAGACGCTTCTTATGTAACTGAAGAAAACGAACGTGATCAGCCTGTAATGTTGCATCGTGCAATTCTTGGTAGTTTTGAGCGTTTTATTGGTATACTAATTGAACACTACGCTGGTTTCATGCCACCTTGGTTGTCACCTGTACAAGCATGTGTCATGAACATTACCGATGCTCAAGCTGAAGCAAGTGAGCAAGTTGTGGCAAAACTCAAGGAAAATGGCCTTCGCGCTATTTCTGACTTGAGAAATGAAAAAATCGGATTTAAGATTCGTGAGCGTACTCTAGAGCGCATTCCTTACCTGTTAGTTCTTGGTGATCGAGAAGTTGAAGAAGGTACAGTGAATGTACGTACTCGCTCAGGAAAAAATTTAGGTACTATGTCAGTGGATGCTTTCATTGACTTAGTGAAATCTGCCGTCGCCGAACGTGGCCGGTATATTGTGGAGTAAGAAAGATTAAACAGCCTGACCGTAACCAACAACAAGGTGCAAAGAGTAACCGTCCAGCAATTAACGATGAGATCCGTGCAAAAGAAGTACGCCTCGTCGCTGCTGATGGTGAGCAAAAAGGAATTGTTTCATTAAATGAAGCACTGCGTGCTGCTGAGGATGCAGATCTTGACCTTGTTGAGATTGTCGCAAACGCTGAGCCGCCTGTTTGTAAAATCATGGATTACAACAAGCACTTGTTTGACCTGAAACAGAAGCAAAAAGATGCCAAGAAAAAACAGCATCAAGTGCAAGTGAAGGAAATCAAACTACGCCCAGCAACTGATGTAGGTGATTATCAAGTTAAGCTTCGTGCTATTTTGAAGTTCCTTGAAGAAGGTAACAAAGTCAAAATCACTTTACGTTTCCGTGGTCGTGAAATGGCTCACCAACAACTTGGTTTAGCTCAATTGCAAAAGATTGAAGCAGACGTAGCTGAGTTTGGTATTGTAGAGCAAGCTCCGAAAATGGAAGGTCGACAAATGGGTATGTTACTTGGACCGAAAAAGAAAAAGTAATACTCAAAAAAAGCACTGCAAACGCAGTGCTTTTTTATGCCCGTCATTTCTTGATTTAATTCCTTTAAATTGCGATTTAATAACTTTTTAAACCAAAGTTATTCTCAAATTTTATGTGTTTTTTGGTGTTGGACATATCATTGTATTAGCCAAAACATGATATAACGCAAGACGCAGTCATGATAACGATGAATAGGAAAATAGAATGATTGATCTATATTATTGGGGAACACCCAATGGACATAAAATCACAATTGCCTTAGAAGAAATGGGACTGGATTACACCCTTTATCCAATTAATATTTTAGAAAATGATCAATTTCAACCAGATTTCCTGAAAATTTCCCCGAATAATAAAATCCCCGCAATTGTTGATCAGGACGGTCCACGTGGTGAGCCAATTTCAGTATTTGAATCAGGCGCGATCTTACAATATTTAGGTCGAAAAACCGGATTGTTTTATCCAACAGATGAACAAGAGCGGGTTGAAGTTGAACAATGGCTCATGTGGCAAATGGGTGGGCTAGGGCCTATGCTTGGGCAGAATCATCATTTTAACCGCTTTGCGCCAGAGAAAATTCCTTATGCAATTGAACGTTATGTGAATGAAACTAAGCGTTTATATGGCGTATTAAACAAACAACTTATAGGGCAAAAATTTGTTGCGGGGGAATACTCAATTGCTGATATGGCAATTTTACCTTGGATTCTGCGCTATGAATGGCAGGGGATTCAATTGGAGGACTATCCTTATGTACAAGAATACATTGTCCGCCTAACAGCACGTCCTGCGGTACAAAAAGCTTTATCAATTAAAGTTATCTAATTTTGCTTGGTAGCACAATGAATAAAGTGAAAGGTAGTTTGGTTTAATTAGAATGCTAAGTTACTTTTTACTTTTTTTGAGTGCTTTGGGGGCTGCTACATTATTACCATTACAATCAGAAGCTGTACTCGTTGCTTTATTATTAAAAAATCAACAGTCCGCTTTTCTTCTTATTTCGATTGCTACTTTTGGAAATGTACTCGGTTCATGTGTGAACTGGTGGTTAGGTTTAAAAATAGAACAGTTTAAACATAAAAAATGGTTTCCAGTTTCTGAAAAACGTCTAGAACAAGCCCAACGTTTTTATCATAAGTATGGCTTTTATTCGCTACTTTTAAGTTGGACACCTGTGATTGGTGACCCTATTACTTTGGTTGCTGGCTTACTCAAAGAAAATTTTTGGCGCTTCTTATTTATGGTTCTTATTGCTAAGGCTGGGCGTTATATTTTCATTTATTGGGTAATTACAGACTTTATTTAAAATACAAGCATCCGAAGATGTTTATATTAAAACTATTTATTTAGTCTTCCGAGCTTTTGGTAATGTCGACTTTAAATAGGTCATTGGTTTTTAACCAACAGAACGTGACCACTGCAAGCGTCATACAACCACCAAAAATAGTCGCTACAATAGTCCCCAAATATTTAGCAGCCAACCCTGATTCAAATGCACCCAGCTCATTACTGGATGACACAAACATGCCATTTACAGCCGCTACCCGACCACGCATATTTTCTGGTGGGAATATTTGCAAAATGGTTTGTCGAACCACAACTGAAATACTGTCACAAGCACCTGTCATGGCCAGTGCAAATAGGGATAACCACATATTATTCGAGAAAGCGAAAAGGATCGTAAATACACCAAATCCGGCAACTGCAAGTAGCATGTTACGCCATGCGTGCTGAGTTGGCGGAAAACGAGTCAAAGCAATCATGGTAATGAGTGCACCAATAGAAGGCGCTGCACGCAAATAACCTAAGCCTTCTGGCCCTACTTTTAAAATATCTTCAGCAAAGATCGGCAGTAAGGCAATCACACCTCCAAATAAAACGGAGGCTAAGTCTAAAGAAATAGCCCAGAGAACGATTTTTGTTTTCCAAATAAAGCGGAAACCATCACCTAAGCTTTCTAATACATTCGCAGTTTCAATTTTAGGAAAGCTTCGTTTTTGTAATAAATTAATAAGAATAAAACAGATGCTGAGTAGGGCAGCAACACTAAAAAGACTGGTTTCTCTGCCTAAGTAAGCAAGCATAAAACCGCCTAGCATAGGCCCAATAATCACGCCACTTTGCCAACCAATTGTTGTCCATGTGGCACCATTGGCATAAAGCTCGCGTGGAATTAAGAATGGTTTCAATGAGGTGGCAGAGGGATTATAAAACCCACGTATCGTACCTAAGCCAAAGATGACTGCGTAAATACCCCAAGAAAGGAAATTTACACTGATATGACCTAAACCATGCAAGTGGAACAGCAACCACAAAACTAAAGGTAGAGGTACCGAGAAAAATAAACAGATTTTCATAATGACCTGTTTATTAAATTTATCAGCAAAATAGCCACCCCAAAGCGATAGAGCAATAAATGGAATGGCTTCTGCTAGTCCAATTAAACCTAAAGTTAGAGGATCTTTGGTAATTTGATAAAGTGAATAAGCAACAATAATTTCTTGAATCAAAATTGCTAACGTTAAGCAAAATTGATTAATGGTAACAATAGAGAAATCTCTATAGCGCAGTGCAGCGAATGCATCATGTTTCTGCATTTGAAATATCGTATGTTGATAATTTGAACATATTATAGAGCTAAATAAGGCGTAATGTTGAATTTATTAGCAGTGACCAATCTCTAAAAAAACGATATGAATTTTTAATTTGTTAAGACATTCATCTAAAAAAGCACTACGAGTAGTTTTAATTTTAGTCAGCATACTATAAAATACGCGCTTCCTTACCTGCAGGTCGATTTTGCAATGGTGCAATCGCGCCGAACAGGTGCCTAAAAGAGGTTACTATGGCTAAGTTAAAAACTCGCCGTGGTGCAGCTAAACGCTTCAAAGCGACTGCAAACGGTTTTAAGCGTAAACAAGCGTTCAAGCGCCACATCTTGACCAAAAAATCTGCTAAACGTATCCGTCAATTACGCGGCTGTGTAATGGTTCATGTTTCTGACATGAATTCAGTTCGTCGTATGTGCCCATACATCTAAGGAGATTATAAATGGCTCGTGTAAAACGTGGTGTAGTGGCTCATCGTCGTCACAAAAAAATTCTTGCTCGCGCTAAAGGTTACTATGGTGCTCGTTCACGCGTTTACCGCGTAGCGTTCCAAGCGGTAATCAAAGCTGGTCAATACGCTTACCGTGACCGCCGTCAAAAGAAACGTCAATTCCGTGCTCTATGGATTGCGCGTATCAATGCTGGTGCTCGTCAAAACGGTTTGTCTTACAGCCGTATGATCGATGGCTTGAAAAAAGCTCAAGTGATCATCGACCGTCGCGTATTAGCTGACATCGCTATGCATGATGCAGTAGCATTTGCTGCTTTAGCTGAAAAAGCTAAAGGTGCATTAGCTGCATAAGCTTAGAGATTCAAAAAGAGGCCGCTTTTTAGCGGTCTTTTTTATTTTTAATGGTTCTATTTTAAAAAGAGAAAATAATCAGAGATAAATGATGAAAGATGAAAAATTTCTAAATGACTTAATTCAAAAAGTACAGCAAGGTTACCAATTCAAATATTTGTATTTTTGGGGACATACTCCTAAACAAGCTAATCTTGTCGATAAAAGCTGTTTTAGCCAGTGGTTTCCTGCGCAATTTAGAATTGACGGTGTTGAGTACTTTACTGCTGAACACTATATGATGGCGCAAAAAGCAAAATTATTTAATGATGAAGAAATTTTTGCACGGATTTTGCAGGTTAAACATCCGAATGAAGCGAAGCAACTCGGTCGTAAAGTGCGTAACTATGATGAACAAATATGGCAAGAAAATCGTTTTGACATAGTGGTGCAGGCGAATTTTGCTAAATTCTCACAGTATTCTGAATTGAAAAAATTCTTATTAGCAACGAAAGACCGTATTTTGGTTGAAGCATCTCCTGTCGATAAAATTTGGGGTATTGGTATGGCGCAAGACCATCCACATGTCCAAGATCCATCTCTATGGCAAGGTCTAAATTTGTTGGGGTTTGCTTTAATGTATGTTCGAGAGCGGCTTTTAACTGAATAGGTTGGTGTGAGATCAACCAATGCTTCACTTTAAAAAAAGTAGTAAGGTGAGGGGAACAAATTGAAGTCATTAAATAATTCAGATATTCGTATAGCATCATTTAATGATGCATTATCTATTGCAGAAGTACATGTGCAAGGTTGGAAAGAAACCTATGCCGGTATGGTTAAGCAAGAAATATTAGATGAGCTTAACGTACTAGATAAAGAACAGTTATGGAAAGAGATAAGCAGAAGTCCTGATCATAAGTTATTTATCTATACTGAAAATGGGGTAGTGAAAGGCTTTCTTGATGGTTATTTAAACCCAGAAAATAATATTGCTGAAATTCTAGCTTTTTATCTTTTAAAAGAAGTTCAAAAGCAAGGCATAGGCCGTGAATTATTCCAAAAGTTCTATCAATGTGCTTTAAATCAAGGTTATGCTTTTATTCGTTTAGAAGTCTTTAATAAAAATCCGAGCTGTTTCTTCTATGAAAAAATGGGAGCACAGTTAATTAATGAAGCCGAACTACCAGAGTTCGGCCTCGGAATAACAGAATTACTTTATCAATGGAAACTTTAATCTTGATTAAAGACCAAAATAATAAGCTAAGGCACAAATAATTACCGTTAGTACAATAAGCTTAATTACACCTGTTCCTCCAGCCTTATGATGAGGTGCTTTTAAATGAATTGCGGACTCATTCGTTGCATCAAAAGGAGAAGGTTTTTCAACTGGTTTTAATTGTGCAGTTTGATAATGATTGGCTGCTTTCACAATGAGCTTTGCAAATAGATCATCAGTTTTGTGGGTAAAGTTTCTTAAGTTAATAATTTGTTCTTGGTCTAGGTCTTCCCCTAAAGGATCATTTGCGCTGCGTTTTTTCTGCTCTAAATAGTCAGATAGAGCTTGGGTGCGATAGAGGAGTTGATGCGCACAATCTGCTGGGTAGTTTTCAGGTATAAGTGCAAGTGTTGGTTGATGATCTATCGAAATTTGATGAGTTGATCCATCAAAATATTTTTTCTGAAATTCGGGTTCTTCAAAACCTGCTGCATACTTACTCCGAAATAACTCGGTTTCCATAAAGTCAGCAATTTCATCCCACTGAGGTGCCTTTAAGTCAGCTTCAACTTTCTTAGATAATTTTTCATTCAACTCAAAACGCCAGAAAGTTTCTAAGCGTAAATCGCTACGCTGATTTAAAGGTGGTTCAAATTCGTTATCGCTACTGTACCACTCTGCAAGCTCATGACCAAAAATCCATGCGATTTTTTTATTGTTTTGGTGGCTTACAATAAAATGAGCATAAGGTAAAAGCTCGACATTACTATTCGGGTTTTGTTCTTCATTTAAAATAGTAGATAGGTGAAGAGAGATTTGAGTTGTCCCTTGTTTTTTGAGTGCTTCTAACCAAACTTGGAAATGTTGAGCAAGTAAATGCTGTGAAATTAAGTCACGAAATTGAAAACTATGCTGGTCAAAAATATGATGTTGTCGCCATTGGTTGAAGCTTAAATTCTGGCGAAGGTATTCATTACCGTAGGTCACAAGTGTAAGTTGTTGTTTCCAAATCTGATTGAGCGCCATAATAATTGATCTCATTGACGATGCTATTATTTTATACGTTTTATCTTTTTGTTGCCTAATACATTTTTCATGATGGATAAACTTCATCAATACGGTGAAAAACTGTTAGAATGCAGTGTTTTATTATATTTTTAAATTTGTTGCTTTGAGAGTTAATATGTCACTGGAAGCCCTGACCACAGAAGCGCTTGCTGCCATTGCAGCAGCTCAAGACCTTGTTGCACTTGATCAGGTGCGTGTGCAATTTACAGGGAAAAAAAGCCAGCTTGCAGAACAATCGAAAGCATTAGGGAAAATGGACCCTGAAGAACGTAAAGTACAAGGTGCTGCGATTCATGCTGTTCGAGAAACAATTAATAGTGCTTTAACTGAGCGTCAAACGGCATTACAACAAGCTGCGCTAGCACAAAAACTAGCAAATGAGACCATTGATATTACTTTGCCAGGTCGTGGACAGCGCATTGGTACAGTTCATCCTGTTACTCAAGTGCAAGAGCGTATTTGCCAATTCTTTACTAAAGCTGGTTTTACGGTTGCAACAGGGCCAGAAGTTGAAGATGACTATCATAACTTTGAAGCATTAAATATTCCTGGGCATCACCCTGCACGTGCCATGCACGATACTTTCTATTTTGATGCAAACCATTTGTTGCGTACGCATACCTCTGGTGTGCAAATTCGTACCATGGAAACAAGTCAGCCGCCAATTCGTATTGTATGTCCGGGCCGTGTATACCGCTGTGACTCCGATCAAACGCATTCGCCAATGTTCCATCAAATCGAAGGTTTGTATGTTGCTGAGAACACCAGCTTTGCTGAATTAAAAGGTTTATTAATTAACTTACTTAATGAGTTTTTTGAGAAAGATTTAAAAGTACGTTTCCGCCCATCATATTTCCCATTTACAGAGCCTAGTGCAGAAGTAGATATCATGGATGAGCGTGGACGTTGGTTAGAAGTATTAGGCTGTGGCATGGTGCATCCAAATGTATTGCGTGCTGCGGGTATTGATCCTGATAAATACAAAGGCTTTGCTTTTGGTTTAGGGGTAGAACGTTTTGCAATGTTGCGTTATGGCATTAATGACTTGCGTATGTTCTATCAAAATGACGTGCGTTTCTTACGCCAATTTGCCTAACATTTTTTCAGGATTAAATAAGGTTTATAAAGATGAAGATTAGCGAAAATTGGTTGCGCACATGGGTTAACCCTGCAATTGATAGTGATACATTATCTGATCAGTTGACTATGCTTGGTCTTGAGGTAGATGAACTAGCGCCTGTTGCTAAGCCATTTACCGGAGTTGTAGTTGGTGAAGTTCTAACAGTTGAACAGCATCCAGATGCAGACCGTCTGCGTGTAACAACAGTGAATATTGGTACAGGTGAACCTTTACAAATTGTATGTGGTGCTCCTAACGTTCGTGCTGGAATGAAAGCACCTGTGGCAACTATTGGCGCAGTATTACCAGGCGATTTTAAAATCAAAAAAGGTAAGCTTCGTGGCGTTGAGTCACAAGGTATGTTGTGCGGTGCTTCTGAAATTGATCTTGAAGATAAAATCGATGGTTTGCTTGAGCTACCTGCCGATGCTCCAGTAGGGGTAAACATCCGTGAATACTTAAAACTTGATGATAACGTCATCGATATTAGTATTACGCCAAACCGTGGTGACTGTTTCAGTATCCGTGGTATCGCACGTGAAATTGCAGTGATTAACCAACTGCAAATGAATGAACCTGAAATTAAATCGGTTGATGCGACAATCACTGATGAGAAAAAGGTTGTTATCAGCACAGAGGGTGCTCCACGCTATTTAGGACGTGTCATTAAAAATGTAAATGTGAAAGCTGCTACTCCTGAATGGATGGAACAAGCTTTAGCACGTTCAGGTATTCGTACACACAGTATTTTAGTTGATGTAACGAACTACGTTCTAATGGAATTAGGCCAGCCAATGCATGCTTTTGATTTAGCTAAAATCGAAGGTACTGTACAAGTTCGCCAAGCTAAGCCGCAAGAAAAGTTGCAACTTTTGAATGATCAAGAAGTTGAATTGCAAGAAGATGTGATGGTTATTGCTGATGACCAGAAAGCTTTAGCAATTGCCGGTATTATGGGTGGTCTAGCGTCAAGTGTAACTGATGATACAACAGATATTTTCTTAGAAAGTGCATTCTTTGCTCCGCTTGCGATTGCTGGGCGTGCTCGTCGTTTTGGTTTACACACAGACTCTTCGCAACGTTATGAACGCGGTGTAGATTTCGAATTACCTTTGATTGCGATGAACCGTGCTTCCCAGCTTATTCAAGAGTTGGCAGGTGGTGAGTTTGGTCCAATTACTATAGCTGAAAAATCTGATTTACTTCCTAAACGTGAAGCGATCGAACTTAAGCAAGCTCAGGTAGACCAATTATTGGGATATCAAGTTGCTGCTGAATTTATTACAGATGCTTTAACCCGACTAGGTTGTGAAGTAACTGTTAAAGCTGATGGCGAATGGAGCGTAGTTCCACCTTCACATCGTTATGATATGGCAATTTATCAAGATTTGATTGAAGAAGTTGCTCGTATTGATGGATATGACAATATTCAGATCAGCTTACCAAGCATGGATGTTCAGCTTGCTAAGTACCAAGATCGTTTTGAAATTGCACAGCTACGCCAAACAGTAGTTACTTTAGGTTACCAAGAAGCAATCAGCTTTAGCTTTGCTGATGCAAAACTTGAAAAGCAGTTAAACCCGCAAATCAATCCACTTATGCTAGCAAATCCAATTTCAAGTGATTTGGCAGCAATGCGTAGCACTTTGCTTTCTAGTTTAATTCCTTGTGTGCAATATAATTTAAATCGTCAGCAAAGCCGTGTACGTTTCTTTGAGCTTGGTTTACGTTTTGATTATCAAGATGCCAATTCTATTCAAGACTTAAAGCAAATCCCGACATTAGCTTTAATTGCTGTAGGTTCTCGTGAACCAGAATCATGGCATGCTAAGCCACAACCAATGGACTTCTTCGATTTTAAAGGTGAAGTAGAGGAAGTTTTAGCTGCTGGACGTGTCAAAGTTGAATATGTACGTTCAGAGCGTTCATGGTTACATCCAGGACAGTCTGCTGAAATTTTAGTTGATGGTAAATCAATTGGTTACCTAGGTCGTTTGCACCCATCTTTAGAAAATCAGCTCGATTTGAGCACAACTTGGGTTGCTGAGCTTGATCAGGCAGCAGTTTTGCAATCTTATGTATCTAATTTTACAGAATTATCACGTTTTCCTTCGGTTAGACGTGATATTGCGCTTTTAATCTCTGATAATATAAATGTTAGAGATATTCAGCAGTTAATCGAAAAAACTGGTGGAGAGCTTTTAGACTCTACTTGGTTATTCGATGTGTATACGGGGCAGGGTGTCGAAGAAGGTAAACGTTCATTAGCGTTTGCACTATTATGGCAACATCCTTCACGTACGCTTGAAGATGCTGAAATTAAATCTGGTATGGACAATATAATCCAAGTGTTGGAAAACACTTATCAAGCGACATTGAGGGCCTCATGACAGCACTAACTAAAGCAGACATGGCTGATCATTTAAGTGAGTTAACCAGCTTAAATCGCCGTGAAGCAAAACAAATGGTCGAGTTGTTCTTTGACGAAATTAGCCAAGCGCTTATCGCGGGTGAGCAGGTTAAGCTTTCTGGTTTTGGTAATTTCGAGCTTAGAGATAAACGCGAGCGTCCGGGACGTAATCCTAAAACAGGCGAAGAAATTCCGATTTCTGCCCGTCGTGTAGTGACCTTTAGAGCAGGTCAGAAATTTAGACAACGCGTTGGAAATGAGCAGATCGATTGATCTGCTTTTTTTTATTTATATTTGGTTTTATTAGTTTTGAATGAATCGTATTTAATATAAGCCTAGAAATACTTTATATCGATATATCAAGTACATCTGTACTGAAATTATAAAATTTTAGGTATAAAAAAAAGAGGACATAAAGTCCTCTTTTTTATCTAATCTAGGATATAGATTAGTGTGCAGCAGAAGCAGCAGCGTCAGCAGAAGCAGTAGCTTCAGAAGCAGCAGTAGTAGCTTCAGAAGCAGCAGCAGCAGTTTCAGAAGCAGCAGCATCAACAGCAGTAGCAGCTTCAGAAGCAGCAGCAGTAGCTTCAGAAGCAGCAGCTACAGCTTCAGAAGCAGCAGCAGCAGCTGGAGCTTCTTCTTTCTTAGAACAACCAACGAAAGCTAAAGTAGCGGCAACAGCAGCAGCAACAGCGAATTTTTTGAATAACATGGCATCACTCTCACAAAAAAAATTTGAGATTAAAAAAACCTAAGTTAGGCTGTTTTGCTTTTATTATTCCTAAACGTAGCTAGGTAACAACGCATGGAGCAGTCTAACTGGTCTGCCGCTATGCTATCACTGCAAATGTTGAAATACTACTGTCACCTGTCAAAAAAGCGCAGAAAAATTGAAAAAACAGCCTGTTTTTTAACAGAAAAAAACAATCAATTAGATTAGATATATTGGAAAAGGTATAAGTAAGCTACTAAAAAACATAATTTTTTTATATTAAAAATATTTGTTTTCAAAAGCTTAAATATATCCTTACATAAGGTTTAACAAAATGTATTTTTGTGTAAAGCATGTCAACCAAATAAAAAAGCTACTCATGAGAGTAGCTTTTTGGAAAACAACATAATGATTAAGTGGAAGCTTTACGTTTCATCTGATCAAAGAAATCATCATTTGTTTTGGTTTCTTTCATACGGTCAAGTAAGAATTCCATAGCAGCCAACTCATCCATAGGATGAAGAAGTTTACGGAGGATCCATACTTTACGTAATTTATCTTCATCCATTAAACGTTCTTCACGACGTGTACCTGACTTCTTAATATTCATGGCAGGGAAGACTCGTTTCTCAGCAATACGGCGATCAAGTGTAATTTCTTGGTTACCAGTACCTTTGAATTCTTCGTAAATTACATCGTCCATTTTACTGCCAGTTTCAATAAGAGCAGTAGAGATGATTGTTAAAGAACCGCCTTCTTCGATGTTACGAGCAGCACCGAAGAAACGTTTTGGACGTTCTAATGCATGTGCATCTACACCACCGGTCAATACCTTGCCTGATGAAGGAATTACAGTGTTGTATGCGCGAGCTAAACGTGTGATAGAGTCAAGTAAAATCACAACATCTTTTTTATGTTCAACAAGACGTTTTGCTTTTTCAATGACCATTTCAGCTACTTGTACGTGACGTGCTGGTGCTTCATCAAATGTTGAGGCAACGACTTCACCGCGTACGGTACGTTCCATTTCAGTTACTTCTTCTGGACGCTCATCAATAAGTAAAACAATAAGGAACACTTCCGGATTGTTTCTCACAATAGATTGTGCAATGTTTTGAAGTAACATTGTTTTACCCGCTTTTGGCGGTGCAACAATAATAGAACGTTGTCCTTTACCAATTGGCGCAACTAAGTCGACAACACGAGCAGTTAAGTCTTCTGTTGTACCATTACCAAGTTCCATAACCAATTGTTCGGTTGGGAAAAGGGGAGTTAAGTTTTCAAATAAAATTTTATTTCGAGAATTTTCTGGCGTGTCATAGTTAATCTGGTTAACTTTGAGCAACGCAAAATAACGCTCACCTTCTTTCGGAGGGCGAATAGTACCTGTGATGGTATCACCTGTACGCAAGTTAAAGCGTCGGATTTGTGAGGGGCTCACATAAATATCATCCGGACCAGCTAAATACGAACCTGCGGCAGAGCGCAAAAAACCAAAACCATCAGAGAGAATTTCAAGAACGCCGTCACCAAAAATTTCTTCGCCATTCATTGCATGGCGTTTCAAGATGGCAAAGATAATATCTTGCTTTCGGTTACGAGCCATACCTTCAAGGCCCATAAATTCAGCAATTTTAATTAGTTCGCCGATTGGTTTTTTCTTGAGTTCAGTTAAGTTCATAGGGGTCAGAATTAGGAAAGAATAGAGTGTGGTTTAAAAGAAGAAAAATCGCTCGCATACAAAAAAGAGTATCGCAATTGTATTTACACAATAACAATTCAGAAGTCTAATTAACTGTTTCGAAGAGAAATGTGAAAAAACAATTTCTGTTGCCGAGTGGCGATCTTTATGTTTGTGTCTTGTAAGAAGCCGGACAGAAGACGATTCCCTTCAGTGCCTCTTGAGCATGCAATATAAGTGAGATCAGCTAATTTGTCAATTTATAGCCGAAAAAAATACGCTATAGAGATATAGCGTATTTCATCTGTAACGTTCGGACTTAAACGTTTTCGTCAATGAAGCTAACGAGTTTAGAACGAGGTACAGCACCGATTTGCTGCGCTACTACTTCACCATTTTTGAAAAGTAATAAAGCAGGAATATTACGGATATTGTATTTCACTGCAGTATCTTCACAAGAAGTCACGTCAACTTTAACGATTTTTACTTTACCAGCATATTCACTTGATAAATCTTCAAGAACAGGTGCAATCGCTTTACAAGGTGCACACCAACCTGCCCAGAAATCAACAAGTACAGGTGTTTCTGCATCTAGAACATCTGCTTGGAAGTTATCATCAGTTGTATTTACAATAGTCGCAGACATGGTACGGCTCCAATTTTTAGAAAAAAGTGCTATCACTATAGGAGGATATAATCTCTATCAGTATTACATAGCTACTTAGTTCAATGTAAGGGTTTGATGCTATTATTCAAGGCTTAATTAAATTTGTCTAATGGATGCTCACGATATTCACCATCGGCTTGTACAATCGTTTAACAAATCGAAAATTATCGATGGCTATTAATTGTTGATGAAAATGGCTTTTCAATTGCATTCTTGTGAATTACTCTAGGCGTGAATTGTTATGGGTTTAGTTCAATAATGTCTGACTTTCTGATTGATGAAGAATTACTTGCTGCCATAGATATGGGGTCGAACAGTTTTCACCTTGCCATTGCACGGGTAGATCACGGTGAAGTTAAAAAAGTGGCTTCAATGTCAGAAAAAGTACAGCTTGCAGCTGGTCTTGATGAAAATAAAAACTTAACAGAAGCTGCACAGCAACGTGGCTTGGCATGTTTGGCTCGTTTTGTCGGGCGTTTGGGGTCGGTTCAACCTAATCGTTTAAGAATTGTGGCAACGAATGCTTTACGTCAGGCTAAAAATGGCCATGAGTTTATTCAAAAAGCTGCTGAAATTTTACCTAAACCTATTGAAATTATTGCAGGCCGTGAAGAAGCACGACTGATTTATCTTGGTGTATCTCACACGATGGCAAATGGTGGACGCCGCTTAGTTGTTGACATCGGTGGAGGGTCTACTGAGTTTATTATTGGCGAAGAATTCGAGCCGATTTATACCGAATCATTACAGATGGGTTGTGTAGCATATACTAAAGCCTACTTTGCTGATGGTGAAATTACCCAAAAAGCTTTTGATAAGGCAGTGGTTGCTGCGCGCAAAGAACTTTCAGCGATCGCAACAACTTATAAGATGGAAGGTTGGGATACTGTTGTTGGTTCTAGCGGAACAATTAAAGCCTGCCGTCAAATTATGGTAAATATGGGGTTAAGTGACGAGCAAGAAAATGTTACTCGTGAAGGCCTCTATAAACTTAAAGATAAGTTGCTCAAGTTCAAAAATATTTCTGAAATTGATTTTGAAGGACTTAGAGAAGATCGACGAGCAGTTTTGCCAGCCGGATTGGCAATTTTGTACGCAGTTTTTGAAGTATTAGAAATTGAACATTTGGCATATTCTGATGGTGCATTACGTGAAGGAGTCATGTATGACCTTTTAGGTCGTTTTAAGCATGAAGATATCCGAGATCGTAGTGTGCAAGCCCTAATGGGACGTTATAACGCTGATCCGAAACAAGCAGAACGAGTTGTAAATACAGCTCAACACTTATTTGATGGGGTAGCAGAATCTCTGAATTTAACCAGTGAAGACAGTGACTTACTGCGCCGTGCAGCATATTTGCATGAAATTGGTTTAGCAATTAGTCATGGTGGTTATCATCGTCATGGTGCTTATTTATTACAGCATTCTGATATTCCTGGTTTCTCACAAATTGATCAAAACCATCTTTCACATTTAGTTGCTCATCATCGTCGTAAATTACGTAATGATGTAAAAAATGAAGTTTTAAAGGCGGGCGGTAATAAATTACTCTACCTAAGTCTATTACTTCGCCTTGCAGTTTTACTCAACCATAGTCGCAGTGATCAGATGCTTCCTGCCATTGAATTGACCATCATAAATGATCAACAATGGCAGCTTAGTGTTTCTGGTGATGCCAAACAATGGCCATTGTTAGTTGCCGACTTGCATGATGAGCAAGAGCAGTTTAAGCATTGGGACATTGAATTGAATATTCAGTCGGAAAAATTTATCGATTAAAGGGATAATATTCGACCTATGAAAAAAGCTACTCAGTCCAAAGCGTGGACAACGGTTCAAATTGCACGTCATCCTGATCGTCCGCAGTTTCTAGATTATGTCGGTGAAATCTTTACAGAGTTTGATGCCTTGCATGGTGATCGTTTGTTTGGTGACGATGGTGCGATGGTAGGTGGTCTTGCTCGTTTTGACGGTCAACCTGTGATGGTCATTGGACAACACCGTGGTCGTAGTACCCGTGAAAAATTAAAGCACAACTTTGGTATGGCGAACCCAGAAGGTTACCGTAAATCTCAGCGTTTACTAGATATGGCTGAGCGTTTTAATCTTCCGGTTTTCACGTTTATTGATACGATGGGTGCATATCCAGGTGTTGGTGCTGAAGAACGTGGACAAGCTGAAGCAATTGCCACTAGTCTTGCTCAACTTTCAAGTTTGAAAGTTCCTGTTGTTGCAACAGTACTCGGTGAAGGTGGTTCTGGCGGTGCTCTAGGTATTGGGGTTGCTGACCGTGTGATTATGCTATCACATAGTATTTATTCTGTGATTTCACCAGAAGGTTGTGCATCTATTTTATGGAAGACTGCTGAAAAAGCAGCTCAAGCGAGTGAAGCTTTAGGTTTAACAGCAGATAAACTACAATCTCTAGGTATTGTTGAATATGTAGTAGATGAAGGCGAAGGAGCTCATTTAGACCCTGAGCGTGTGATGCAAAACCTAAAAGTAGTTTTAAAGCAAGCTTTGGATGAATTGCTACCGATGGATGCAAATGAACGATGCGAAGCACGTTATCAACGTTTAATGAAGTTTGGCAGCGAAAATTTAGGCATCACGTCTTAAAGCAGGCTCAAGAGTTTTCAGAAAATAGTTCTTTTCTTATTGGATGTAGTGGTGGCATGGATTCAATGCTACTACTACATTTAATGACTCAAATTTTCCCTCAAAAGATCCGGGTAATTTACATTGATCATCAACTGCAAGAACAAAGTGCAGAATGGGGGAAACTTGTTGCCAGTCAGGCAACAAGTTTAAATATTTCTTACATTATTCAAAAAGTACAGATTTCTGATGGGAATCTGGAAGCTCAAGCACGTCAAGCACGTTATCAAGCTTATCAGCAACATTTACAACAAAATGAAATTCTATTGCTTGCTCATCATCAGCAAGATCAGGCCGAAACAGCTATTTTACGTTTATTGTCAGGTACAGGTGTAGATGGACTTGCTGCAATGCAAGCCATTGATTACCGTACAAACATGACGATTTGGCGTCCTTTTTTGGATTTAACACGTGAGCAAATTGCTTTTTGGGCTGCTCAGCTTGAAGTGAAGTATATTGATGATCCAATGAATTATGATACCCATTATGACCGTGTGTGGTGTCGTGAAGAGCTTTGGCCATTTTTATCAAAAAGATTTCCAAAAATGCAGCAGGCGCTGAGCCGAACCAGTTATCTCATGCAGGATGCTTCCGAAATTTTAGAAGAAGTTCTGAAAAATGATTGGCAATATTCGGGTTCAGCTGACTATTTAGATTTAACGAAATTATTTGAGTTATCTTTTGCACGACAGCGCCAGTTACTTTCTGCATGGATGAAGGGTGATGGGCAATATCGGCCTGCATTTGAAATGGTCGAGCGCTTAAAAAAAGAAGTCATTGATTCTAAATCTGATGCACAAGCCGCTTTACATTGGAACCAGTTTTATTACGTCCGTTATCAAAATATTCTTTATAGGTTAAGTAAACAGATTTATCTTGCTGAAAAATTAAATCCGGTTGAAGCTGAACTGGAGCATTCATTTAAATTACAAGAAGAATGGCAGGGCGCAGCAGGGCTGTTCAATATTGAGAGTAAAAAAATTGGTTTAAGTCATTCTTTATTGAATAAAAAATTGAAAATAATTCGACGTCAAGGTGGGGAAAAGATTCATCTATATGGTCGTGTTGGACAATGGCCGTTAAAAAAAGCGATTCAAGAAGCACATATTTTGCCTTGGCTTCGTCATACAATTCAAATATTAGTCATAGATAATGTTATGCTTGGGGTTTTTACACCGAAAGGATTTTGGTTGGCTCAGTCTCCGTATTGTGAGCAAGGAGGATGGCAACCAGATTTAATTTCTCATTCTTGTGATCTGGTAAATGGCGAATATGGTTATGACAAGTGCAGTAAATAGTAATATCTGTTTTATTGGTGGTGGTAATATGGCCCAAGCGTTGATCGGCGGGCTGATTTCAAGAGGTTTGCCGCCAACACGTATTACCGTTTCAGATCCAGTTGAACAAATCCGTCATTTATTACAAGAAAAAGAAGTTCATGTAACCCAAGATAATGTGGCTGCAATTAAAAATGCGGATGTTGTCGTACTTGCGGTAAAGCCACAAGTTCTAGCGAATGTTCTACGTCCGCTGAAAGGCTTATTATCGGATAAACTGGTTATTTCCATCATTGCTGGTGCGGAAATTAAGACAATATCAAATCTTATTGATAGCGAACGAATTGTTCGTGTTATGCCGAATACGCCAGCATTAGTTCAAACTGGCGCACATGGTATTTATGCGACTGATGTAGTTGATGCTTCAGACCGTGAATTAACGAGTCAAATTTTAGCAGCAACTGGTTTAACAATTTGGGTAAACTCCGAAGCTCAAATTGATGCGGTAACAGCAGTTTCAGGTTCAGGCCCGGCTTACTTCTTCTACCTCATGGAAAGTATGATCCGTGCAGGTAAAAATCTAGGCCTAGATGAAAAAGTTGCAACTGCTTTAACTCTTCAAACGGCATTAGGTGCGGCTCAAATGGCAATTACGAGTTCAAATACTCCGTCTGAACTACGTAAAAATGTGACATCACCGAATGGTACAACACAAGCTGCACTTGAAGTTTTTGATCGTGCACAAATCTCTCAAAATATTCAATCTGCATTAGCTGCTGCACAGAAACGTAGCCAAGAATTGGCTCAAGAACTGAGTGACAGTGCAAAATAGCTTTAATAGGATAAGACAACTATGGGTGCAAATTCTGCGCTAATTTTTGGAATTTTAATTAACGTTGCGATTTTATTGGTCTTTTTCCGGTTCTTAATGCAATTGGCGGCAGTAAGTCCTTATAATCCTGTGGTTTTATCGACAGTAAAGGCGACGAAGATTGTTGATATTTTTGGCCGAATTTTTCCAACAGTCGCAAAAGGCCGATTCAATTTAGCCGCGTTAGTTCTTTTAATTATTTTATATTTACTGAAAATTTTCGGTGTGATGTATCTTTCAGGTTCAATGCCAAATAGTCCGATTCATTTAGTGATTTTGACATTTGTGACAATGATCCAAGATTTGATTCGTTTCTGTCGTTATTTAATTTTTGCGACAATCATTTTGAGTTGGGTGGTGATGTTCACTCAATCTCGTTCACCTTATATTGAAGTCATTCAAGATTTGGCAGAACCATTATTAGCCCCGTTCCGTCGCTTACTGCCTAATATGGGAATGATTGATTTGTCGCCAATTTTGGCATTCTTAGCGCTCTATATTGCTGAGATCTTAATGAATGAAGTCGCTAAAGTTCTTTTAACTGGACTTTAAGTTGAGACGATAAAAAAGGGCTGTATTTCACAGCCCTTTTTTATTGGTTTATTGATGACTTAGTGTGCATCATCCCAGTTTTGTCCTTGCCCAACTTCAACAAGTAAAGGCACAGAAATTTCGACAACGGATTCCATAACACTTGCGATTTGCTTAGAAAGTTCTTCTGCAATATTTTGATCGGCTTCAAACACTAATTCATCGTGTACCTGAAGTAGTAGTTTTGCTTGATCTTTTGGCAAGATTTTATCAACTGCAATCATTGCAAGTTTAATAATATCAGCTGCACTACCTTGCAAAGGCGCATTGATCGCAGCACGTTCAGCAGCCTTACGTACCATCACATTTCGAGCATCAATATCTGGTGTATAAAGACGACGTCCTAAAATAGTTTCAACAAAGCCTTGCTCCGATGCTACTTGGCGGGTACGTTGCATGTATTCATAAATACCCGGATAGCGTTGGAAATATTGCTTAATATAGTTTTGCGACTCTTGACGTGTGAAGCCTAACTGACGAATTAAGCCAAACTCGGACATACCGTAAAGTAAACCAAAATTTACAGCTTTAGCTTGGCGACGCTGATCATTTGTTACATCTTCGATCGCAATACCCAATACTTCTGCTGCCGTACGGCGGTGAACGTCTTGTCCGTGCTGGAACGCATGTACTAAAGCATCATCTTGAGAAAAATGAGCCATTAAACGAAGTTCAATTTGTGAGTAATCGGCTGCTAGTAAAACTCGTCCTTCTGGTGCAATGAATGCTTTACGAATTTGACGGCCAATTTGTCTACGAATTGGAATATTTTGTAAGTTAGGATCCGAAGAAGATAGACGACCTGTCGCTGTGAGAGCTTGGTGATAACTTGTATGTACGCGATGGGTATCGTTATGAGATTGCTCAACTAGACGGTCAGTATAGGTACTTTTTAGCTTTGCTAACCCACGATGTTCTAGAATAATTTCCGCTAATGGGTGTTCGATTTTTTCTAAAACACTTTCACTGGTACTGTATTGTCCAGTTGCAGTTTTTTTACCACCTTTAATACCTAATTTATCAAATAGGATTTCGCCTACTTGTTTAGGTGAAGCAATGTTAAAAGTTTCATCTGCAATTTCCATAGCCTGATTTTCAAGGCCTTCCATGGTTTTTGCAAATTCAACACTTAATTTATCTAAGAATGCATGATCTAAACGAATACCATCTTCTTCCATGCCTGACAAAATTCGGGCAACCGGCATTTCGATGTTATATAAAATATTTTCTAGCTCAGGATGTGCTTTAAGTTTATTTGAAAGGACTTCATATAAACGATAAGTCACATGCGCATCTTCGGCTGCATAATGAGCAGCAACTTCAATCTCAATTTGATTAAAAGTCTTCTGTTTAGCACCTTTACCAGCAATTTGTTCAAAAGTTGTGGTTAAGTGACTTAAATAGACACGAGCTACATCATCCATGCCATGACGAGTTGCTGCTGCATTTAATACATAAGATGCCAGCATGCTATCGAAATACCAGCCTCTAAGTTCTATACCGTGATTAGCAAAAATGTGCGCATCATATTTAAGGTGATGACCGATTTTTTTAACCGCTTCATTTTCTAATACTGGCTTAATTTGAGCCAGAATTTGTTCACGATCCAGCTGCTGTGGCGCATTTTCATAGTTATGTGCTAAAGGCACATAATAGGCATCTTTTGCATCAAAGGCGATTGAAAAACCAACCATTTCGGCAATACGGTAATCAAGACTTGTGGTCTCTGTATCAATAGCAAAATGATCGGCATTTTGCATGCGTTGCCAGAGTTGATCCCAAGCTTCTTGAGTTAAAACAGTATGATAATTTGCAGTCCCAAGCTGATCATCTTGACTAGTTAAGCTAGCTTGATCTTCTGTTTCTATTGTTTCAGCAGGTTTAACTTCATTTTGAACCACGGTCTGTGAAGCTTGCTGTTTGTAGCTTGAGCTATTTGGATTGTTTGGATGATCAAGCGACTGTAATTGGTTTCTAAACTCGAGCTCAGTGTATAGATTACGCAAAGCCTCTACGTTTGGATCAGTAAGCTTTAACTCATGCCAGTCAAGTTCTAAAGGAAGATCACACACAATACTGGCTAACTGGTGATCAAGCTTAATATTGTCTAAGTTATCTTTAATATTTTGGCTAAGTTTGCCTTTAAGCTGGTCTACATTCGCAATGATATTATCTAAAGTGCCATATTCGGTCAGTAACTTGGCTGCTGTTTTTGCTCCCACGCCAGGCACGCCCATAATACCGTCAGACGCATCGCCCATAAGGGTTAAGTAATCGATAATTTGATTTGGCCAAACACCAAATTTTTCAAATACACCGTCGGTGTCCATTACACGATCTTTAAAGCTGTCTTCTAATTTTACATGGTCATTGACGAGCTGAGCCATGTCTTTATCTCCGGTTGAGATCAGTACATGATGCCCCTCAAGTACGGCACGTTTAGCCAGTGTCCCGATAATGTCATCAGCTTCAGCACCTGGAAGGCTATATAAAGGAATTCCTTGCGCTTTAATTAGAGCGTGTAAATATGGAATCTGTTGAGATAACTCTTCCGGCATGGTTGGGCGGTCACCTTTATAAATAGGTGAAAGCTTATGACGGAAAGTTGGCTCAGGCGTATCAAAAATGACGGCCATATGTGTTGGTTGCATACGACGCATTAATTTTTGAATGGCAGAAATTGCCCCACGTATTGCATTGGTATGTAACCCTGTAGAGGTCGTCAATGGTGGTAATGCATGATATGCACGAAATAAAAAATAGGACCCATCAACCAAGACAAATGGTGGCATTGAACAATTCCTTAATTTGAATTAGGGGTATTTTACGTGAAAACGGCTATGAATGCAGGTTTATGATTTTTGCAGTATTTTGTATGTATAAATATACGCTTGTATTGGCTTGAAGTAAGATGATATGTAATGAAGGTGTCATATTGCTAAGCCCATGTATAAAAAAGACAAACAGGGAATGATCGTTGTTTTGATCGCTTTGACTTTGTTTTTAGCCATTTCAATTGGTTTTAAATTTCAGAGTGCCGTTGTTGCTTTATCTATTGCTCTTACTGTCATACTAGTTCAGTCGTTATCAAATCTACATCAACGTTTAACTCATTTAGAAGAGCAGTTTTCTCACCAGACAACGCCACTTTATTCTATTCATATGCAAAGAACGGTAATTTATACCGCCGCTTTGGTTGCATTAGTTGCTTATATCAATCATTGGATGTGGATTGCTGGTGGGGCATTACTGGTTTTACTGTTATGTTTGATTCAAACTATTAGTACATTTCATACTCGTCTATTGTTCCTCGAGTCAGCCAAGCAAACAGTAAGTGTAAATGAATCTATACATACAGAAGTGATAATGCCTGTATCAGAGCAAGCTGATCCAAACAATATTACCGAGCCAGCTTTACCTGAAACAACAGCTTTAGATCAAGAAGAACAAATAGCTCGTACACAGACCACCGCATGGTGGCAACCAGCAGTCGATTGGATGATTCATGGTAATCCAATTTTAAGAGTTGCTGTTGCTGTGCTTATGGTTGGGGTGGTGCTCTTACTGCGTTTTGCCAGTGAGCATTGGCAGTTGAGCTTAGGTGTGAAACTTGGTTTTATTGCCATTGCTGGAGGTGTATTAACAGCATTTGGATATACCTTGCAAAAGAAAAACCAGTTATTTGCTGTGGCGTTGCAAGGTGTCGGGTTAGCGATTGTCTTTCTAACGCTTGTGTTCTCGCATCATTTCGGTGTAATCGCAAGTCTAACTACAGCGAGTATTTTATTTGCTATTTTATTATCAATTACGGTATTCCTGAGCTTAAAACAACAAGCCATTTATTTAGCAATACTGGCACTCGGTATGGCTTATGCGGCTCCTTTAGTGATTCCGCAATATCGTCCTGATGTGATTTTTCTATTTAGTTACTATTTTGTCATTAATCTTGCGGTCGCTGCCGTTAACTTTATTCAGCCATGGAAAGTTTTAAATCAAATTGCTTTCTTTGCCACAATGTTTATTGGTGGTAGTGCAATCGCATTTTATGCCGAGCCAGCAAAATTTGGCACATTAGACTGGATCTTATGGTGTCATATTGCCTTGTTTATTTGGTTAAGTGTTCGTTATAGCCAAAATATATCTCGGGTTTCAGCACATGAAAAACAAGAAGGGATTCGTGTATCTCCACTCTTAGATGTTGGCCTTATTTTTAGTGTTCCTGTATTAGGCTTTACGCTTCATGCCTATTTAGTTCATGAGTCGACCCAAGCTTTGACCATTGGTGCTGCTGTATTAGCGTGTACCTATGCGGTATTAACTTATTGGATTAAAAAATCCCATCCACAACTTTCAGTTCTTGCAAAAAGTTTTTTCATACTCGCGGTTGCTTTTTTTGCCTTAATTTTTCCACTTGCAAAGGGAGCGCACTGGACGGCAATTGGTTGGGTCGCACAAGGTACGGCTTTAATCGTTTGGGGAGTAACTGAGCGCTATCGTTTAAGCCGATATATTGGCGTAGTTTTAGTTTTACTCAGTTCACTTGCACTGTTTTATCAGGTTTGGGCAAATGAAGAGTTTCCAACGCTAAGCACTAGCATTTATGCAATTGCTCAATTCATTTCTGCTTTTTATTTATTGCAATACAACAGTAAAGAGCAACGCTATTTTAGCGCAAGTATGTTTAGCGGTATTTTCTTATGCTTAGGTATGTATGCGGGCGCCGTAGCTGGTATAGAAATAATGGCATGGCATCATCATGCTTTAAGTCCGTATTTGATCTTCGCTGTAGCCCTAATCGCAATATTTAGTGCTATTGTTCACTATAAACTTCGTGTGCAATGGCAAAGTTTGCAGTTAATTTTAATTAGCCTGTTACTGTTGTTAATTTTGGGGGAGGTCTCTGTTAGTCAAGTATTTACGTTGTTTAAATGGGGAGACTCATTACAGCAAACTACTTTCCTAGTTGCTACAATTATTCTGAGCGGTTTATTTATTATGGCTCAACCGCAGACGGGTGAGTCTGGATACTTAAAAGTCTGGGCTGGTTTAAGCTGGTTAGCGTTAGCGATAGTTGGCGTGGCTATTTTCCCAAAAATGCCAATAGTCGCTTTGGCTTTTGTTCCTGTGGCTTATTCGCTTTGGGCTTATAAAACTCATAAAACGACACTATTGCATCAAATTCCGGTGTGGTGTTTAAGCTTACTGTGGTTGCTTGTGGTGAGTATTGATAGCCATTCTGCCGAGTACCTTTATTTTATTCCTTTAATTAACTTAACGGACTTTCTTTCAATTGTGGTATTTGCAGGCTTACTTTTTATTGTTTATCAACATGATTTTGATCAAGATAAGTCACTGGAGTGGACTTTTAAAATTACAACAATTTTAGTGGGCTTACTGGTATTTAGTAGTGTAGTCGTTCGGGGCTTGCACCATTACTGGGCAACACCGCTATGGAGCGCTTCAATTTGGACAAATGGTCTAGTACAGCTAAGTTTGACCTTACTTTGGGTTATTTTGGCATTTGTATTGACGACATTCTCTAGTCGAAAAATGATTCGTCAACTCTGGTTTGTAGGCGCTGCACTTTTAGGGATTGTTGTATTAAAGCTGATTTTGCTTGATCTATCGCAAAGTGCAACGTTAACTCGAGTTATTTCATTTATTGGAGCAGGTGGGGTAATGTTGATTATTGCTTATCTTGCACCATTACCACCATCATCTACCGCACAGAAGAATCAAGAGCCTAAGCTTTAGGCTCTCTTTTTAACTCTTTTTGATTACTGTATTGATCGATATCATCGTCAGCAAAAATATTAGATGGTCGATCAATTAATCCCATTTTAGGAACAGGAATCTCAATTTGGTTATCTAAAAAGCCATTTCGGATACGTTCTTGCATTTCATCTCGAACTTTTAAAGAATTTTCTTGGCGGCACCACATTGCAAATAAAAGCTCAATCGATGATTCCCTAAATGCAGTTACTGTAACCGCAGGTTTTGGGTCATCTAACACGAGTGGGTAATTTGCTGCGACGTTAAGTAGAACCTCACGGACTTTAATAATGTCTTCATGAAAGTTAATGGCGAGTGTAATTGGAATACGGCGTATCGGGTATTTAGATAAGTTGTGTACAGGGGCACGAATAAGTTGTTCATTCGGTAAACGAATATAGACGTTGTCGAGTGTAAGCAATTTTACTGAAAGCAAATCAATTGAGATGACTTCACCTTCGATGGTATTGCCACGAATGAGGGTGATTTGAATAGTATCACCGACTTCAAATGAACCTTCACCAATCAAAAATAAACCACTAATCAAGTTACTGGCAGAGGTTTGCGAAGCAAAACCAAGTGCTACTGTTAAGATCCCCGCTGCCCCTAGGAATACACTAAGTTTGAACCCGGCTTCTTTTAAACTCGTCATAATGAAGAGTAAGAAAATAAAATAGAAAATACCGCGGCGCCATACCAGACGCTGATGAGCATTAAAACGTGAGCCAACGGTTCTAATAAATGTATTTGAAATAATACGGGCAAGGACAAAACCAATAAAACAAAGCACAACACCGACTAAAATTTCACTGATACGTTCGGTGTTAATATTGGTGAATATACTTTTGAGGCTATCAGCGATATCTCTAGGAATATTTGAATCAGCCATAGAACCCCCTTAAAAAAATGAATCAAACATATTAAATAGTGCACCGCCAGGTGAACGTGGGGGATGTACGTAAGTCACTTCACCTGCAAGAGGCGGTGTACGGTTTTCAATTCGTATACGAGCTGGACGGTCAGACCCTTCATAATAAACTTTAATCTGTGAGGTCCATAAGCGTCCCGTACTTTCACTATAAAATAGCGGTAGGGCGGTAACCGGAACATTCATACGATCAAAGCGTAATTGATGATTACTGGTATTGTGAAAATCAATCGGCGTAACTGCTCTAAAGGCACGTGGTGTTAATAGATTTAAATCGGTACGTCCATCAACAGAGGTGGCATAGCAAATTTCACCTTGCTGTGCATTGGGTCCAAACCATGTATCTTTAGGCTGAATTACAGGAATCTCAAATAAAGGTTCATGCTGACTTTCAACTAAACCTGCAATCCATAAAGGAGTACTAATATAAAGAGTCCCTCGCTGACCTGCTGGAATATAAATTGGATCAACAGGTTTAATCACAACAGATCGGTCCGCCAAACGTGGCATGAGTAGAAACTTCGGATTAGTTTTTCTAAACATGTAACGTTCGACTTGAACAGTATGGGGGAAACCAAAATTTGCATCCGAGATAATGTGCCAATCTTGTTCATTATCATCTTGGAGAGTGGGACGATAATATTCGATACGCCATTCTTTTATGCCCCGCGTTAAACGAAAGAGCATTGAACCGAATTGCCATGCTTTCGACTGGTTAATTTCAAAGTGCTGTTCACCCCACCATTTTAAAGAATTCTGGGGGCGAGGCTGATATTCATTATTTTCAAACAAGACGTAAAATTCCTCTACCGAGTTGTTAAACAGACTTCACGCTGTAATCTGCTTAGAGTACACTCAAAATCATCTTACTCATCATTATAAATTGTGATGCAAATATTGAAACAAATACAAGTTCCATATAGTTTTGCCAAGCGTCATGGTGTTTTATTTCGTTATGACGGTGATCAAGTTTTTATTGTTAGACGTCAAAATACAGAAAAAATTGCATTGCAGGAAGCAAGACGAATTTTGGGGAAGCCTGCACATTATCAGCTATGTACTGAACAAGAGTTTAATAGCTTATTAAGTACGAGTTATGCTGGTGACACAGGGGAGTCGCAACAAGTTGCAGCAGGTCTAGAAGATCATCCAGATTTATTGAGTTTGGCCGATCAGGTTCCTGAAACAGAAGACTTAATGGACCAAGAAGATGACGCGCCTATTGTCCGTCTGATCAATGCACTTCTATCAGAGGCGATTCGAGTTGGTGCTTCTGATATCCATATTGAAGCTTTTGAAAAAAAATTATCCGTTCGTTTGCGGGTAGATGGTCAATTACGTGAAATTGTACAGCCGCGCCGTGAGTTGGCACCGTTACTTGTTTCACGTATTAAAGTTATGGCGAAACTAGATATTGCCGAAAAGCGTGTGCCGCAAGATGGACGTATTTCTTTACGACTTGCTGGACGTGAAGTGGATGTGCGTGTATCTACTTTGCCTTCGTCTCATGGCGAGCGAGTTGTTATGCGTTTGCTTGATAAACAAGCGGGTCGCCTTAATATGACTCACTTGGGTTTAATGGCAAATGACTATGAGCGTTTAACTCAATTGGTGCATCGTCCACACGGAATTATTTTAGTTACAGGTCCTACGGGTTCGGGAAAAACCACTACCTTATATGCAGCTTTATCTGATTTAAATGATAATACACGCAACATCTTAACTGCCGAAGACCCAATCGAATATCAACTTGAAGGCATAGGGCAAACACAAGTTAATACCAAAGTGGATATGACATTCGCTCGTGCTTTAAAGGCAATGTTACGTCAAGATCCAGATGTTGTAATGGTTGGTGAGATTCGTGATTTAGAAACTGCTGAAATTGCAGTGCAAGCATCATTAACAGGTCATTTGGTTTTATCGACACTACATACCAATACTGCTATTGGTGCGGTTACTCGTCTTAAAGATATGGGAATTGAACCGTTCTTACTTTCAAGTTCTTTAATTGGGGTCGTTGCTCAGCGTTTGGTTCGTACCTTATGTCCACATTGTATGACATGGCGTGAAGCCGATACTTTTGAAAAGCAGGTTTTTCAGTATATTTCGCATGAGCCAACTTTAAAGTTACCGGAAGCTCAAGGGTGTGAGCAATGTTCCCACTTAGGGTTTAATGGCCGTACAGCGATTTATGAAATTGTACCTATTGATGAACCTATGCGCCGACTCATTCATGGTAATGCAGCAGAGTTTGAATTAGAAAATCATGCCCGTCAGTATTCTGGTTCTATTCGAGATGATGGCTTGCGTAAAGTGCTCTCAGGCAAAACTACACTTGAAGAAGTACTTCGTGTAACTAATGAAGCAAGTGAAGCATAATACGAAAGATATAAAAAATGCCCGATAATATTCGGGCATTTTTCAATATGAATAATTATTCAGTCACAATATTAAAAGTTACATCAATATTGTTACGAGTCGCATTTGAATATGGACAAACAATATGAGCTGCTGCAACTAATTTTTCAGCTTCTTCGCGGTCCATACCAATTAAATAAACATTTAAAGTAACTTCAATACTAAAACCTGTAGGAATTGGACCAATACCAACTTCACCTTCAACATAAGCATCTTTGCTAATGTTGAATTTATCGCGGTTAGCAACAAATTTTAAAGCGCCTAAAAAGCACGCTGAATAACCAGCTGCAAATAATTGTTCTGGGTTGGTTACAGCACCACCAGCGCCACCCATTTCTTTAGGCACACCAAGTTGTACGTCTAATACACCGTCTGATGAAGTTGCACGACCATCACGGCCACCAGTTGCTTTAGCTTTTGCACGATACACAACTTTTTCTAAAGACATCTTTTTATTCCTAAATTAAATTGAATACAAATATATCGTACACGACTTAAATATTTTGACAAGTTAATTTTGTAAAAAAAGTGGTAATTATTTAGCTATATTTGTACGAAGCTGTGTCAGTTGATCTTTTAGGCCGAGTAACGTGGTCATATCACAAGAACTTGCTTCCAATATATGAGCTGGAATATTCACTGCCCGTTCTTTAAGTTTTTTCCCGTTTTCGCTTAACGTAATAATTACTTGTCGTTCATCTTCTTTTGAACGAGTACGATTAACAAATTGCAGTGCTTCTAGCTTTTTTAAAATTGGTGTTAAGGTGGAGGACTCTAAAAATAACTTGCTGCCAATTTCTGAAACAGTAAGCTCATCTTTTTCCCATAAAACCAACATCACCAAATATTGAGGATAGGTAATACCTAATGGAGTTAAAAGTTTACGATAAAGTTGATTAAGAGCTAAATTTGTTGAATAAATGAGGAAACATAATTGATTCTCAAGCTTTAAGTTTTGACAGTCTTGGTCCATATATTCCTCAGAAAACTAGTGGGTGCTTTTCTAGTATATCGCTTTATGTTTAATTTCTTAAATGCTCATAATTCTGAGTTATTGATAAAAATCAGATAACGCAAAAAAAGTGTAATCAAAGGATTACTCTATAACTTTAAAATATGAATTTGAAACAATTACCAGAGGTCAGCAATTTTTTTCATTAAACGAGCACGGTATCTTGCAGTTGGATTGTTCTCATCGCGTTGTTGCTCTTGTTCGTAAAAATCCTGCCAAGCTGTAATCATTTCCAAGGTTGTGCCTTGTTTTTTTATCATAGAAACATCAGCTGGTTGAATATTTTCTAAACGTTGTCTTGCACCTTCAGCACCAGTTCCCCAGCCAATAATTCGTTGCCCAAAAGCAGGAAGAGGAATATTTTTTGGAGTAGGTGGAAAAGTATTTTGTTTAAGCTGTAAATTTGGGGAAACAAAATGATTTGTTGCACCAAAATCCGCTGCGTAACAGTGAATATTTGCCCCTAAGCAAAAAATGCTAAATAAGTATTTCCACATGAATAATTAAGCTTTTAATAGTGAATTAATTTACGATGAGTCATTAAAGGCATTGAAGTGCGAACAAGTTCTTGAGCAGCTAAATCAAAAGGTACAGTAATTAAACCATTACCTTCATGTTCAATCATACTTAAAATTTGTCCACGGCTATCAGTTGCTCCTGCATGTCCCCAAGTTTGACGTTTTTCCCCATGCCAACCTTGTTGTGCCGCTCCTAAAACATAGCATTGGCTATCCATTGCACGTGCTTGCAACAACAGCTGCCAGTGCATTTGCCCTGTTGTATAGGTAAATGCTGCTGGAGCAGTCAATAGATGAGCGCCTTGTTGTCTGAGGGTTAAAGCTAACTCGGGAAAACGCAAGTCATAACATACCATTAGGCCGATATTGCCAAAAGGAGTAGATGTGACTACAACGTCTGTTCCAGGCTCAAAGAAACGGGATTCTTGATATCCACCGACAGCATCGCCAACTTGTACATCAAATAAATGTATTTTGTCGTATCGTGCTTCTGTACCTTCAGGACTGATACATAAGCTTACTGTGCGCACGCGGCCATCTTGAATGATAGATCCATCTGGACGGAATGGGCAGGGCAGAGTACCTGCAACAATCCAGATTTGATATTGATGCGCAAGTTTCTCAAGTCTTTGCTGGATCGATTCAAATTGCTCAGCTGTTTCACGCTGTTTACCAGCAGCGAAACATACAAAGTTCTCGGGAAAAACAATTAAGCTAGCATTTTGAGCCTTGCTTTGCTGAATCAATGACTCAATTATTTGAAAGTTGCTTTCAATGTCATCTTGAGAATTCATTTGAACAACTGAAACAAGAGTCATATACAAATCCCGATTAGCAATAAAATTTAGGCATTTTGCTTATCAGATACTTGTTCAAGCGTATCTTGTTCTTTCTGCAATTGCTTAACAAGTGGCTCAAACATATTCTGATTATTTGCATTGAGTTTCATCAATGTCTTATGCGCATCCAGAACAGTTCTTAGCATCGCATTATGAGTAATGTGTTCATCCGTTAACGTTAAAGTACAAACGTTAGGATCGCCACAATAATTCAGAATGACAAAAACCTGCCCTAGCCCCATGCTGTTGGCTAAGGTTGTGATATCTGGATTGGTAGATAGCATCACAGCTTGAATATGATGAGTCTGTTTCAGTTTTAAACCTAGCTTAGCTAAGATACCTAATACAGTACTATCAATAAATGTTGTTTGGGTTAAATCAACGATTGCACCAACAACATTCTCTTGCTGTTCAATTCTGTTTAAAAGTTTGTCTAGACTTATACAAGAATGGGCTCGCACTTCACCAATAAGTTTGAAAATATGCGTTCCATTTAAGCTTGCATATTCAACATGACCTGTTGACATATAAATGCCATTTTCAGAGAAGGATAGAAAAATTATCACATAGTGCCATCTCAGACTCAAGAGTCCTTAAGTCGTATATTTTTTAATTGTTTGATTTTTAAATTAATTCATTCGACAAAGACTAAAGATGGCAATGTCATCAGCAACATGATCAGGGGCTTGGAATGATTGATTTTGCAAATGTTGAACCAATTGTTGAAATTGATCATTCAATCCGCCATCAAATGGTTCTAATGCTCCATCTGAACAAACTATGAAACGTGCATGACGATTTAATGTGCAAACGTGTTCTTCAACTTCTAGTTCGTCAGTTAAACCCAAAGGAAAGCTACTAGTTGTTAAAATTTTTGGAGGTTGATTAGGTTCAAAAATAATTGGAGGAGGGTAGTGACCTGCACTAGACCAACGAAGGCTATGTGTTTCCAGATTTAAAATACCAACTACAATCGTAATATGTTTTTCAATATTCTCTTGAACTAACATTCCATTTAATTTTTTAATCAACTGTCGCGGTGTTTTTGAACGACCATGAAAGGCAGCCATCCATGAAGTTAATAAACTGCTTGTAACACCGTGTCCCGATACATCGGCAAGATAGAATAAAACCTCTTTATCATTTAATTTCCAATAATCATACCAGTCACCTGATAGATAGGCGGAAGGTTGAAAAAAAGTTTCAACTTCATAATTTAATAAATCAATAGGATTTGGTAATAAACGTTTTTGCAATTCTGCGGCGGAAGGTAAATCGCGACTATCTTGATTGCGTTTATATTGAGCATCAATCCTTGTTAATGCCTTGTTTAAATCTTGAGGTAACTGGTTCCATACCCATCCCGCAAGAGCACCTGCTTCCCATGCTTGAGCTAAAGCACTACCTTCATGCTCAAAAGCAATAACAATGGTAGGTAAACGCCATTTATGAGTCAGGAAATCTTGTACATCTGCAATTGCGATAATTGTTGGATCATATAAATCGAGATCATCTATGTGAATGACTTGTAAGTCTGGTAATGCTTCCAGAGCTTGCTCTAAGAAAGGAATAGAGCGGGTCGGTTTAATAAAATACATAGAAGATATGGTAGTCCTTTTACAAGATCACTTTATCCATCATAGAGGATGTATGATCAAAATCAAGGTATTGCCTTTTTATATGAAGACTACAATACCTTGATTTCTTCTTTAATTATTTTTTAGTTTTAGTTTGACTATCATCTGGTACATCTTCAGATTCGTCATCATCAATAAAAGATACGTCTGCTGAATTACCTTTTTTCTCAGCAATCTGGAAAGCCTTACGTTGGAGATACAAATCGCGAATCATCGCATATTGATCACCTTGTATGGTTTGATCCAAATCTAGATATTGAGCACGTGTATCAATGGCCTGTAAGACATTAGTTGACCAGTAAAGACCATCTTGGTTATCCATGATGTACTTTTGTGGACGAGCCTGAGAATCTACACCTAAGCCAATCCCATCACGTAATGTACTCGGTCCAAAGAAAGGCAACATCAAAAATGGCCCAGAAGGAACGCCATAATAACCAAGAGTTACACCAAAGCTTTCATCTTCAGGCGGAAGGCCTAAGCGACTAGCAGGGTCAGCTAAACCTAAAGTTGTTAATGTATTAACAGTAAATCGGCCGAGTGTTTTTGCTGCACGTCCAGGGCGTCCTTGAATTAACTGGTTAACAGCATTCCATGGCTCTCCAAGATTTTTACGGAACTGACGATAAGAGCCACGCACATCTTCTGGAGTTTTCTCATTATATTGAACTGCAACTGGACGAAGAATATTGCGATCCAACATGTCATTAAAAGAATAAATCGGACGGTTTAATGACTGTAATGGATCTTTTACTGTATCCGGTTGAGCAGCGTTTGCATTAATTTTTAAATCTTTAGCTTTTAGTGCTTTCAAGTCTTTAATAATTTGTGAACGGGGGCGGCCCTGCTGAGCCTCTGTCGAAGTAGCATCTTCCGGACTAGCGGCAGATTCTTCAGCAAGATTTTCCTGAGCGTGTGCTGAGGTATAAAGACCCACAGTTAATAAGCTCGATAATAGTAAATTAGAATAATTCATATAATTCCTTAACCGCTAGCCAGGCTCTGTTCAATATGCAGTTGGATAGAGATATATTTTAATACAGAAGCGATAAGCTATTATCAATGTAAAATTGGTCAAATAATATAGAAAAATGACTAAAAAGCCCAAAAAATGATCGGTTGATTCGTGGGATGTGAAAAAGGTATTGCAAAGGGATTTGGATGGTCTATAATGCACATCCATCGGCGGTGATGCAGATAGAAACTTGTTGAAAAACAGTTACTTGAGATTAGATTGGTTACTTTAAGTGATGAATTTAATGTTAAGTTGGTTTGAGAAATAAGTTTTAAAAATATCGAAATTACCTGTTGACTTTTAAGAGATTAAGAGTAATATAGCCGACCTAGCTTGCTGGTGACGAACCAGGAAGAAGATCATTAAGAGAATTGAAGAACAACTTGTGTGGATTTTTACTGATTGATTAATCGAAATAATTTTCATTGATTGATTGGTTTAAATTACTCGAAGTTTATTTGAGCGAAATTTAAGTCAGTAATTGATGAGCCAGAATTGGCACCTTGTCTATAAATAAGGTGCAAAATGATTTTAACTGAAGAGTTTGATCATGGCTCAGATTGAACGCTGGCGGCAGGCTTAACACATGCAAGTCGAGCGGGGGAAGGTAGCTTGCTACTGGACCTAGCGGCGGACGGGTGAGTAATGCTTAGGAATCTGCCTATTAGTGGGGGACAACATCTCGAAAGGGATGCTAATACCGCATACGTCCTACGGGAGAAAGCAGGGGATCTTCGGACCTTGCGCTAATAGATGAGCCTAAGTCGGATTAGCTAGTTGGTGGGGTAAAGGCCTACCAAGGCGACGATCTGTAGCGGGTCTGAGAGGATGATCCGCCACACTGGGACTGAGACACGGCCCAGACTCCTACGGGAGGCAGCAGTGGGGAATATTGGACAATGGGCGCAAGCCTGATCCAGCCATGCCGCGTGTGTGAAGAAGGCCTTATGGTTGTAAAGCACTTTAAGCGAGGAGGAGGCTACTTTAGATAATACCTAGAGATAGTGGACGTTACTCGCAGAATAAGCACCGGCTAACTCTGTGCCAGCAGCCGCGGTAATACAGAGGGTGCAAGCGTTAATCGGATTTACTGGGCGTAAAGCGCGCGTAGGCGGCTAATTAAGTCAAATGTGAAATCCCCGAGCTTAACTTGGGAATTGCATTCGATACTGGTTAGCTAGAGTGTGGGAGAGGATGGTAGAATTCCAGGTGTAGCGGTGAAATGCGTAGAGATCTGGAGGAATACCGATGGCGAAGGCAGCCATCTGGCCTAACACTGACGCTGAGGTGCGAAAGCATGGGGAGCAAACAGGATTAGATACCCTGGTAGTCCATGCCGTAAACGATGTCTACTAGCCGTTGGGGCCTTTGAGGCTTTAGTGGCGCAGCTAACGCGATAAGTAGACCGCCTGGGGAGTACGGTCGCAAGACTAAAACTCAAATGAATTGACGGGGGCCCGCACAAGCGGTGGAGCATGTGGTTTAATTCGATGCAACGCGAAGAACCTTACCTGGCCTTGACATAGTAAGAACTTTCCAGAGATGGATTGGTGCCTTCGGGAACTTACATACAGGTGCTGCATGGCTGTCGTCAGCTCGTGTCGTGAGATGTTGGGTTAAGTCCCGCAACGAGCGCAACCCTTTTCCTTATTTGCCAGCGAGTAATGTCGGGAACTTTAAGGATACTGCCAGTGACAAACTGGAGGAAGGCGGGGACGACGTCAAGTCATCATGGCCCTTACGGCCAGGGCTACACACGTGCTACAATGGTCGGTACAAAGGGTTGCTACACAGCGATGTGATGCTAATCTCAAAAAGCCGATCGTAGTCCGGATTGGAGTCTGCAACTCGACTCCATGAAGTCGGAATCGCTAGTAATCGCGGATCAGAATGCCGCGGTGAATACGTTCCCGGGCCTTGTACACACCGCCCGTCACACCATGGGAGTTTGTTGCACCAGAAGTAGCTAGCCTAACTGCAAAGAGGGCGGTTACCACGGTGTGGCCGATGACTGGGGTGAAGTCGTAACAAGGTAGCCGTAGGGGAACCTGCGGCTGGATCACCTCCTTAACGAAAGATTGACGATTGGTAAGAATCCACAACAAGTTGTTCTTCATAGATGTATCTGAGGGTCTGTAGCTCAGTTGGTTAGAGCACACGCTTGATAAGCGTGGGGTCACAAGTTCAAGTCTTGTCAGACCCACCATGACTTTGACTGGTTAAAGTTATAGATAAAAGATACATGACTGATGATGTAAGCTGGGGACTTAGCTTAGTTGGTAGAGCGCCTGCTTTGCACGCAGGAGGTCAGGAGTTCGACTCTCCTAGTCTCCACCAGAACTTAAGATAAGTTCGGATTACAGAAATTAGTAAATAGAGATTTCGGTCTTGGTTTATTAACTTCTGTGATTTAAGTATCACGGTATTAAGCATGACCTGACGAAGGCGTGTTTATTCATTAACAGATTGGCAAAATTGAGTCTGAAATAAATTGTTCACTCAAGAGTTTAGATTAAGCAATTAATCTGAATGAATTGAGAACTAGCAAATTAACTGAATCAAGCGTTTTGGTATATGAATTTAGATTGAAGCTGTACAGTGTTTAAATACACAGTGCTCTAAACTGAAATGTTGAAGTTACTAACTTGTAGGTAACGTCGACTGTTTGGGGTTGTATAGTCAAGTAATTAAGTGCATGTGGTGGATGCCTTGGCAGTCAGAGGCGATGAAAGACGTGATAGCCTGCGAAAAGCTCCGGGGAGGCGGCAAATATCCTTTGATCCGGAGATGTCTGAATGGGGGAACCCACCTACTTTAAGGTAGGTATTGCAACATGAATACATAGTGTTGCAAGGCGAACGAGGGGAAGTGAAACATCTCAGTACCCTTAGGAAAAGAAATCAATTGAGATTCCCTCAGTAGCGGCGAGCGAACGGGGATCAGCCCATTAAGTTATGTGTGTTTTAGTGGAACGCTCTGGGAAGTGCGAACGTAGAGGGTGATATTCCCGTACACGAAAGGGCACACATAATGATGACGAGTAGGGCGAGGCACGTGAAACCTTGTCTGAATATGGGGGGACCATCCTCCAAGGCTAAATACTCCTGACTGACCGATAGTGAACCAGTACCGTGAGGGAAAGGCGAAAAGAACCCCTGTGAGGGGAGTGAAATAGATCCTGAAACCGCATGCATACAAGCAGTGGGAGCACCTTCGTGGTGTGACTGCGTACCTTTTGTATAATGGGTCAGCGACTTATATTCAGTAGCGAGGTTAACCGTATAGGGGAGCCGTAGAGAAATCGAGTCTTAATAGGGCGTTTAGTTGCTGGGTATAGACCCGAAACCAGGCGATCTATCCATGAGCAGGTTGAAGGTTGGGTAACACTAACTGGAGGACCGAACCCACTGTCGTTGAAAAGCCAGGGGATGACTTGTGGATAGGGGTGAAAGGCTAATCAAGCCTGGTGATAGCTGGTTCTCCCCGAAAGCTATTTAGGTAGCGCCTCGGACGAATACCATAGGGGGTAGAGCACTGTTTCGGCTAGGGGGTCATCCCGACTTACCAAACCGATGCAAACTCCGAATACCTATGAGTACTATCCGGGAGACAGACTGCGGGTGCTAACGTCCGTAGTCAAGAGGAAAACAATCCAGACCGCCAGCTAAGGCCCCAAAATCATAGTTAAGTGGGAAACGATGTGGGAAGGCATAGACAGCTAGGAGGTTGGCTTAGAAGCAGCCACCCTTTAAAGAAAGCGTAATAGCTCACTAGTCGAGTCGGCCTGCGCGGAAGATGTAACGGGGCTAAAACTATGTGCCGAAGCTGCGGATTTGACATTAGTCAAGTGGTAGGGGAGCGTTCTGTAAGCCGATGAAGGTGTATTGAGAAGTATGCTGGAGGTATCAGAAGTGCGAATGCTGACGTGAGTAACGACAAAACGGGTGAAAAACCCGTTCGCCGAAAGACCAAGGGTTCCAGTCCAACGTTAATCGGGGCTGGGTGAGTCGACCCCTAAGGCGAGGCCGAAAGGCGTAGTCGATGGGAAATTGGTTAATATTCCAATACTTCTGTGTAATGCGATGAGAGGACGGAGAAGGTTAAGTCAGCCTGGCGTTGGTTGTCCAGGTGGAAGGATGTAGGTATGTATCTTAGGCAAATCCGGGGTACTCTATACTGAGATCCGATAGCAAGCTGTACTTGTACAGCGAAGTGGCTGATACCATGCTTCCAGGAAAAGTCTCTAAGCTTCAGTTACACAGGAATCGTACCCGAAACCGACACAGGTGGTCAGGTCGAGTAGACCAAGGCGCTTGAGAGAACTCTGCTGAAGGAACTAGGCAAAATGGTACCGTAACTTCGGGAGAAGGTACGCTGTTGTTGGTGATGGAACTTGCTTCCTGAGCTGATGACAGCCGCAGAAACCAGGCCGCTGCAACTGTTTATTAAAAACATAGCACTCTGCAAACACGAAAGTGGACGTATAGGGTGTGATGCCTGCCCGGTGCTGGAAGGTTAATTGATGGGGTTAGCGTAAGCGAAGCTCTTGATCGAAGCCCCAGTAAACGGCGGCCGTAACTATAACGGTCCTAAGGTAGCGAAATTCCTTGTCGGGTAAGTTCCGACCTGCACGAATGGCATAATGATGGCGGCGCTGTCTCCAGCAGAGGCTCAGTGAAATCGAAATCGCTGTGAAGATGCAGTGTACCCGCGGCTAGACGGAAAGACCCCGTGAACCTTTACTGCAGCTTGACACTGAACTTTGACCTTACTTGTGTAGGATAGGTGGGAGGCTTTGAAGTTGGAACGCTAGTTCCAATGGAGCCGTCCTTGAAATACCACCCTGGTAATGTTGAGGTTCTAACTCTGTCCCGTTATCCGGGACGAGGACCGTGTCTGGTGGGTAGTTTGACTGGGGCGGTCTCCTCCTAAAGAGTAACGGAGGAGTACGAAGGTGCGCTCAGCGTGGTCGGAAATCACGCGTAGAGTATAAAGGCAAAAGCGCGCTTAACTGCGAGACCCACAAGTCGAGCAGGTACGAAAGTAGGTCTTAGTGATCCGGTGGTTCTGTATGGAAGGGCCATCGCTCAACGGATAAAAGGTACTCTGGGGATAACAGGCTGATACCGCCCAAGAGTTCATATCGACGGCGGTGTTTGGCACCTCGATGTCGGCTCATCTCATCCTGGGGCTGAAGCAGGTCCCAAGGGTATGGCTGTTCGCCATTTAAAGAGGTACGCGAGCTGGGTTTAGAACGTCGTGAGACAGTTCGGTCCCTATCTACCGTGGGCGCTGGAAATTTGAGAGGATCTGCTCCTAGTACGAGAGGACCAGAGTGGACGAACCTCTGGTGTACCGGTTGTGACGCCAGTCGCATCGCCGGGTAGCTATGTTCGGAAGGGATAACCGCTGAAAGCATCTAAGCGGGAAGCCTACCTCAAGATAAGATTTCCCTAGGAATTTATTCCTCTAAAGAGCCGTTCGAGACTAGGACGTTGATAGGTTGGATGTGGAAGCATAGTGATATGTGAAGCTGACCAATACTAATTGCTCGTGAGGCTTGACTATACAAC